>NZ_JBHRYU010000017.1:0-156100 GCF_042649185.1 Cohnella sp. GCM10012308
ATACACTGCACCTGGGCGAGGCAGTGAAAAGTTCCATCAATTATTTAAACAGCGGACCGCGGTTGAGCGTGTCTTTGCCTATTTAAAACTTTATCTGGAATTAGGCACGACGCGAAAGCTTAAAAGATGTGCATTCGTAGATATGGACTTAAGTTGTCTCACATACAATGTATGCAAACTTGCAATAGACAAATTAAACAAGCGCATCCGCGAAGCAAAACCAGCCGCTTAACCTCAAAAAAAGCACTTCCCCAACATTGGCCTCATGCTTGGCTCCATGACCAAATTAATTATGAAATTGACTTTATATGCAGGTTTTGAGGGTCCGCCAACCATCCGAAAAGCCCCCGAACGCCGAATGCGCGCCTAACCGGTCGCGGATCGCCGCCGATTTTGTAGGTTCTTTCATAGGAACAAAGCCTTCGGTCTCCGCCCCGCGCGGAAACACGAAGGCTTTGTTGCGCGACCTTTCGGCAACGGCGGAAGCGCTCACTTGTACGGAAGCGCAATCGCGATGGTCGTGCCGCTGCCGGGCTTACTGAACACTTCGACCGTCCCGCCATGCAGATCGATAATTCGCTTGGCAATGGACAGGCCGAGGCCGCTGCCGCCCGTCGCGCGATGCCGAGCCTCGTCGACGCGGTAGAAACGTTCGAACAGGTATGGAATCTCGTTCTCCGAAATGCCGATGCCGTAGTCCGTCACTTCGATGCGAACCGTGTTTTTCTCCGACCGGACGCGTACGTCGATCGGTTCCTTGCTGTATTTGATTGCATTGTCCAGGAAAATCAGGATCATCTGGCGGATCTTGTCCTTGTCTCCGACCATTAGAACCGTATTCGAGCCTGCATGAACCCGGATATGCCGCAGGAACGTAGCGCGCAGCACGCCGGACAGATCGTTGACGATCGACACGATATCGAACCGGCTCTTATTCAGCCAATCGTCCTGCTCGGCCTCCGCCAGCGTCAGCATCGAGAGCGTCAGCTTCTTGAGCCGTTCGGTCTCGCGCGCGATAGCCTCGATTGCCTCGTCGCGCACGGTGACGTCGTCCCGGCCCCAGCGCTTGAGCATGTCCGCATAGCTGCCGATGACGGTGAGCGGCGTCTTGAGCTCATGCGAGGCGTCCGCTACGAATTGCTTCTGCCGCTCGATCGTCCGATCCAGCCGGTCGATCATCTGGTTGAACGCGCGAATGAGCTGCTGGAGCTCCACCGATTCCTCCCGGCCCATCTTCACCCGCTGTAGCTTGCCGCTCCGGTCGATCTCCCGCATCGTCTGAACCATCTGCCCGATCGGTCCCGTCAGCCGGGACGTGAACCAGTAGGTGCCGAGGATGGCGAAAATGATCGCGCCGACGCTGGTCACGCTAAGTGCGCCGAGCAAGATCTGCAGGTAGCCGTCGAGCGCGGTCAAATAGCGCGCGCTGTCAATCTGCCCGATCAGACGATGATTGTCGTAGATCGGCACGGACCAGGTCAGTACGCGGTGACCGTCCACCTTGATCGTGTCCGAATGCGAGACCGTGCGGACTTCTTTGGGCAGAGCGAGCAGCTGCTTGTCTACCCCGACCGAATTCACGACCCGCGAATCCGGCGTGACGATGCGCATCATCTCATTGACGTTGTACATGTCCTTGAGCAGCGCAGCGTCGTCGATGCCGGCCATCTCGTTTTTGCGGAGCGTCTCCATGACGAGATCGGCCTTGCTGGATAGCAGCTGCAGCTCGCCGCGCGTCGTCACCTTAATGACGAAGTAATAGACGAACACATTGTACAGAATCAGTATGAAAATCAACCAAAAAACGGTAAAAAGCGTGAAGCGAAGCCTCAGCGTCATACTTCGGGCTCCTTGAGCATGTAGCCTACGCCGCGCACGGTGTGAAGCAGCTTATGCCTATACCCCTTGTCCATTTTTTGGCGCAAATAACGGATATACACGTCGACGACATTCGTATCCCCGATATATTCGTAGCCCCATACGTCCGACAAAATCTCGTCCCGCGTCTTCTCCGTGCCCTTGTGCCGCGCCAAATAAAGCAGAAGCTCGAACTCTCGCGGCGTCAGGTCGATGCCGTGGTCCTTGCGATACACCTTGCGCGTGATCAATTCGATCGTCAGGTCCCCGATCTTGAGCGCATCCTCGCTCTCTCCCTCGCGCGAAGCCTTGAAAATCCGCAGCAGGTTCCGCACGCGAGCGAGCAGCTCTTCCATTGCGAAGGGCTTGGTCACATAGTCGTTGGCGCCATGCTCGAAGCCGCTGACCTTGTCCGGAACGGTGTCACGGGCCGTCAGCAGGATGACGGGTACCGCGTTGTCGTTTTGCCTGAACCTGCGGAGCACCTCGACGCCGTTCAAGCCGGGCAGCATCACGTCCAGCAGAAGAAGGTCCCATTCGCCGCTCAGCGCCATCTCCAGGCCCGTGCGGCCGTCGGCCGCGCGGCCGACTTCATAGCCTTCATGCTTGAGCTCGAGCTCTAATATGCGCGCAATGCCGTCTTCGTCCTCTATGATCAATATACGTTCGCTCATGATCGTCCACCTCTGTCTATACGTACTACGGAATCTGGAATAAGCGTCTGAATCCGCTGACATCTATTGTACCATGACGACCTTGCGAGATCGAATGGATGAAGCATACATTCCCGGAAACCGCTGGTCCGACGCCCCATTAAGCGGCGCGGCACCTCAAATGTCGGCTGGCGGTTCAGGCCAGCAGTCGGGCGCAAAAAGCATCCGCAGCGGCCGCGAAATGCCGCGGCAGCGCGACATCGCCGCCTTGCCACAGCCACGCAACCGCGTCAGCAGGCGGCAAGTGCGGCACCGCGAGCACCGGCCGCTCCGGAAACAGACCGAGCCATTCGCCGCGCCCGGGAAAGTCCATGTCGCGGTTCGCGATCCAACCCGTCGCCGCGCCGGCGCTCGACGCAGCCGCCAGCAGCTCCGCGCAGCCATGCTGCCGTCGCTCCGTCCACTTGACCGGCAGCGGATCGGCCACCGCGAATAACGCATCGGCATGCATCGCTAGCCAGGCCGACACCCGCGCATCCTGCCAAGCGCCGGATACGTCGAGCAGCACGAGCGGCACGCCGATCGCGCCCAGCCAGGCGGCGAAGCCCGGCTCCGGCGCTCCGCCAGGCGGCTCGTCCGGACGAAGCGGGTAATATTCGGCATGCCCCTCGCGCCATGACGGAGACACGGAGCGAGCGCCGGACGGATCTGCGAAAGCCGCTCGGCCCGGCATGCGCCGCCCGCCGTCCAGCCAGCGGTACAGCTCGGGCTCGACGCCCGGGCTCTCCGTCAAGGCGTGCGCGACGCCGAGACCGTTTAGCCTGGACGACAGCAGCCGCGCCAGAAATGTCGCGCCCGCGCCGGGGTAGGCCGACAAGATCGCAGCGATCCGGACCGCTGTGCCCCGGCGGCCGGTTGCAGCGTTCCGGCTTGCTTGAGCATGACGTTCTTGCTGTCTTGTCGACGGCCCGCCCAGCGCATGCGCTTCCGCGGAGGCGGCATAATCCTCCCAATCGCGAACGACGTCAGACGCGCTGTCCGGCCGAGCTTCGGGGCGCTCGGACAGCAGCCGCTCAACGGACGCGACGAATCCCGGCGGCGCGTCGCGCTGCCAGATCGGCCGCCTGCTTGCGCCCTTACGGTCGCAAAAGCCGCCCCCCGTCAGCAAATAATAGGCAATGGCGCCGAGCCCGTACAGATCCGTCCGGGCGTCGCTTTGCTCGCCCCGCAGCTGCTCCGGCGCCGCGAACGCGGGCGTGCCGAGCATCAGCGTATCCTTCGCCGCGCCGGGCTTGAACTCCCTGGCGATGCCGAAGTCGATCAGAATCGCGTCGTCCCTGCTGTCGATCATGACATTCGCCGGCTTCAGGTCCCGGAAAACGACGAGCGGACGCTGCGCATGCAAATATTGCAGCGTCCGCGCCAGCTGCAGCAAATAGCGCAGCGCCTTCCCGAACGGCAGCCGCATCCCGTGCTTGCGCATGCGATCGGCGAGCGTCTCGCCTTCGACATAGGTCATGACGATCAGCGCCAGCCCCCGTTCGTCCGGCGGCTCGTAATCGACGATCTCCGGCAGCCCCGGATGGCGCAAGGCGCTCAGCAGCCTCGCCTCGTCGATAAATCGCTGGGCATCGTCGTAAGTGCGCGTCAGCTTGAGCGCCAGCAGCCTCCCGCCAAGCTTCAAGTCCTCGGCCAGATAGACGCGGGCCATTCCGCCCCGGCCCAGTCCGCCGGCGATTCTGTACCGGTTCGATACGAGCTGGCCCAGCTCGAATATAGGCAGCGGATGTCGCTCTTGTTCTCCATTCATGCCCCGTTCCTCCCTTCGCTGCAAACGCGCGGACGCAATAAAAACAAAAAAACGCGCCAAAACCGGTAATCCCAAAGGGATTCGGTTCGGCGCGGGATGCTTTCCCGTGCTATGTCGATCATATCGGTCCGATTATAGCATGCTGCGATCGCTAATGGAAGGCTGATCTTAATTCCTGACCGCGAAGCAACCCGCAAACGCGGCTACTTGCGCATCCAGACCGTCGCTTCGTCCCGGTTGTGGAACAGCTGCTTGACCCTTCGGATATCGAAGGTCTCCTCGTACGACCCGAGCAGGTCGGCGATCGTCTGCATCGGCTTTTTATACATGAGCTTGAGCGTGACGATGACGGATGCGCCTGCAGACAGCGCCGGCGCCAGCTGTTTCACGATCCGGGCCGTATGGTGCGGGTCCCAGCTCATGTCGCACACGAGCAGGTCGAACGTCCCCGGCGGGAAAGAAATGTCCGCCGCGTTCTGACGCATGTGACGCAGCCTCGGATGTCCTGCGAGCGACTCGTCCATCTCCGCAGGATCGACCGCCGTCACGCGAAGGCCGCGCTCCAGAAGCACGGACGCCCAGCCGCCAGGCGCGGCGCCGAGGTCAAGCGCGTTCGTAAATCGTTCGAACGGCAGGTCGAACGTCTGCTCCGCTTCGAGCAGCTTGAAGGCCGCGCGGGAGATGAGTCCTTCCTCTCGGCGGAAACGTACGGCGCCTCCCGGCCAATCGGACAGGTTGTCTGCCGGCGCGGACAAGCCGAGATAAAGAGTCCGCTTCGCCGCGTATACGGATACGATCCACTTCGCTCCTCGGGACACGGTCTCCGCTCCAGATTCCAGCAGCGCCGGCACCATGAGGTCGCGGGCTTCGGCCGACGAAAAGGGGAACGGACTGTCCTGGGACTTGCGTACCTGAACCGCGACCTTGACGCCTTTGACTTCGTCGGCCAGCGAACCGGCGAAGCGGACGAGGGAGGATGCGACCTCCTCCGCGTGCTGCGGAATGTCGAGCTCCTCGCGCACCGGAAACAGGTGACGCAAGAAGATAGGTTCGTCCATACGAAGTTGGCGGACCAGCTCGCGATCTTCCGTGCCGGCGACGACAAGCTTGAAGGTCTCGCCGGGCGCGAGGCCCGACAAGGAAACGTCCGGCCAGCGCCTACGCATCTCTTCCATCGCGAAAGGCGCAAACCCGGGGTTGCTCGTTCCTATGAATGCCGACACGTTACCCCTCCTTTTCAACCGTGATCCACGGTCTGTCTTCGACCCAGCGTACGTTGACCGGCACCTCGTAGGCGTCGCGCAGCAGCTCCGCCGTCAGCACCTCTCGCTTGGGACCGGCGGCGATGATGCGACCATCGGCCATAAGCGCCACATGCGTAAACAAAGGCACGATCTCTTCGATATGATGCGTCACGTACAACATGCCCTCGACGCGCCTGGACAGCGATTCGAGCGAATCCAGAAACTTTTCCCGCTCGAAAAGGTCAAGTCCGGCGCAGGGCTCGTCCATGATCAAAAGCTGCGGATCGGCCATCATCGTCCGGGCGAGCAGCGCCTTTTTGCGTTCGCCCTGGGACAGCGTCCCGAACGGCTGCTCGGCGCGCGAGCCGAGCCCGACTCGATCGAGCTCCGCCAGCGCTCTTTCCTTTATTTCGTCGGATATTTCCTCGTAAATACGCAAGTAAGCGTTCATCCCGCCGACGATGATCTCCCATACCGGGTCGCGGGGGATGAGCTTTTCGATGAGTGACGGTCCGATATTCCCGATTCTTTTGCGCACTTCGCGCACGTCGACGCGTCCGTATCGGTTGCCGAGAACGTCGATCGTGCCGCTCGTCGGGAATAAATAGCCCGTAATCATTTCGAGCAGCGTAGATTTGCCGCAGCCGTTGCGGCCGAGCAGCACCCAGCGCTCCCCGGCTTTGACCGTCAGATCGACGCCGCGCAAAATCTCCCGATCTTCGCGGCGCCATACGATATTTTTAAGTTCGATCATGATCGTTTCCCTCTCCCCTGAACGATTCGACGAGCCGCGTCCTGACCTCCACGACCGATCCGAATCGGTATACCTTGTTCCACGAGCCGTCCGCCCTCCGCATTAGCAAGCAGGGAACGCTCTCGATCTGAAAAGTTTCCGCGAGACCCGGCATTAAATTGATGTTAGCCGAGGCGATTCGAACGTCCGTAAGCGACGCCTCGGCCACCTCGAGCATTCGCCTCGCGAGCGCGCAAGTGCCGCAAAGCGGCGTATATACGAACAATGCGAGCGCGCCATCCGTCTCTTCGATTTCTCGCCGCCAGGTCCTGGCTTCCCATTCGGTCACGGCGTTTCGTCCTTCTCTCCGCCGGCGCCTTTGGCCGCCGCCTCGAGCACCGCCGCCGGCATCGGACCGTCATGCACGATCAGGCCGGCGATGCCGGCATCGCGCAGCCCTTTTACCATCTGGGCGCGGCCCATCATGCTGGAGGAATGAACGTACACCTCTCTCGGATGCGTGCCCGCGGCGATGAGTCCGGCCACGACGGCAAACCCGTTGGGCTCCCCGTATCCAAGCTCGTAATCGAGCGACAGGATATCCACTTCGTATTCGCGGAGCAGCAGCAGGCATTGCTCTGCAGTATGTGCCGCGACAAAGCCGGCGGGACAAGGCCGCACATCGTCCAAATAAACGTTAATCAAGTGAATCGTCTCCCTCGCGCAGCAGCTTGAGAACACGGGCGATCTGTTTTTCGTGCGTGCCGTCCGCATCGGGCGGCGTCTCCATAACGATGGGCACCCGACGAATCTCGGGCGAGGCGAGCAGCTCTCGAATACTGTCGTCGCCGATATAGCCCTCTCCGATCGGCGCATGCCTATCCCTGCGCGAGCCTGAGGGATAGCGTGAATCGTTCAAATGCACGGCCGCGAGATGCTCCCAGTAGCCGAGCTTCGAAGCCCGCTCTTGAAATAGAGCCCAATCGGCGCCGTTCCACTCTCCGCTGGCGTACAAATGACACGTGTCCAGGCAAAAGCCGATTTTGTCCGGATAGGCGGACAGCGAGCGGATCTGGACCATCTCCTCCGGCGTCTTGCCGGCGTCGCCGTGATTGCCGGCCTGATTCTCCAGCAGCAGCTTCGCCTTCCCTTCCCAGCGGGCCAGCGTTCTGTCCAGCCAGGCGATCATGTCGCGATAGCCCTTAAGCGGATCGTCGCCGCGGATGACGCCGAAGTGAATGACCGTGCCGATCGATCCGCAAGCCTCCGCGATCGCAAGATCGCCCAGCACGCATCGCTCCATCTGGGAGGCGGAGTCGCCCGTCGCGGCTGGATTGATCGCATAGGCGGAATGGCCCAGCGAGACGATGCCAGCTTCCTGGCAGTACGCCGCGCAGCGGGATGCGTCCGCCTCGTCGACCGGCTTGGAGAAGAGCGTGCGCGGATTCGACGGGAAATACTGGAACGCATGGCCGCCCATTCGATTCGCGGCGCGCGCCGCTTCGTACAAACCCCGCCGCGTGCTCACATGGCTGCCTACAGCCGGCATGTCAAGCTTCCTTCTGGCACGCCGGACAATAGAACATTTTTCTTCCCGCCAGCGTTTCCAATACGATCTCGTCTCCTGAGCGGGGGCATGGCTCGCCTCCGCGATCGTAAATCAGCAGCTTGTCCAAAAATCCGCCTGTCGTCTCGTCTTCCGCCGTCAAAGGATGCTCCATGTATCCGCCGCCGTCGGCCGCTTCCGTCAGCACTTTGCGCATGGAAGCGTAAAGCACGGAGATCTGCTCTTCCTTTAGCGCCGAAATTTGCGAGGCAGGGTGGATCATGGCGTCAAAGCAAATCTCGTCCGAATAGCAGTTGCCGATTCCGGCAAGAAACTTCTGATCGGTCAGAACGGGCTTGAGCCTTCCCCTGCGCTTTTTGAGCCGCGCCGCAAACGCGGCTTCGGTAAGGCGCGAATCCATCGGATCCGGTCCCAAATCGTGCAGACGCTCCAGCACCGCTTTGGCGCTCAGACGGTGAAGAAATCCGAGCCTGAGTCCCGCGAAAAACAACCGGTTGCCGTCGTCCAGCGTCAGGATGACTTGATAGTGATCGTCGCTCTTCGGCCCGTCTTGGCCGTAGAACATCCAGCCGCCGAGCATCAAATGCAGCAAAAGCCGGTTGCCGTCGTCCAAGTGGAAGAGCAGGTGCTTGCCTTTGCGCTCTACGAATAATATTCGCTTGCCCTTCAACGCGTCTATGAACGTTTCCGGAGGTTCGTTAATCGTCTTTTCGCGGTTCACGACAACCTCCCGGATCATCTGCCCGCATACGAGCGGCGACAGCAATCTTCGATAGGTGTCCATTTCCGGCCATTCCGGCATGTTCGTCCATCCCTTCTCCAGCCATCTCGCGGATGGTCTGTTCTCGTCTAACGTTCGTCGAGTCCGCAAAGCGTTTATGTATCTGCCGGTTCGTTAAAGAGCTCCAGCCCTCGAAATCAACGCACGTACGTCATCCGGACCCGCGCATACCGCATCCGGCATCGCTCCCGCTTGCTCGCAGCGCCGGCGCCAGTCGACCGGACCGCATATGCCCGTCAGCACCAGCACCGTCGGACAACCGGCCGCAAGGCCCGCAGCGAGATCCGTGTGCGGGTTGTCCCCGACGACCCAGGCTTCAGACGCTTCGATACCCGCCAGGTCCAGCGCATACCGCATCATAATGCCGGACGGCTTGCCGATGACGACCGGCGAGATGTCGCTGGCCGTCTCCAGCAGCGCGGCCAGGCTTCCCGCGCCGGGCAGAAAACCGTCGCCGACGGGCAGCCGTCGATCCGGATTGGTCAGCAAGTAGTCGGCGCCCGACAATAAATAACCGAGCGCCTCGGTTAATTGTCCGTAGTTCAAGCTCCGGTCGAGGCCTTGCACGACAAGATTCACCTTCGCGCCTTGGGCCCGCTCGGCTTCGTCCGGCATCGCGATGCCCGCTTCCGCAAGCGCGCTCTTCAGGCCGTGCTCGCCGATGACGTATGCGACCGCGTCAGGATGGCACTGCTTGGCGTAATGCGCCGCGGCAGCCGCGGACGTAATAACGCGCTCGGCATCGGCCGGGATGCCGAAGCCGCGAAGATGATCGGCTACCTGCTCGGGCGTGCGCGTCGAATTGTTCGTCAAGTACCAGCAGGCGATGCCCGCTCCTTCAAGCTCCCCGACCAACTCCGGAGCGCCGTCGATCGGCGTCTCTCCTCTGTAAAGCGTGCCGTCGAGGTCGAGCAGCACCGCCTTCGGCCGTCCGGCGAAACGGTCTTCGCGGAGCAGCGCGATTTGTTGCGACATTCATTTTCGGCTCCTTTGACGCTGTCTTGCACTTCATGATGCTGCCAGCTTTTATATGAATCACAATACCCTTTTGTCGAGTCGTGTGCAACCATCAAGGCATAGAAAGAAGCGACAGCCCGGCCCGGAATTTTAACCGGGCCGGCCTATCGCTTCGATCTTGCGGCGAAGCCGAGCCATTCGGTGCCTGATCGCATCGAGCTCCGCCCGCATGCGATCGCTCTGGCGCAGCGAAGTTCGCCGCTGCAGTAGCTCAAGCGCGCGCACGGCGTAATCCAGCGCGACGGCCGGCTTCCTGCATCGATGCTCGTAGTGCATCGACAGCTCGATATGCGCTTCCGCGGTCGGCAGCAGCCGAGATTCGGCCAAGCTCGCCGCCCGCTCCCACAGCTCGGCCGCCTCGCCGTGCCGGCCGAGCTTCTTGAGGCGCGCGGCGGCCGGCAGGAGCCACCGGCCGCCTGGCGTGCCCTCCGCGATCAGCGCCGCGAACAGCCGCTCCGCATGCCGCTCGCCGCCGTGATCGGCCAGCCAGGCCGCCGTGCGGAACAGCTCTTCCGGCTCCTCGGGCAGCGCCCACTCGGCGCCGAGCCGACCCTCGAGCACGCCGCCGAAGTGCACGGTCAGGGTGACCAGCGTCAAAATATCCCGTTCGTTGTGAATATAGACGCCGCGCAGATGAGAAGCGTCCCCGTCGCTCAAATACTTCATATACAGCTCCGGCGCGAGCGAGCCCGGCACGTCTTCCCCGCGCACGATACCGAGCCGATCTTCCTCGATGCGGCTTAGCTTGCAGGATGGCAGCGTGTTTTTCCACAATGCGCGGGCAGGATGCAGGAAATCCAGATGCCCCGGCTCGACGCCGCTCGGCCGCCACCCGTTCAGCACGAAGCGGCTCGTCAGCACCGGCCAGTCGAACGAACGTCCGTTGTAGGTGACCAGATGCGTGACCCCCGCGAACTTGCCGAGCAGATAAGCCAGCATCGCCCGCTCCTCGCCCGGATGACGGATCAGCAGCTGCTCCACCGTAAAGGTCCCCGCTCCGCCGTCGGCATAACCGAATCCGATCATAAAGGGCAAATTGCCCGTGCCGACGCCGAGTCCGGTCGTCTCGGTATCAAGGAACAAAAGCCGCTGCGCTTCGATGTTGTCCGGCTCGGATGAGGCGTCTGCCGCATGCGGCCCCCGCTTCCGGTTCTGACGCGCCGTGATCGGCTTCAGCTTGCCGGCGCAGGACATCAGCTCGGACAGCACGTAGTGGCCGTGCCGGTGCTCGAGGGGGTAGACCGCGCGACGCCGCAAAAAGCTGCCGAACTCGCCGTCGACTTCCTCGACGTTAAGCGCGGCGAATGCCGGATGGCGTCCGTTTTTCGCTTCTGCTTCGTCTTGAGGATCGGTGAATGCGGTCTCTTCGCCGGCTAATGCGCGGACGCCGGCTTGTTCGCCGGTAAAGCTGTCCTCCGTCCCCTTGTTCACCCTTAGCGGCTCGGGGCCGCCTTCGATCGTCGCCTCCGCAGCTGCGCCTACGGCCGACGCATCGGCCGTTGCCTTGGACGAAGCCGAATGGGCCCGCAGCCGGGTCAGCCGATCGCGCAGACTGCTCATCCTGCAGCACCTGCCGTTCTTTGCAGCAGCCCGAGCGCCAGGTCTTTGCCGAGCAAGCCGACTTCCTCGATCGGCCCGACGCAGGCCGGACAGCCGCTCAGGCATCCGCATCCCTCGATGAGTCGTCCAGCCTCCGCGAGCAGCTCGTCATGCTTTTCGTACAAGCGCTGGCTAAGGCCGATGCCCCCCGGATAACGGTCGTAAAAGTAAATCGTCGGCTGCTTCGTATGCACGGCCTTCACCTGCGGCACGACGCAGATGTCCATCGGATCGCACATCAGATGCAGCGGCGCGAGATGGACGAGCACGTTGGCGAGCCCCAGCAAGGCGGATTGCATATCGTTCGCGCTGCGGACGGCGGCGGCTTCCTCGGAGAAGGAAAACCAATAGCCGCTCGTATGCAGCTCCTCTTCGGGCAGATGGATCGGACCGGAGCCGATGTTTTCGTGCGTGCGCAATCGCATTTTTTTAAAAATCGTCGGTTTGGCCGTCACCATCAGCTCCCCGTATTGGCGTACGATGGCTCCCCCCGGCGATTCGCGCTCCTTGTCTACGTGCAGCACCTTCAGCTCTACCGCGAGACTCGCGTCCGTGAAGTAGTCCACGTTAACCTCTCGCACGTACGCTTTTTTTTCCGGGTAATCCAGCTTCTCGACCTGATATTGAACGCCCTCGTGCAAATAGATCGCTTCTTCGTGGATAAGCGTCGGCGCGCCGAACCGGTCCACCTCGCCGAGCACGCGATGGCCATCCGTCATATCGATAATGACGAAATTTTCCTGCGCCGCGGAGCGCAGCGAGATGCCGTGCGCCGGAAACGCCTGCTCCATCCAGTACCAGCGGCCGGCATTCTCGTGCAGTACCTTCTCCTCCGCAAGAAATTCGAGCAGGTCGACGAGCTTCTCCCCGCCGAACGTATCTCCCGCCTCGAAAGGCAGCTCGTACGCGGCGCACTTGATGTGATCGAGCAAAATCAGCAGGTTGTCCGGGTGGATGCGCGCTTCCTCCGGCGGACGTCCGAGAAAATACTCCGGGTGCTGGATCAAGTATTGATCGAGCGGGTTGCTGCTGGCCACGAGAAAGGTGACGGAGCTTCCATGCCGGCGTCCCGCTCGTCCCGACTGCTGCCACGTGCTCGCGATCGATCCGGGGTAGCCGTTAAGCACGCAGGCTTGCAGCTGGCCGATGTCGATGCCGAGCTCGAGCGCGTTCGTGCTGACGACGCCGCGAATCTCGCCGCTTCGCAGCCCCTTCTCGATCTCCCGCCGCAGCTTCGGCAGATAACCGCCGCGGTAGCCGCGAATCGACTTAGGCCCGAACTCGCGCCTCGTCAGCTCCTGCAGGTACGTGAGCAAGATCTCTACGCGGACGCGGCTGCGCGCGAAGACGATCGTCTGGATGCCGCTTCGGAGCAGCAGCGCCGCCAACTTTTGCGATTCCAGCACGCTCGAGCGCCGGATGCCGAGCTGCCGGTTGACGACGGGCGGATTATAAAAGACGAGATGCTTTTCCCCGGCCGGCGCGCCGTTGTCGTCGACGAGCGTAAACGGCTCCTCGATCAGCCGCTCGGCATGCTCGCGCGGATTGGCGATCGTAGCGGAAGCGCACAAAAACTGCGGATCGCTGCCGTAAAACCGGCAAATTCGCTTCAGTCTGCGGATGACGTTGGCCACATGGCTGCCGAAAACGCCGCGGTACGCGTGCAGTTCGTCGATCACGATATATTTGAGGTTTTCGAACAGCTTGACCCACTTCGTATGATGCGGCAGGATGGCCGAGTGGAGCATATCCGGGTTCGTCACGACGATATGCCCGGCGTTGCGGATGACCTGGCGGACGGTCGGCGGCGTGTCGCCGTCGTACGTATGCGTCTTGATATCGACCTCCATCGCATCGGCCAGCTCCTGCAGCTCGGCCACCTGGTCCTGGGCGAGCGCCTTCGTAGGGAACAGGTAAAGCGCCCTCGCGCTCGGATCGGTCAAGAGCCGCTGCAAGACCGGCAGGTTGTAGCAGAGCGTCTTGCCCGACGCCGTCGGCGTGACGGTCACGACGTGACGGCCCGCGCGGACCGACTCGAAGGCCAATGCCTGGTGCGTATAGAGCGAAGCGATACTCCTTGCGCCGAGCGCGGCGGACAGCCTCGGGTCGAGCTCCGGCGGAAAAGGCGCGGTCCGCGCGGGACGGGCAGGCTGCGTATGCCAGTAGGTCACGTTTTCCATGATCTCCCGGTTCAGCTTCAGATGCTCCAGCCATTCCTCCATCGTCGCCGCTTTTCCCGTCAAAGGATTCATGCCGCATCGCTCCATTCTTTTGCGTATCGATCGTTTGTGTCTCGTATTCCTCATTGTACAGAATGTACGTTCGTACGGCAACGGCTAGCTCGAACGTACGGCATGATCATTTCTTATTTCCCCGATGCCGGGAAATGGTTGTTGAACCGGTTATGCGATCATTTGTGTGAATTGTCGCGCAATTGCAATAATAGTGTCGAACGAAAGCGCTATCGGCGGAGTGCAGTCGAAATTAGCGCTTAATGCCGTGCGATTCGCGATACTCATTGTCGCATCCTGCGCTTTCCGGGGAAATGATCGTTCATTGCCCGCTGGTTGCGGCAACGAAAAAAGCCGACCCGACCGCAAACGCGACCGGGACAGCTCTTCATTAAAGGCTTGTCGTTCAGGCATGGTTTAAGCCTTGTCCACGTTAAAATACCTGGCGTCCGGATGCGCGAATACCATCGCGGACACCGATGCTTCCGGCTCCATCATGAAGCCTTCGGTCAGTTGGACGCCGATGTCCTCCGGCTTCATCAGTTCGAACAACGGCACTTGGTCCTCCAGGTCCGGACATGCGGGGTAGCCAAACGAAACGCGGATTCCCTGGTACCTGGCGCCGAAGCGCTGCTTCATCGTCATATCGGCCGGGTCCGGGAAGCCCCAATTATCCCGCATGATCTGATGCACCCGCTCCGCCATGCCTTCCGCCACCTCGAGCGCCGTAGCGAGCAGCGCGTGCGAGCGCAGGTAGTCGCCGTTTTCCTTCCACCGCTCCGCCTGCTCGCGCGTGCTGCCTCCCGCCGTCACCACGAGGAAACCTACGGTGTCCATGACGCCGCTCTCTACGGGCTTCAGGAAATCGGCCAGGCACAGGAACGGATCCACCGCCTGCCGCGGAAACGTAAACTTCTTGATCACCGTCTTGCGGTCGGCCGGATCGTAGATCAGGATGTCGTTGCCGTCTCCCTGCGCGGGGAAGTAACGGTACATCGCCTGGGGCTTCAGCCAGCCGTTCGTCTGCGCGTCGGCCATGATGCCGTCGATCGTTTCCTTAAGCTGCGTCGTACGCTCGTCTCCAGCCTTGAGCAGCTCATCGACGTTGCCTTTGAGGCCCAGATGGTGACCCATCAGCATCTGCAGGTTCACGTAAGGCAACACGTGCGCGAGCGGATAATCGCGAAGCACGTGGCGATCGTAATCCGGCGGCGTGAACACGGGCGCGTCCGGCGACACGCTGGCGCTGCGGGCGCGCGTCGGCGCGGGCATCGCAGGCTTCTCCTCCTCGCGCTCGAGCGTGGCGAGCGCGGTCCGATGCTCCTGCTCGATCACGGCCCGCTGGGCGGGATCGCTCAGCTTGTTGGCGATGTCGAGCCCGTCCATCGCGTCCTTGGCGTAGAGCACGACGCCGTCGTATTCGGGCGCGATCCGCGTCTTCGTGAACTTGCGCGTCAGCGCAGCGCCGCCGACGAGAATCGGGGCGTCGATGCCGGCGTTCTTCAAGTCCTGCGCGGTCAGCACCATCTGCTGCGCGCTTTTGACGAGCAGCCCCGACAGTCCGATCGCGTCAGGCTTCTCCTCGCGGAAAGCGGCGATCAACTGGTCCGGCGGAACCTTGATGCCGAGGTTCACGATTTTGTAGCCGTTGTTCGAGAGGATGATCTCGACGAGGTTTTTGCCGATGTCGTGGACGTCGCCTTTGACCGTCGCCAGCATGATCTTGCCCTTTACGGCGGAGTCCGCTTTTTCCATATGAGGCTCCAGATGCGCGACGGACGCCTTCATGACCTCCGCGCTCTGCAGCACCTCGGCGACGATCAGTTCGTTGTTGTTGAACAATCGTCCGACCTCGGACATGCCCGCCATGAGCGGTCCGTTGATGATGTCGAGCGGCGCATACTTCGCCAGCGCTTCGTCGAGATCGGCGTGCAGACCTTCCTTGCTGCCTTCGACGACATAGCCGGCGAGACGCTCTTCCAGCGGCAGGTTGTCGGCCTTGACCTTTTTTTCCACCTTTTTATCCCGGAAAGCGGCGACGAACTCGGCGAGCGTCGCGTCGTTCGTATTGTAGAGCAGCTCTTCGGAAAGTCTGCGTTCATGCTCGGGAATGGAAGCATAGCGCTCGAGCTTTTCCGTGTTGACGATTGCGTAATCGAGTCCCGCCTTCGTGCATTCGTACAGAAATACGGAGTTCAGCACCTCGCGGCCGGACTCGGGCAGACCGAATGAAATGTTGCTGACGCCGAGAATCGTCTGGCACTTCGGCAGTCGCTCCTTGATAAGCCGGATGCCTTCGATCGTCTCCTTGGCGGAGCCGATGTATTGCTCGTCCCCGGTGCCGACGGGAAAAACGAGGGCGTCGAATATCAGATCCTCCGCTTGCAAGCCGTATTTGTTCACCAGTAAATCGTGCGAGCGTATTGCGACCTCGAGCTTGTCTTCCCGCGTGATCGCCTGTCCGCGCTCGTCGATCGTGCCGACCACGACGGCCGCGCCGTACTTGTGAAGGATCGGCACGACCTTTTCGAACTTCTCTTCGCCGTCCTCGAGATTAATGGAGTTAATTAATGTCTTGCCCTGAATATACTTCAGCGACATGTCGATGACATCCGGATCGGTCGTGTCGACCATCAACGGCGCCTTGACCTTTTTCGTGACGAAGTCGAGGAACTTCTTCATGTCCTCCGTCTCGTCGCGGTCGGGATCCTGCAGGCAGACGTCGATGACATGCGCGCCGCTCTTGACCTGGGCGCGCGCGATTTCGGACGCTTCCTCGTACTTGCCCTCGGCGATGAGCCGCTTAAACTTGCGGGAGCCGAGCACATTCGTGCGCTCGCCTACCATATAAGGACGATTCTCGCTCTCGATATAGACTGTCTCGATGCCCGAGACGGCGGGCGGATGCTCGCCGTTCTGAGCGCGCGGCGCGATATCGGCCATCGCGTCCGCGATCGCCTTGATATGAGCCGGCGTCGTGCCGCAGCAGCCGCCCGCGATGTTGATCCAGCCTTGTTCGGCGAAGGCGCGCAGCTTGCGTGCCAGCGATTCGGGCGACTCGTGATAATGTCCGTTTTCGTCAGGCAATCCGGCGTTAGGATAGCAGCTGACGCCTGACTTCGCGATCGCGGACAACGTGCGAATGTGATCCCGCATGAACTCGGGGCCCGTCGCGCAGTTCAATCCGAACGACACCGGGTTCAGGTGCTCGAGCGAGACGTAAAAAGACTCGATATTCTGGCCGGCCAGCGTCGTTCCCATCGGTTCGATCGTGCCGCTGATCATGATCGGCAGCGTCCGTCCCATTAGGTCGAACGCCGCCCGGACGCCGATGCTCGCCGCCTTGACGTTAAGCGTATCCTGGCAAGTCTCGATCAGGATCGCATCCACGCCGCCTTCCATAAGCGCGACGACCTGCTCGCGATAATCCTCGACCAGCTGATCGAACGTTACGCCGCCCGTAACCGACAACGTCTTGGTCGTCGGACCAAGCGCGCCTGCGGCATATCTCGGCTTGTCCGGCGTCGTATACTTGTCGCAAGCTTCTCGGGCGAGCCTTGCGGCGGCCAGGTTGATCTCCCTCGCCTTTTCGGGTATGTCGTACTCTGCCAGCACGACTGAAGTAGAGCCGAACGTATTGGTCTCGATAATGTCGGAACCCGCCGCGAGATATTGCTCATGAATGCCTTGAATGACGTCCGGACGGGTCAGCACGAGCATTTCGTTGCAGCCATCGAGCTCTTCGCCTCCGAAATCGTCCGCGGTCAGGTTCGCCTGCTGAATCATCGTGCCCATAGCGCCGTCGAGGATCAGGATCCGCTTCTTGAGCAGCTCTTGCAATGGGGCTTTCGTATCGGTTAAAGTCATATTTAGACGTATCATCCTTTTCCGGGTAACTTCATGGGTAAAATCATTAACCTCTATAGTAGCAGAATGTTTTATTCACGAAAAGATCAGGTTGGATGTGTCGACAAATGGCGTGGCAACGATTATAATCTAGTCAACTAATACTTAAATTCATAGTGGGAAAGAAGGAATAGCAAATGGCAAAAGTTCGCGTCCGCAATACGAACGAGCTGATCGAAGGAGAAGACAACGTCCGTTCCTTTCTTGACACGCAAGGCGTGCTCTACGAGCACTGGAATCCTTCCAAACTGCCTGAGCGCCTGCAGGAGAACTTCGACCTGAACGCAGACGACAAAGCCGAGATCCTGTCGACCTTCGACGCCGAGATCCGCGACCTTGCCGGACGCCGCGGCTACAAGACCTGGGACATCGTCGTATTGTCGGAGTCCACGCCGAATATCGAAGAGCTGCTTAAGAAGTTCGAGCAGATCCATACCCATACCGAAGACGAAGTCCGGGCGATCACGGCCGGCGAAGGCATCTTTATCATCCGCGGCGACGAAGAGACCGGTTACTTCGACGTCATCCTGAGCGCCGGCGACGTTATCTCCGTGCCGGAGGGCAGCGTTCACTTCTTTACCTTGACCGACTCCAAGAAGGTTGTCGCCGTCCGCCTGTTCATCGAGACCGAAGGCTGGATCGCCCATCCTTTCGAGGATCCGGCATTCGTTAAATAATTTCCTTGAACGCAAAGAAGCGCCGAATCCCGCCATCTGGGATCCGGCGCTTTTGTCATTCCGCGGAAAGCTTGTTAAGGAGCGGCTGCAACTCGGTCAAGCTGGCAATCTCGAAGCTCGGCACGATCTCGTCGCCGCGTACGGCTCCGTGACGGTTGATCCAGATCGAGATCATCCCGACGCCGTTGGCGCCCTTGATGTCGGTCGTCAGCTTGTCGCCGACCATGACGCAAGCCTCCGCCTCGAGTCCGAGGCGCTGCAGCGCGTGAGCGAACAGCCTCGGCGACGGCTTGCCTTCCCCGAACTGTCCGGAGATGACGATCTCGTCGAAATAAGGGATCAACTCCGGCGTCATCGCAAGCTTCTCCTCCTGCAGATCGGGAGACCCGTTCGTCAAGAGCAGCAGCTTGTAATTCCCTTTGAGCGCGTCGAGCACCTCGAACGTTTCTTCATAGGCGAGCGGCAGCTTCCGGCGTTGGGCTGGAAACATCTCGGCAAGCTCGGCCCCCAGCTCCGGATTGTCCACGCCAAGCGTCTTGAGTCCGCGCGTCCATGCTTCGCGCCGATAGTCCGGGACGATGGCTTCCATCCGTCTGAACATTTGATGTTCCCCGGCCTTAAAGTTCCCCCACAAACCCTCGAAGGGGTTGATCCCGATCATTTGCGTAAAAGAAAACGTCTCGTAAGTCTCATAAAGCGCACGCGCCTCGCGTCGAACCGCTTCTTCCAACGCAGCTGTATCGACGCCCGCTTCCCTTGCAGCGTGCTCGCAAGTCGCTTCGAAGGCTTGTTTGACGCTGCGGTCATCCCATAACAGCGTATCGTCCAAATCGAACATTACCGCTTGAATCTTCATCTGACGTCCATCTCTCCCGTGCGCGATAGTTCAAATCCCGAATATCATTGGTTTATCCGCAAAAAACGTACATATAGAAAGCGAAAGTCCGCGGTTTATTTAGCACGCGTTTCCCACTCGATCTGATGCTGCCCGGCAAACTCCTTGAGCCGAACGGACATCGCATCCAGCGGATACCGGTTCATCAGCTTGGAGAACACCCAGTTGCCGCCTTTGATCGTCTCTACGACGATATAGCCGGGCATCTGGACGATTTTGCGAATTTCAAGCGGCTTAAGCGTCTTGTATCCCGCAAATTTGCGCGTCTCCAGCCTGTCCTTCGAGACGGCTAAATAAGGCCGGCGGAGGAAGTAAAATACGGCGAGCAGCACATAACAGCCGACTGTCGCCCAGAACATGCCCGCGCTCTGTTCAAAGCTCGCGGACCATGGTTTAAACAATAGAATGTAAAATACGATCAGAAGCACAAGCGTGAAAGGCATAATAAGGCTCCGGCCTTTGAATCGATCGATCTGCACCGAGGGAGCGGACAAGCTCTGCTTGCCCTCTTTTTTGCGGCGTTTGTTGATTTGCTTCGAATTGCGCTGTACGGCGCGTTCCCATGAACGTGACACTGCATACCCTCCTATGTATAGGCAAAGCCGGCTTTAAGCCGGCTTTGCCGCGTTGCCGCATGAATAAGACCGTTCATACCATCGTTTAGGACATTAATTATCGGACCTGCATCCGGGCAAATCAATGCTTGACCGTATCTTCGGGCGGTTCGTCCGTCCATTCGATCTGATCGAGCTGTTGCCTGAAGTTTCGCTTGAAGTTGTCCAGATAATCCTTGCGCAGCTTTTGCCGTTCGACAGTTTCTTCCTCGGTTAATCCGATCGTTTTGTGCTTATGTGCCAACTCGTTAATCCGAGCGATCAACTTGTCGAATTCCATAGGGTCACCTCCCGTGTTGCCTCTTCTAATTTGACATTATCGCAAGGGGAATGTCAAGGCGAGGCTAAAGCAAAAAAGACCGATATGCATCGGTCGATTAAGGATAGTCTATTCATGAAAGATTCGTAGTGCGAATATTGAACGAACAGGAATGTGTGTTCCTAGTCTGCTTTATCCGATAGCTTGGCCGGCAGGACCAAGCGTTGACCGGAAGCGATGGTGGATGACGTCAGTCCGTTGCGCTTCATGATCAGGTGCACGGCCGCGATCGTCTTCATGCCGGCAGGCTTGGCACCCTCGGCGATCGACCAAAGCGTATCTCCGCTGTCGACCGACACGGTCGCTTCCGATGCAGCAGCCGGACGGACGGAATCGGGCTCGGCCGATGCAGTCATCATGGACAGTCCCGCATAGATCAGCAGTGCGACGATCGGAATCAAAATTAGCCGCAGTCCCTTAAAGGAGACGATCGATTGAAGAATGCCCGTCGACGACGCACTCCTGGTCCGTGCAGACGAAGCGAATGCTCGCCCCGTCCCGCTCTCCATCTTCATATATGTATATTCATTAGCCTTCATGGAATCCGAACCGAGCAGCTGTACTTGTACCATCTCATCCACCCCAAACGTTTGTTCTGATATGAGAATATCACGAACATATGTTTGAGTCAACACTTTTACGAACACAAGTTCCCTAAGAACGAATGTTTGTACGAACTCCGGTTCTGTGTTATAATTTGTCATATGAATTTTTAAGTCAGTAGGAGGGCTTCGAGGTGTCGAAGATGTCCAACCGTCAATCCGCCATATTGGAATTTATTAAGAATGAAGTCAAGGACAAGGGTTATCCCCCATCCGTGCGCGAGATCGGCGAAGCCGTCGGACTCGCTTCGAGCTCTACCGTACACGGTCATCTAGACCGTCTCGAAAAGAAAGGCCTCATTCGCCGCGATCCGACCAAGCCGCGCGCGATCGAGATTACTGACGGCGAACAGGATCCTGTCATTCAGTTCGCGCAGTCCATTCGTCAGGTACCGCTCGTGGGGAAGGTCACGGCAGGCGTGCCGATTACCGCGACGGAGAATATCGAGGAGTACTTCCCGCTTCCCGCCCAGATGGTCGGCGAGCAGACGGTGTTCATGCTTTCCGTCAGAGGCGACAGCATGATCGACGCCGGCATTCATAGCGGCGACTACGTTATCGTGCGCCAGCAGCAGACGGCTACGAACGGCGATATCGTCGTCGCCATGACCGAGGAAGACGAAGCGACGGTCAAGACGTTCTACAAGGAGCGCGACCACATTCGCCTTCAACCGGAGAATACGACGATGGAGCCTTTGCGCTTGAACAACGTCAGCATTTTGGGCAAAGTCATCGGTTTAATCCGCAGCATTCGATAATCGCTTTTTTTCATCAATCGACGGCAACGACAAAGAATCCTCGGCATCGCTTAGCGATCGCCGAGGATTCTTTGTTGTTGCCGAGTATTAATAAGTCGTCAAATACTGATCCCGCTCCCATTGGTGGACCTGGGTGCGATAGATGTCGTATTCGATTTCCTTCATTTCATAGAAATGCGTGAGCGCGTGATCGCCGAGCGCCTCGCATACGATCTCGTCGCGCAGCATCTCGGACAGCGCTTCGCGAAGATTCAGCGGCAGGCTCGGGATGCCTGCGTCGATACGTTCTTCTTCGCTCATCACATAAATATTGCGGTCGACAGGCGCGGGCAGCGCAGTCTTGTTGCGAATGCCGTCGAGGCCCGCCTTCAGCATGACTGCAAGCGCCAGATACGGATTGGCAGCCGGGTCCGGATTGCGGACTTCGACGCGCGTGCTGAGGCCGCGGGACGCAGGAATGCGGATCATCGGACTGCGGTTGCTCGCCGACCAGGCGACATAACAAGGCGCTTCATAGCCGGGAACGAGCCGTTTGAACGAATTGACGGTCGGATTCGTAATGGCCGCCATGCCCCGTGCATGCTGCAGGATTCCCGCCATATAATGACGCGCCACCGTGCTGAGGCCCAGACGGTCGTTCGCATCATAGAACGCATTTTCCGAGCCTTTGAACAGCGACTGATGGCAGTGCATGCCCGAACCGTTCATGCCGTACAGCGGCTTCGGCATAAATGTCGCGTGCAGTCCGTGCTTGCGCGCAATCGTCTTGACGACGAGCTTAAACGTCTGGATCTGGTCGGCCGCCTTGATGGCGTCCGCATATTTGAAGTCGATCTCGTGCTGTCCGGGTGCGACCTCGTGGTGGGATGCTTCGATCTCGAAGCCCATTTCCTCGAGCATAAGCACGATATCGCGACGGCAATTCTCGCCCAGATCGGTCGGCGCAAGGTCGAAGTATCCGCCCTGGTCGTTAAGCTCTGTCGTCGGATTGCCCTTCTCGTCGGTCTGGAACAGGAAAAACTCGGGTTCGGGACCGACATTAAACGACGTATAGCCAAGCTCCTCGGCTTCCTCGAGCGCACGCTTCAAGATACCGCGCGGATCGCCTGCGAACGGCGTGCCGTCAGGCATATAGATGTCGCAGATCAGGCGCGCGACTCGATCTTCCGTGACCCATGGGAAAACGACCCATGTATCGAGATCCGGATACAGATACATGTCGGACTCCTCGATCCGAACGTAGCCTTCGATGGAGGAACCGTCGAACATCATTTTGTTATCCAACGCCTTTTGGAGCTGGCTTACGGGGATTTCCACGTTTTTGATGATGCCCATCAGATCGGTAAATTGCAAACGAATAAAACGTACGTTCTCTTCCTTGGCAATCCGAATGATATCCTCGCGCGAGTAGCTCATGACAGCCTCCTAGAATGGTCGTTGTAGGTACAGCTACTTGTTCTTGTAAAAGCGGGACAGCTCGCCCTGGATGAGCGATACTTGGCCCGGACGCTTGTTGCCCGACATGATCTGCTGCTTGAGCATGCGGTGAAGCTGAGATTCGGACATCTCGCGTCGCTTGACCTCGGACATCTCGTTGATAATCGTTCCGTCGTCCGCGCTCTCTCCGACCGGGTTCATCACCTGCTTGATGCCGGCGATGTTGACGCCCTTCTCGATCAGCGCTTTGATCTCGAGCAGACGCTCGACGTCGTTAAACGAGAAAAGCCGCTGATTGCCCGCCGTCCGGGCGGGTTGAATCAGTTCATGTTGTTCGTAATATCGTATTTGCCGGGCAGTCAGATCGGTCAGCTTCATGACAATGCCAATCGGGAACAGCGCCATATTTCTGCGTATTTCGTCGCCAGCCATAACGTATCAACCTTCCATCTGGGCGCGGAATTTGCAACCACTCCCATTGTAGCCCGGGCCGCAAAACATGTCAAGGAATGTAAGGTTTAATTCCAATGAGCATACGCAGCCATTCGGCAGGCTCGGCTATTGATTCCGCCGAACTGACATCCCGGAGAGCATGCCCCGATCGCGCAGCGACTCCCAAGCTTCCCGCACTGCCAATTTTACGTGCGCATACGTTAATCCGCCCTGCATGTATGCGATATAAGGCTCGCGGATCGGGGCGTCCGCGGACAGCTCCAGACTGCCGCCTTGTATAAAAGTGCCCGCCGCCATGATGACCGGATGCTCGTAGCCGGGCATGTCCCACGGCTCGGGCACGACATGGGCGTCTACCGCGGCCGCGCGCTGCACGGCTTGGACGAAGGCGATCAGCGGCGCTTCCGAGCCGAAGGCAATCGCTTGGATGAGGTCGGTGCGCGGCTCGTCCCAGCCCGGCTTGGTCTCGAAACCAAGCTGTTCGAACACGGCTGCTGCGAATATGCTGCCGCGGACCGCTTGCGAGACGAGCAGCGGCGCCAGAAACAACCCCTGGTAGATCGACCGCGTCGTGCCGAGCATGGCGCCGACTTCCGCCCCGATGCCCGGCGCGGTCATGCGGAAGGCCGCCTGCTCGACGAGCTCCTGCTTGCCCGCGATATATCCGCCGCTGGCAGCGAGCCCGCCGCCCGGATTTTTAATGAGCGAGCCGGCGATCAGATCGACGCCGACTTCGCATGGCTCGCGATCTTCCGTGAACTCGCCGTAGCAATTATCGGCGAAAATGACGGCGTCCGGCTTGATCTGCCGCAAACGGCGGACCATCTCCGCGATCTGGTCGATCGTAAACGAAGACCGCCACTCATACCCCCGGGAGCGCTGGATCGCGAATACCCGCGTACGGGGCGTCGCCGCCGCGGCGACCGCGGCAATATCCACGCTGCCGTCAGACAGCAGCGGGATCGACTTGGCCTGGATCCCCCAGTCGGCAAGCGAACCGATGCCGTCTCCCGGCTTGCCTACGACCTTGCGAAGCGTATCGTACGGTTCGCCTGTCACGAACAGCAGCTCGTCGCCTGGCCGCAGCACGCCGAACAGTGCCGTCGAGATCGTATGCGTGCCCGAAGCAAAATGAGGCCGCACCAGTGCGGCCTCCGCTCCGAATACATCCGCATATACGAGATCCAGCACCTCGCGTCCCCTGTCGTTGTAGCCGTAGCCCGTCGAAGAGGCGAAGTGGTAATCGCTCACTTTATGCTTGCGGAAGGCGCGAATGACCTTCCAGTTATTCCTTTCGCCGATCCGGTCCGTCTCAGCAAAACGGCTGGCAGCGAGCGTCTCCGCCCGTTCGGCCAGCTGCTGCCATTCCAGTTCCGTTGCTTGAATGTCCCTGCCTTCGTTTGCCTTCATGTTTCCCTGCTCCCATTTCCGAACCGGTTCGCGCTAACGATCAGACCGAATTCATGTTTTCTACGAAATAGTTCTCAAGCGATCTCCCGTATTTCTCCAGATCCGCCGGATTGATACGAAGCTTTAACAGCAGGCGGTCCTCGTCCGTGCCTTGCTCCAGCACTTCGCCTACGCGATAGGCGAGCGCGGCCAATTCGCCGCGTTCTGCAGGGAGCGACAACAGCCTTACGTCGCCCAGGAGCTTGTCCTCGATGCGGCGCACGAGCATATCCATGTCCCGTCCGCTAAATGCGCTGACGCGAATCGCGTCCGGGCCGCCTGCAAGCAATCCGATCGCCGCGGGCGGACATTCGTCGATCTTGTTGTAGACGAGCAGCGTCGGCTGGCCGCCCGCACCGAGCTCCGCCAGCACCTCATCGACAACCATCCGCTGCCGGTCCCGCATCGGAGACGAGGCGTCCACAACGTGGAGCAGCAAGTCCGCTTCATTAACCTCTTCGAGCGTCGCCCGGAACGCCGCTACCAGATCGTGCGGGAGGTTCTGGATGAAGCCGACCGTATCGGTGAGAAGCACTTCCTTGCCGCTCGGCAGCGACAGCGCGCGGGAGGTCGGATCGAGCGTGGCGAAAAGCTTGTTCTCCGCGAGAACGTCGGCGCTCGTGAGCTGCCGAAGCAGCGTCGACTTACCGGCATTCGTATAACCGACAAGCGCAACCTGTACGATGCCGTTTTTTTTGCGGCGTTCCCTGTGCAGCTTGCGATGCGCCATCACGCCCTCGAGCTGGCGCTTCAGCTCGGTGATCCGATTGCGGATATGACGGCGGTCCGTCTCAAGCTTCGTCTCGCCCGGTCCGCGCGTTCCGATGCCGCCGCCGAGACGGGACAGATTTTTCCCTTGTCCGGACAGTCTCGGCAGCAGGTACGACAGCTGAGCCAGCTCCACCTGCAGGATGCCTTCCCTCGTCTTGGCCCTGCCCGCGAAAATATCGAGAATCAGCTGGGTGCGGTCGATGATCTTCACGTCCAGCTCTTCTTCGAGATTGCGTACCTGCACGCCGGACAGCTCCTGATCGAAAATGGCCGTCGTCACCGCTTCTTCGGCGATCCTCGCCTTCAGCTCCTGGGCCTTGCCCTTCCCGACGAACCATCTCGTGTCCGGAACGTCCCGGTTTTGCATCATGCGCCCGACGACCTCGACGCCGGCCGTATCCGCGAGATTCGCGAGTTCGTCCATCGAATGCTCCGAATCCGCGCCCGATTGGCGCACGGCGTCGGTAACCAGACTGACGAGCAGCGCGCGCTCGCCGCGGTCTGCCCCCGTATCGTAAGAACTTGGCTTCATCCTCTATCGGCTGCCTCCAGTGCTTCGTATCGTCACCCTATACTATACCCGCTAGAAGGCACTCTAATTGAAGCCCCACCCAAACGCAGGTCCCGTCGGCGCCCCCGCCGCAGGCAACGGCTTCAAATCCTCGGGCCGAATGCCCACCAGCTCCTGTCTTGACGGCGAAGCCGACGGATATTGTTGAAGCAACCGCACCGCCTGGTTGCGAATCGCTCGTTCGAGCATATTGCGCACGTAACGGGCGTTGCTGAACGGATGCGCCGCCGCTTCTTTTTCCTGCAGCACGTTCTGCTTGAGCTTGGCGACCGCCTGGGGCAGCAGCACGTAATCGCGCTCCCTCGCCATTCCCTCGGCGATCTGCAGCAGCTGATCCACGCTGAAGTCCGGAAAATCCATCTGGATCGGGAACCGCGACGGAAGTCCCGGGTTCGTCATCATAAACATGTCGATCTCCATCGGATATCCCGCCAGGATCAGCACGAACTGATTGCGATGGTCCTCCATCGCCTTGACGAGCGTATCGATCGCTTCCTTGCCAAAGTCCTTTTCCCCGCCGCGGGCGAGAGAATACGCCTCGTCGACGAACAGCACGCCGCCGAGCGCCTTCTTCACGAGATCCCGCGTCTTCTGCGCGGTATGGCCGATATATTCGCCGACCAGGTCGGCGCGTTCGACCTCGACCAGATGGCCTTTGGTCAGAAGTCCCATGCTCTGAAAAAGCTTGGCTAGGAGCCTTGCGACCGTCGTCTTGCCCGTGCCCGGATTGCCTCTAAAAATCATATGATAGACGTGCGCCTGGCTATGAAGTCCCGCATCGCCCCGGTACTGGGCGATCTGCAGCAGCGCGTAAATCTCGTATACGAGCTCCTTGACATTATCGAGCCCGACCATGCGCTCCAGCTCCTGCTGCCACATGGCCCAAGGGCCGGAAGACGGCAGGCCGCGGCCGGCGGCCAGCGCCTCCGTGCTGGCTGCCGCGCCGGACGGCGCCGCGTCCTGGTTGCGAAGCACCACGTTGATCTGTCTGGCGGGCCTCGCCGCGGCGGCGCTGTCCCGCTCGCCCTGCGCTCTAGCGTTCATGAATGGCTCACACCCCGCAGACGAAAAGTCGGCGCGAACGCCGCACTATCAGTCTATTCGAGCCAACCGGGCATCATGCAACCGCACGCTCAGAGCCACTTTTGGAGCAGCCACTTGGTGTAGGCAAGCACCTCGCGCGTCCGGTGATAAGCCATGTTCATCACCTTCGAATCCGTCACGCTGACCTGCGGACGCTCGTAATCCAGCGCCTCTGCGATGTCGAGCGATCTTGACCCGTGATATTGATGCGTGACGATTACCGCCGTATGCCATCCGTTCGCCTGCATAATCGCTTTGGAAAATTTCAAGTTTTCGTACGTGCTCGTCGCCTCGGGCTCAATAAAAATCGCCGGAGCAGGCACGCCCCGCTGCAGCAAATAATCGCGCATGCCCTCCGCCTCGGTCAGTACGGCACCACCGGCGTCCAGTCCGCCCGTAACGATAAAACGGCTGAATACGTTCGCCTTATAGAGCGATAAAGCCTGATCGAGGCGCTCCTGTAAGCCCGGACTCGGCTTGTTGTCCCACAAGGACGCGCCAAGCACGATCCCGACATCGGACTGCGCCGGAAGTCCCTTCGCGGGTTCGCCGCCGAATCGTCCGATAACGACAAACAGGCTGCCGCACCAAAGAAAAAGCGCCAGCACGCCGGCGCTAACGATATAGGCGGCCGCCCGAAGACGCCTTCGGCGCAGAAGGACGACAGATTCGGCCGCGCTTGGCCCGGGATTCCGGCCCCCGGTCACGGCGTACCGCTCTCCCAGCCGAGACGCTCGAGAAACAGCTTGCGGTGCTTAAGGCTCATATCGAAATAAGGAAACTTCTTCTGCCGGATCAGAGACAACAGGCGCTGCGCAGTCCGGTGGGCCATCGCAGAGTCGCGCGGCGTGATATGGCCGTCGTCTAAGGCTTCCTCAAGCTCGTCCTCGTCCAGAAGCAGCGTCTCGCCGGTCGGCAATACGACGATGTCGAGATACAAGTCGTCGAACCAGGGCACTTGCTGATCGGTCAATCCCTGCGTTTTGCAAATATCGATGTACCACTGTACGACCTGGCCTCGCTGATCGAACATCGTCGTCACGACAAAATGCTCTCCGCGCGGGTAATGCTGGGTCCACAGATACCCTTTGTCCGCGAGGCACATCCGCTTCCCGTTGTACTCCTTCCATAGCGGGTCGCGCAAGTCTTGAATCCGGTACAACGTCACAAACCCGCGGAAATAAGGTTCGTCCATGGGGATGCAGGCATAGTTTTTTTTCAAGATGCGGCGCCAGTTGGCCCGGTCGGAAAATTTTCGTTTCATAAATCCTCTCTCGTTCACGATAATCAGGTTTACACAAAGCTTACCACAACTTGCCTTCTTGAACCAGTTAAGCCCTCTCTGCGCAACGGCAAACCTCATCCGGCCACGACTGCCGGTAAGTTTATCGCAAGTTCTTGCTCATCCTGACATGCAAAATGCCGGCATCGTAAAACGGTTCAGCAGATATCGTCGCATAGCCCAGCTTCTGGTAAAAGGCTTCCGCGCTGCACTGCGCGTCCAGGATCGCGGATTCGTATCCAAGCTTGGCGGCGTCTTCCTCCATGGCCGATACAATGAGGCGACCGATCGAGCGGCCGCGATAGGGAAGTCTGACGGCGATGCGCTGCAGCTTGGCGATTCCGGGTTCAAAGGTTTTCCAGCGGGCTGCGGCTGCGGGCCTCCCTTCGTCCGTCACCAGGAAGTGTCTGCAGGCAGAAGGGGAAACGTCATATCCGTCCACCTCTTCGTCGGGAGAAACGCCTTGTTCCTGCACGAATACTTCCATGCGCACGGACAATCCCATCTCCAGTTCGCTTTGCTCGGTTACCAGTTTGCATTCCATTCCTATTCCTCCTGCCGATTTCTCTCTATAATGAACCTATTTTGTACAAAAAACGAAAAAAAGACAAGCGCGGATGCGCCTGTCTCTAAGCGAAATTTGATTAAGGAGCGACCGTCTCCGTGGAATCGGCCGCAACCTCTGAATTGGGTTGGTTTTTATTGTTTTTATTGTTTTTATCATTTTTCTTGCCTTTCTGGTCGGCGGCGTCCGTCTGCGTCGGCAGCACGCTCGGCGTGGCCGTCGCGCGCGCGACCGGGCCAGTGGACTCTGTCGATTGGGGAGTCGACGACGGCGTCGGAGACGGGGTCGTCGTCTGCGAAGGCGGCGACGTATCGGTCGGCTGCCCGCCGTCCGGCGTTTGTCCGCCTTGATCTCCGCCGTTTCCGTCGTCCGGTACGTCCGTGCTTTCCGGCGGGAGCGATTCCGTCGGTTCGCCAGGCGTCTCCGAAGGCGTCGGAGTCGGCGTAGGCTCCAGCTCGGAAGTCACCTCTACCGTAACGCGATTGGATTCGGCGCCCTCCGCGTCGGCGTTCGGATCGTACGGCTTCACGTAATATGTGTAAGTCAAGTCGGGCAGGATCGAAAGATCGTCCGCCGTCGGCGTTACGGACTCTACGAGCAGCTTGAACTGACTCTCGTCGCTTCCCTTGCGATAAATCTTGTACGTGATATCGTCTCCCGGCACCGCGGTCCAGTTCAAAGTCACCGACACTTGCTGAGAGTCGTAAACGCCGGTCAGATCCGTAATCGACTGATCCGCCGTCGGCGTCGGAGTCGGCTGCTCCTGCGCCTGATCCGGCACGGGGAACGATTGCTTCTTTTTGCCCTCTAGCGCTTTCGTCATGATCTTGGAGAACAGCGCCGCAGCTTGGCCGCTGCTCTTCTTGACGTAATGATCCTTGTCGGTCTTGTCGTAGCCCATCCAGACGGCTGCGGTATACTCCGGCGTGAAGCCGACGAACCAGACGTCGCGGTTGCCGCTGGAGCTCACGCCTTTGAGCCCGAGCTGCGTCGTCCCCGTCTTGCCGGCTACGGTCCGTCCGCTGATCTGCGCCTTCGTGCCCGTGCCGCCGCTTACGACGCCCTTCATGATCTCGGTCACGTAGTACGCGGTTAATGGCTTGATCACCTGATTGTCGCCGGGCGTTTTAAACGAGTAGACCGTTTTTCCCGAAGCGTCGTTGATCTTGAGTATGGCATGCGCGTCCTGAAGCTGGCCGCCGTTGGCGAAGGCGCCGTAGGCACGGGCCATCTGCACGGGCGTCACGCCGTTAGTCAAGCCGCCGAGCGCGATCGCCAGATTGTGCTTGTCTTCGTCGCCCAGCTCGATGCCCAGCTTGCCGGCGAACTTAACCCCCGTCGAGAGGCCGATCTCGTTAAGCAGCCAGACGGCCGGCTGGTTGCGCGACTCGCGAATCGCTTCCTTCATCGAGACGGCGCCGATATACTTCTTCGCATTGGAATCCGTCGGGCAATACGTGCCGTTGCCGTAACAGGTCTTGTCGTCGCGGAGCGTCGAATCCGGCGTATAATTGCCCGTCTCGAGCGCCGGACCGTACGAGACGATCGGCTTGAACGAGGATCCCGGCTGACGACGGCTTTCCACGCGGTTCAGTCCGCTCTTCTGGTAATCCCGTCCGCCGACCATCGCCTTGAGCGAGCCGTCGTGCTGGTCCATAATGACCATCGCGCCCTGGATCGGCGTATCGTCCTCGCTTTTCTCGAAGTTGGCGTCTTTGGAAAATTCGCTTTCCATCGCGCTTTGGGCGTCCGTATCGATCGTCGTATAGATCGTGTAGCCGCCCGCCAGCAGCTCTTCTTCCGTCAGATTCAGCTTTTGGAGCGCTTCGTCGATCGCATAATCCGTAAAGCTGGCGAACTTGCTCGTGCTTGTCATCGCCATTGTCGGCTTGTAGACGATCTCCGCAGCCGCTGCGCGTTCTTCCTCCGTAATGAGTCCTTGATCCGTCATCAGCCTCAGGACGACGCCGCGGCGTTCCATGGAATTGTCCGGATGCTTGTATGGATTGTAGATACTCGGCCCCTTCGGAATCGCGGCAAGCGTAGCAATCTGCCAGGTCTTCAACTGATCGAGATCGCCGACGCCAAAGTAAAACTTCGCAGCCGTCTTGATGCCGTATTGACCGTTGCCGAAATAGATCCGGTTCAAATACAGCTCTAAAATCTCTTCCTTGGTCTTGTGCCGCTCGAGCGCCAGCGCGATCGACGCCTCCGTGCCTTTGCGGAACCAGGTTTTGTCCGCGTTAAGGAACAAATTGCGGGCAAGCTGCTGGGTAATGGTGCTGGCGCCTTCGACCATGCTGCGGGCGACGACGTCCTTGGCGAGCGCGCGGCCGATACCGAACAGGTCGACGCCGCCATGCTCGTAAAACCGTTTGTCCTCTACCGCGACAAAGGCATCGGCCACGGCTTTGGGAATATCCTTGTATTGCACGTATTCGCGGTTGCCGCCCGCGATCGATATTTTGGCGATCTGATTGCCGTTCGCGTCGGCGACGATCGTCGAACGGTCGAGATCGAGCTTGTTGAGGTTGGCCGACAAAACGCGTTCGCCGTTCAAAATGACGAGCAAGTACGCGACCGCCGCGGCGAGAACGGCCAGGACGGCGAGGCAGATGATCCAAATGAGCGCGACTTTGCCGCGCCCGCGCTTGCGCGGCGGCTTGCCGCCTTTCCCGCTGCGGGACGATTTCGGTGCTGACTGAGCCAATGGCTTTCTCCCCTTTTACAGTACGTTTTTTCTCTGTCTATACCATACCCGCTCAAAAGAAGAACAACCCAAGTCTTGGGTTGCCCTGTGGCCTGGCTATTCAATTAGACGCTTAAGGGGGGTGAAAGGTTTCGTTTTGGAGCTACGCGCGCCTAAGCGTCAAGCGTTGGCCCCGGTGTCCTGCTGCTGAAGGGATACGTTGCGCTGCGGCATAAACGTGCTGATGGCATGCTTGTAAACCATCTGCTGCCGGCCGTCGCTGTCGATGACGATCGTAAAGTTGTCGAAGGCGCGGACGACGCCGCGGATCTGAAAACCGTTGGTCAAGTAGACGGTGACGGGCACGCTATCCTTGCGCAATTGATTCAGAAACGTATCCTGGATGTTTATGGACTTGTTCATTACCGGTATCCCCCATCGCCATTAATTTCTTTTATAAGCTTATATTCAAAGCTCATTTTAACTTTCCTGCTATTATAGCATAGATCATTGGCAAAAGATCGGTGATTTTTGCGGCGCCGTCCGTATCGATCCAGACCAGGTCCTGCATGTGCCGGAACCAGGAGAGCTGGCGCTTGGCGAAGCGCCGCGTATCCCGCTTGAGCATCGAAACGGCGTCCTCGTAAGGTGTGCGCCCCTCGAGGTAAGCGGCCATCTCCTTGTATCCGAGCGCCTGCATGGAAACGGACGACGAAGGCAGGCCCGCCGCGAGCAGACCCCGTACTTCCTCTTCCAGCCCTTGTGCCAGCATATCGTCGACCCGCCCGTCTATGCGTGCGTACAGCTTGGCCCGATCCATATGAAGTCCGAGCAGCACGAGATTATAGGGCGATTCCTTGCGGTCTCCTCGCGCCTCGCCGAGCTGCTCGGACGCGGGACGCCCCGTCGTCGCATGAATCTCCAGCGCCCGAATGACGCGTCTTACATCGTTGGGATGCAGTTTGGCCGCCGTCGCCGGATCGACGTCCGACAGCTTCCGATGGAGCGCTTCGGCCCCTTCCGAGTCGGCGATCGCCTGCATCGACTCACGGTAAGCGGAATCGCCGCCCGTCGGCTGGAAGCGGAACCCGTAACATACGGACTCGACATACAGGCCCGTGCCGCCGACGATGAAGGGGATTCGCCCCCGGCTGTGGATGTCGCGGATCGCATTCTCGCAGGCTGTCTGAAAGTCCGCTGCCGAAAAGGGCTCGGTCGGCTTCTTGATATCGATCAGATGGTGCGGTACGCCTTCGCGCTCCGCGAACGGCAGCTTGGCCGTGCCGATATCCATCCCTTTGTATACCTGCATCGAATCCCCGCTGATAATCTCGCAATCGAAGGTTTTGGCGATCGCAAGGCTCGCCGCGGTCTTGCCGACGGCCGTCGGTCCGACCAGCGCGATCAGCGGAGGCTTGTTGTTCGTCATTGAATTTCAATCACTCCATAGTCCACGGCCGAGTAGGAAGTCCGGACGCGCCGGAACCCGTGCCGTTCGAATTCGCCGCTCGTCTTGTGGTCCTTAAGCACGACGGCGCGGCGGGCTACCCGGCTCGCCTCCGCGATCGCTTCTGCGGCGAGAGACCGATCCTCCGCATGCGCCCGAAGCGGCCTCAAGGAGGCCGAGTCCTGGACGGGCTTCGCGAACATCGGATCGAAGTACACGATGTCCGCGCTGCGATCCGGCATGCTCCTCAGCGCCTGCAGATGCTCGCCAAGCCGCATGCTCACCCTGCGCATCGCCTCGTCGAGCTCGCTTAGTCCGCTACGGTAAGCTTGCAAGCCTTCTCTTACGATGACGTACAGGATGCGCGAAGCTTCAATGGCCTTAACGCTGCCTGCGGCGCCGGCGGCGTACGAGAGGACGAGCGCATCGGCGCCCAAGCCCGCCGTGCAATCGACGACGACGTCGCCCGGCCGCACGCCGGCCGCGTCTACGAGCGCGTCGCCGCCGCCCTCGAGCAGGCGCTTGACTCTGATCAGCGCCATGCTCGGATGGTAAAATAGCGGATCCTTGCCGTCCGCGGCATACTTCAAGCCTTGCGGCGCCGCGATCAGGATGCCGTCCGCGGCTTCCGGGAACTTCCGGGCTAGGCCTGCCAGCGTCTCGCGGCGGCGGTCGGCGAAGCGGCAGCCAAGCTCGCCCGCCAATCCGCGCGCGTACGCGGTAAGCGCCGCGTCCGGCTTCTCCGCGGTCGTTACGATCAAGACATCACCCGCTTGAACATTTTCTCGAGCTCGTAGGTCGTGAAGCTGACGACGATGGGCCGTCCATGCGGGCAAGTATAAGGCTGCTTGCAGGCGGCTAGCCTGCGAAGCAGCATCTCGCCCGCTTCGCGCGTCAACGCCTGGTTCGCCTTGATCGAAGCTTTGCAGGAGCACAGAATCGCCGCTTTCTCGCGGATTTTGTGAAGATCGATGCCCCGCTCCTTCAAGATCCACTCCGCCATCTCCCGCACGATGTCCGACTCGTCCCCCTCCGGAAGCCAATGCGGTACGGCCCGTACGATAAAGGTATTGCCTCCGAAATCTTCCAGATATACGCCCGCGAGCTCGAACCAGGGGAGCTTGCCGCGAATGGCCGCGTATTCGTCGGGCGCGAAGGACAGCGTGACCGGGAGCAGCAGCTCCTGGCTCGCGGCTGCCGGATCGCCGAACTTCTCGTAGTAAATCTCGTAATGGATGCGCTCGTGCGCGGCATGCTGATCGATCAGGTACAAGCCGCTGTCGTTCTGGGCGACGATGTAAGTTCCATGAAGCTGGCCGATCCAATAGAGCTCGGGAAATTCGGGCTTCGTCTCCGCGGCCGCGGCGCCGAACGCCGCCCGCCACACTTGATCGGGCAGCTTGCCCGCTTCCCGCCCCCCGCTTCTATCGCTCCAAGGATCCCGCGCCGGCGCTGCGTAGCTGCCGCCGGAAGGACGCTGTTCGCGGACCGTATCCTGACGGACGTTGGACGACTGATTACCGGAAGCAGCGGCGTAAGACGGCCGGCCGGGGACGCTATCCCGTTTTCTTTCCCCGTATCCCGGCAATATTGAATCCGCGTCGTGGGAAGAAACTGAATATCCGGCTGTCCGAGGCTCAGGAGAAGGCGCTTCGGATTCAGCGGCGACCGCCGCTTCGCTTGATGCGTGAGCCGGAAGCCGCGAAGTTTCTGAATCGCTGTCCGGCTGTGCGATTGCTGTATCGCCGTCCGGCTGCGGCTCGCTTTGCCTGGGACCAGGTTCCGCCTCGACCGGCGGCAGCTGGAACCGGATTTGCTCTTGCTGCCAGGTCTCGGGCTTCGGCTTGCGGACGGCCGTTCCCGAAGGGATATAGGCATAGGTTTCGAGCGCCTCCTTAACGGCGGCCTCCACGAACGCGCGCAGCTCGGTTTCTTTGCTGAACCGCACCTCGAGCTTGGCGGGGTGAACGTTCACGTCCAAAAGAGACGGATGCATCCGCAGATGCAGCACAGACAGCGGATAGCGGTTGATCGGGAGCAGCGTATGGTAAGCCTGCAGCAGCGGCTGGACGACGGCGGGGCTGCGCACGAACCTTCCGTTGACGATGATCGTCACCGCGCTGCGGCTGGCGCGCGTCTCGATCGGCATGGCGGTCAGCCCGGACAGCGAAAAGTCCGGTCCGTCCGCTTGGATCTCCAGCATCGCTTTGGCGGGTCCAGAGCCGTATATTGCCGCGACGACCTGCCTTAGATCGCCGTTCCCCGGGGTTCGCAATAGCACCGAGCCGTTGTGGGAGAACGTAAACGCGACGTCCGGGCGCGCAAGCGCCTGCCTGTAAACGACGTCGGACAGATGCGACAGCTCCGTCTGGATCGTGCGCATGTATTTGAGCCGTGCCGGCGTGTTGTAAAAAAGCTCTTTGACGGACATGTCCGTGCCTCTCGGCGCGCCCGCGTCCTCATGGCGCTTGACCGTGCCGCCTTCGATCTCGAGCAGCCGGCCGAGGCCGCCGGATTCGGAGGCGCTCAGGCACCGGACTTTGGATACGGACGCGATACTCGGCAGCGCTTCGCCCCGGAAGCCCAGCGTCGAGATTTGGAACAAGTCGCGATTGCTTGCGATCTTGCTCGTCGCATGGCGCTGGAAGGCGATGAGCAGGTCGTCAGGCTGGATGCCCGCTCCGTCGTCCACGACCCGAATCAGCGACAGGCCGCCTTCCTCCGCGGTAATGTCGACGTGCCTTGCGCCGGCGTCGACCGCGTTCTCGATAAGCTCCTTCAGCACGGAAGCCGGGCGCTCGACCACCTCGCCGGCCGCGATCTGATTCGATAGATGCTCGTCCAGCTGGATGATGATTCCCATGGGCTGTTCCTCCTTCCTGACTCCTGGCTGACGGCGTCAAGCCGCCGTATCGTACAGCGTGACCGTTCCGTCTCCCACGGCTGCCCAGGTCAGGTTGGCGAACCACTTGGACAGCAGACGGACGTCGATGTAGCTGACGCCGTTTTTGACGATGACATGACTGTCCGAGGCGGCAAGCCGGTGCGTGATTCCATCCTTAACGAGCACGATCTGCCGGGCTTTGGCATCATAGCTAAGCTTAGATTCCGAGGCGACGGCCCCCAGCTTGGAGCTGATGTACCAGACGCCGTTTTTCTTGATGACGGAGCCGGAATCCGCCGTGCGGATGCCGTTGACGACCAGCGCGCCTCTGCCGACGGTAAGCCGAACGTCGCCGCCACCGGCAAGCCGGTAAGCCGCGAGCAGCTGCTGAAGGCCGCCCGTGACGGTTACGTCCGGCGTCAATCCGACCTTGTCCACTTTTTTGCCACCCGGCGTCGTATACTCCTGCACGGTCACCTTAAGCGTGCCGCCCGATTCGACGGGTATGAGCTGCTGGATGACGCCTTTTCCGTACGTTTTCGTGCCGACCAGCTTCGCGATGCCGTACTCTTGCAGCGCGCCCGACAAAAGCTCGGTCGCACTGGCGCTCCCGCCGTCGACGAGTATATAAACGGGATAGCTGCGGCTCACGCCATGCAGCTCGATCGGCGCGTCCTTGCCGTCGCGGTCCGATACGTGCGCAAGGATGCCGTCTTTGACGAACAAAGCCGCGATCTGCTGGGCTTGATCCACGTAGCCGCCGCCGTTGCCGCGCAGATCGACGATGAGCGACGACATGCCTTTCCCTTCGAGCGATTGCAGCTGCGACTTGAACTTGGCGCCGGCATCGGCCGAAAAGGAATCGAGCCGCAGGTAACCGACGCCGCTGCCCATCAGTTTGGAAGTTGCGACAGGCAGCTGTACCGCGGTCCGTGCCACCAGAAATTGCAGCTTGACCATTCCCCGCTTGACGCCGATGTTGACGACGGTCCCTTCCGCGCCGGCCGCCATGATCTGAATGGCGTCGATCGTTTTGCCGGCGGTTAGCTCGCCGTCGATCGAGACGAGCGCGTCGCCCGGCATCAGCCCGGCCTTAAACGCCGGGCTGTCCGGTACGACGTCTTCAAGATAAACGATGCCGTCGTCCTGCGACATGACGATGCCGATCCCGACAAAAGACTGATTGATTGCGTTGGAGAAGCTCTGAAGCTCCTCGGGCGAAAAATATTGGGTATACGGATCGCCCAGCGCATCGATCATCGCCTCGATGCCGGAATCGCTCAGCTTGTCGTCCGTCGGCTTGCTGATATGGTATTCTTCGAGCAATTGGCGCACTTCGTTGACTTGGTCCTGGGTAGCGGCACCGGCGCCGACAGGCAGCCACAGGACCGACAGGGCCAGACACAACGCCGCCTTCAGCAGCAGGCTTGCCGTTTTTCGTTGTCCTCTCAAGTTCAGTCCCCTTTTCCGATCAATTGGTTGCGCGCGTCGTTGAGCCATTCCAGCGCCTGCAGCGGCGTCATCCGCATGACGTCTAGCTTGCGCATCTTGTCGAGCAGCTTGTCCGCCTCGGGCGTCCTCGCCTTCGCCGCCTTCGCTTCGGCGGCAGCCGCCGCTTCCTCGAACATCGACAGCTGCTGCACGCCGCTAGCAGGCGTTGCGGCAGCAGGCGTTACGGCTCCGGATTCCCGCTCTGCGACGATCTGCTCCACAGCTTGTAGCGCCGATGTCCGAGTGGCTGCAGCGGCGTAAGTCAGTCCCGGGTTCGTGGAAGCTTCGGCGCCGGCAATCCCGCCGGTTGTCCGGACCGGTGCCGCGCCGGCGGCTTCAAGCAGGCCGTAAGCTCTCGACACGATCGACTCCGGCAGCCCGGCGAGCTGCGCGCAGTAAATCCCGTAGCTGGAATCCGCCGCGCCGGCTACGAGCTTGCGGAGGAAGGTAACGCCGTCCCCGCTCTCCTTGACGGCCATGCAGCCGTTGCGAAGTCCGCCCAGCGTCTCCTCCAGATGGGCAAGCTCATGGTAATGCGTCGAGACGAGCGCTTTGCAGCCGATCCGGTCGTGCACGTATTCGATGACGGATTGGGCGATGGCCATGCCCTCGTCCGTCGACGTGCCGCGGCCGAGCTCGTCGATAATGACAAGGCTGCGCTCCGTCGCCTGCTCCGTCATGATCTGGATATCCTTCATTTCGACCATGAACGTGCTCTGTCCGCCGACGAGATCGTCTGCCGCGCCGATCCGCGTGAAAATGCGGTCGACCATCGGCAGCTCGGCCGTCGAAGCGGGCACGAAGCAGCCGATCTGGGCCATGATGCAGATCATCGCGACCTGCCGCATGTACGTGCTCTTGCCCGCCATGTTGGGACCCGTGATGAGCAGGATCGGTCCGCCTTCGCGCGTCAGCGAAGCATCGTTCGAGATATAGGCGCTTCCTTCGGTCACGGCCTCCACGACGGGATGCCGGCCGCCCGTCACGTTCAGGTCGAAGCCGTCGCTCCAGGTCGGCCTGACATAGCGCCGCTCCGCGCTGACCTCGGCCAGCGACTGCAGGGCGTCGAGGCTCGCCACGCTCTCGGCAAGACGCTGCAGCCGGGGAATATGGAGCGCGATCTCGTCGCGCAGGGCGGCGAACAGCTCGTACTCCATATCGATCATGCGGTCCTCGGCTTCGAGGATGAGCGCTTCCTTTTCCTTTAACTCGGGCGTCACGTAGCGCTCGGCGTTGGCGAGCGTCTGCTTGCGCTCGTACCGGCCCTCCGGCAGCGTGCCCAGATTGGCCCGCGTCACCTCGAGATAGTAGCCGAACACTTTGTTGAACCCGATCTTCAGCGACTTGATGCCCGTCGCCTCGCGTTCCCGCCGCTCAAGCTCGGCGATCCAGGTCTTGCCGTTTTTGCTTGCCTCGCGCAACTCGTCCAGCCGCTCGTGAAAGCCCGCACGGATCAGTCCGCCCTCGCGGACCGACACCGGCGGCTCGGCAGCGATCGCGTCCACGATCGCCAGCGCCAGATCCTCGCAGGCGTCGAGCGACTGCGCCATGGCGGCCAGCGGTCCGGAGCCGAGCTCCGCGCAAATGTCCTTGAGCGCCGGAATGCGCGAGAGCGAAGCGCCCAGCGCGTTGAGGTCGCGCGCGTTGGCCGTGCCGTAGGCAATTCGCCCGACCAACCGCTCCAGGTCGTAGATCTCGGATAACGCAGCGCGCAGATCCTCGCGCAGCATCCAGTTGCCGTGCAGCGCCTCGACCGCGTCGAGCCGCCCGTCCGCCGCCGCCCGGTCGAGCAACGGCTGGTCGATCCAGCGCTTGAGCTGGCGCGCGCCCATCGCCGTGCGCGTGCGATCGAGCAGCCAGAGCAGCGAGCCCTTGCGGGCGCGGTCGCGAACGGTCTCGGTCAGCTCGAGATTACGCCGCGTGAACGCGTCGAGCGCCATGAATTGCTGCGGATCGTAGCTCTTGACCGCGCGAACGTGGGCGAGCGAACGCTTCTGCGTATCGCCGAGATACTCGGCGAGGCGCGCTACGGCAAGCTTCCTCACCGGCTCGTGCCTGTCCCACCGCTCCTCGGGGAATTGCGCGGCGAGCCGCTCGCCCGGGTCCTGCGTCTGCGCCCTGACCGTCGTAACCAGGGACCTGCCGGACGCCCGGGACGCCTCGTCCAAGATCGCCAGCGCCCGCTCGTCGCCGACGGCCTCGGCCGGATGGTATACGTTCAGCTCGTTTTTAACCGACTCCGCGGACGCCGCGAACGATGTCACGTACATCTCCCCGGTCGTCAGATCGCAAGCCGCCAGCGCGAATCGGCCGTCCTGCTCGGCGGCGCCGACGATAAAGTTGTTCGAACCGCCCGCGAGCGACTTCGTTTCCATCACCGTGCCGGGCGTGACGATGCGCACGATCTCGCGCTTTACGACGCCCTTGGACGCCTTGGGATCCTCCACTTGCTCGCAGATCGCGACCTTGTAACCCTTGTCTACCAACTTCGCTATGTAACCTTCTGCCGCATGATAGGGAACGCCGCACATCGGGATGCGCTCTTCCAGTCCCGCACCTCTGCCGGTCAGCGTAATCTCGAGCTCCCTGGAAGCCGTCAACGCGTCGTCGAAAAACATTTCATAGAAATCGCCCAGCCGGAAGAACAGGAGCGCGTCCTTCGCTTCTTCCTTAACGGACAAATACTGCTGCATCATCGGGGTATAGCCGGCCATAGAATCCTCCATTTGTCGCACTGAACTCATCCATCTATTATACCAAGCTTTGCGAGGTTCGTCGTGCCCGGCAGGGAAACTGGCATAAACTAGAGCCTTATGCGTGCAAGCGCATGAAGCAAAACGGTCTGGGAAGGTCCGGGATTACCGTGAAAGTCTTTTAAATTTGGCGGCTATTCAAAAATCTTCGCGGAACGCCTATCGTCGGCTCATCCGACATCTGCTCCGTCGGGCCGGCCGATCGTCGACCGCATCGTGTTATTGCGAAATACCTGCAAATATACATCTTTACTCGCCGATGCCGCCCCATTTGAGAAGAAAAGATGCAAAGGTGCAGGTATTTTCTTCCTTCATCATGGCTGCCGGCTTGTGCGATGAAATTACCTGCGCATTTGCAGGTATTTCATCAAACAGCGCCGGTCGGCTGAAAATACATGTATATTGGCAGGTTTTAGACCCGTCAAGCACCGGAAACTCTCCCGGTAAGCCGCAAGCCCGCGTGGCAGCCCGCAAAAAAGCGGCTTCGCGCATGCCGCTAGCCGCCTTCCGCTACTGCACTTTCCGCTATTGCGCCGTCCACTTCTGCAGTTCCGCTGCTGCACGCTCCGCTATCGAACATCCGCTTCTCCGTCGTCACTCCAGGATCCGCCATTTGCGCCGGATATCCCCGCTCTCGTCCCACACCTTGCCCGCCTCGATCGCGTCGAAAATAAAACCGATCGCTTCGCCGTACCGCGCGTAAGTCGGCAGCGATTCCAGCGCCCCGCGCACCGCCGCGGCCGCCCTCCGCAGCGGCGCCGTCCGGCCTTCATAGAAGGCGTCGCGCAGCCCGTCGTCGTCGAGCGGGCGGCTGGCGGACAGCTCGCGCGCATGCTCAGCCGCGAGCTTCGCGAGCGACAGGACGCCGAGCGCGAGCCGCGGCGACACGAGCCAGCTCGGCGGCGTCCGGTATTCGAAGCCGCCGTGCGACTTCGTCCTGAAGTCGCCGAGCGCGCCGTAGCGCGGCCTGCGGCGGCCCGCGCCGTCCGGCTCGAGCAGCCGCAGCGGCAGCGCGAGCGCGTTGTCGAGCGCCCGCAAGCGCTCGGCCGTAAGGGCAAGGCCGCTGAAGTGCAGATGCCCGCCCAGCGGCAAGCCCTTGACCGGCGCGGCGCCCGCGCGCCAGCGCAGCTCCGCGCCGGCCGTTCGCGCGGAAGCGTCCTGCAGCAGGCGCCGGATTCGCTGGGCCAGCACGGCCGGGTCCCGCGCCGGCCGGGGCCGCAGCTCGGCCAGCGGCCAGCGCTGCACGCCCCTTACGACGACCGAATCGCTCCCTGTCCGCTCGCCCGGGCCGAAGTACCGCGAGGCCGGCACGATCCGCCCTGCTTCGTCAAGCATGACAAACTCCGGATCCGCGCCGATGAGCGCTTCCGGCCGGCCTCCCGTCCTCTCTTCCGACCATAGCGCGGCAAATTCGGAAGCGGCCTCCGCGAGACTGCGTCCGTCCGCCTCGTCAAGTTCGCCGATCGCCGCGGCCAGGCCGACGATAACGCCTCGGCGGCCGGATCCGTCGACTTGCCAGGTCACGGTGCCGAGCTCGAGCCCAAGCGCATAGATCGCGCGCGCGGACGCTCGGCACAGCCGGCGGGCCAGCTCGCGCCCATAAGCATGGTCGCCGGGCGCGGGACGAACGATCGGCGCGGCCAGGCCGAAGACGGTGACGACGTACGTTCGCGACGGGGCGCGGAGCGCGCCCCGCGCCCCGTCTCCCCGTCGCCAGCCCGCGTTCCCGCCTGCGGCGTCGCCGCTTCGAATCGCCGCGGACAATCCTTCGCGCGCGAGCCGCCGGTTGAGCTCCGCTGGCGCCAGCGAACCGACCGCCTCTGCCGCCTCGTTCCAGATCCAGGCCCCGGCATGTCCGTCAGCGGCGCTTGCGTCCGCGCGGGCGTCATCCGCGCCTCCGCCCGACAGTCGAACGATTACGTCCGATGGGCCCGGCCGACTGCCGGCCGCCATACGCTTCAAGCCTGTCAACGCAAGCAGCTCGGCGACCGGGCATTTCCCGTCGACCCACACCGCTGCGCGCACAGCTTGACTGTTTTCCGCGAAGCGCTCGCAAGCCGTCACTGAAACGCTGCCGACGGCCTCGGCGTCGTTAATGCCTTGCTTGGAGCCGGATCCCCCCATCGCCTTCCCCCCGAACAACACGGGAAGGGCCGTCCCGCCGACGGTTGTACGTCGAAGCCGGATGACCCTTCCCTGATTCTGTCCCTGCCCCTGCGCCGGGACCGCCGCCGGAATCGCCTTCGGGCTTAGGCCCGAGCGATCCGCGCGATTTTTCCGGCATCGGGACGATTTTACCGAACGAAGCAGGCATCCGCCCTCGACAATTCCGTCGCTTCTGCATAGACATAAGTACCGGCCGCAGCGGGCCGCTTACAGATCGTCTTCAAGCAGATCGGCATCGAGGTCTTCGTAATCGCCGTCGTCCAGTGCAAAGTCCGCATCCTTGCCGTCTTCGAAGTAGTTCGGATCCACGACCACGCAAACTTTGGTCTCCGCGACCATCTCGACCGCGTATTCGCGCTCCACGCGAATAAGCACGGAAGTACCGCCTCCGCCGATCAACGCTTCCACGCAGTTCGGTTCCTGCGTCGCATCCGCAGAGACCTCTTCCGTGGAGCTGCGATGGCGAGGGTCTACATACGAGAGCGGCACGAGCTCCGAATACGAGACCGTCTCCTTGGCGACGTCGGTCTGGGAGTTCTTGTCGTACGAATACCAGATGTTGATATCGTAAGACCCGACCACCTCGATGCCGTCACCCGAACGAACCGCTTCGTACTGGTGATTGATGATCCATGCCCCGAGAATGCTGGTGGGATGGTGCGGCGGCGTGACCGAATGGGTAATCGTCGAGAATTTGCGGCCCTTGCCGCATACTGCCTTCGTGATGATTTCCCTTCGCTGCAGCCGTTTATCCGCGAGCGTCATGCAATGACCTCCTCCATACAATCAATTCAATTAAAGTCTATGCAGGACATTCGTCTAGAGTGACAAAAACGTATCCTTGCATTGACGCTTCGTCTCTATGATTGTATGCCGGTCCTTGTTCATGAAGACCTGCGCATTTTCCCTCTTCTGCCGACGGTCAAATATCTGCGAAGCTCTCTGCACAAATGCAGCAGCGCCGCCCGGATCTCGAACTCCTCCCGCGTCGACGGCAGCGGCATCGCCTTGAATTCGCGCTCGAGCGCGTCCAGCGCGCGTTCGGTCTTGCCCTCGTAAAATTCGGACCGCACATCGTGCGTCAGCCGGTCGAACAAAGAGGCGATCGCCTCGGATTGCGGCACGCTCGACGATACGAACGCGATGTTTTCCATCATCAGCTGGATCATGTCGAGCTGCTCGCGCCGCATGCCGAAGTATAGCAGCCAGGGCTCGTCCTGCCGGCTCAGCCGATTTTCCTGCGAACGCTTCGCCGTCTGCAAGCCCTCCTCGATCGCCGCTTCCGCCCGGAGCAGCTCGTCGCCGCCCCACACGGCCGCGGGGTCCCGCAGAAACTTGGCCAGCTCGCCCAGCATCGCGACGAACATATCCTCGGTCGTCTGGCGCAGCGATTCGAGCGATTTGCGCTGCTTCGGCATATACACGAGGTTGAACGCCGTCGCCGAGCCGAGTCCGATCGCAAGCAGCGCCAATTCCGTCCCGATCGCATGCCAGGATACGACGCCGCTGTGAAAGAGATGAAAAACGATGACCGCCCCGGTAACGATGCCTTCCTTCATCTTAAAGCGCGTAAGCAGCGGGAACGCGATCACAATGTAGAGCGCGAGCGTCCACACGTAAAACCCCGCCAGGACGAACACCGCCGAAGCGACGGCCAATCCGATGACGGATGCCGCGAATCGCGCGTATACCGTCATAATGCCGCGCCACCGGGTCGTATCGACGCCCAGAATGGCGAGAATGCCCGCCGCCTGCGGATTGTCCACGTGCAGCAGCATCGCGACATAGATCGCCGCTACCGTAGCGAGCGCCGTCTTCACTGTTCGCAAGCCGACAACGCGTTTGAGCGCGTTCGCCCCTTTCGTCACGTTCATGCCCATTTCCTCCGATGCTCGCGCGCGATCGCCTTTTCACCATCGTACCCGTTATGCGCAAATGCGTCAAAATACGCGGCATTGGCCGCTGCGTCGCGCAGCGGCGCGGGATGCGCGGACGATGACAACGTTAAAAAGCAAAGGAGCCGCCCTCCGTCATTTTCATGACTTCGGGCCAGCCCCTATGATTCTTGCGTATGCCATCGCCGCTTGGCGGATGCTTAGTCGAACACGATTTCCTTGCCCAGCTCGGCCGATTCATAGATGCCGCACAAGATTTTCATCATTTCGACGCCGTCTTGAACCGGACTGTCCGGCGTGCGGCCCTCCCGGCAGCAGGAGATAAAATGATCGATCTCGTTCTGGAACGCCTGGTCCGCATCGAAGGACGCATGATCCGTCTGCGGCGACACCGTGACGATCGTATCGGACTTTTCCGTGACGAGCAGCACTTCGGGGTCGATCTCGATCCCGCCCTTGTCTCCATACAGCCGGACTAGACCTTCGTCTTTGCGCGCATGCAGCGTGAAGCTCACGTCCACCATGAGCGAGGCGCCGTTTTCGAAGCGAATCAAGGCGTTGGCCATGTCCTCGACCGTATTCGAATTGGCATCGTAGTCCGCGGATTTGTAAAAGGTGAGGCCTTTGACATGGCTGCGCTGGCCGAGTTTTTTGTACGTATTGCCGCTGACCGACTTCACCTTGGGCCGCCCCATCAAGTACCAGCACAGGTCGATGATATGCACGCCCAGATCGATGAGCGGACCGCCGCCGGATCTCGTCTTGTCCGCGAACCAGCCGCCGGGATTGCCGAGCCGCCGCAGGCTCGATGCTTTGGCATAATAGATGTCGCCGACTTCTCCTTGGGCGATCCATTGCTGCAGCATCTGCGCGTTCGGATCGTACCTTCTTACGTAGCCGATCTGGAGCACCTTACCGCTTTTGACGACCGCCCTCTCCACTTCCAGCGCCTGCTCCACCGTAATGCACAGCGGCTTTTCGACAAGGACATGCTTGCCCGCCTCAAGCGCCTGGATGGCAAACGGCGCATGCGTGTTGTTCCAGGTACAGATGCTGACCGCGTCGACCTGCGGATCCGCCATCATGGCCGCATAGTCGGTATAGACGGCCGAAGCGCCGAAGGACGCTGCCGTCGCTGCCGCACGTTCGCCGTTGACGTCGCATACGGCATAGATTTCGACGTCCGTATTTTTCTGGTATGCCTTCAAATGATACTGGGAAATGGAGCCCGTCCCGACGATCCCGATTTTCGTTTTTCCCATGACGATCTCCACCTTCGTAAGCCGCTATTTAATGTAGGCTGTTAATGTAAGCTGCGACAACACCGTCCGTCAGCCGGTCCGCACCACCTGGATCGCATTGACGGCCGCCGCGTCGGTCAGTGCGCTGAAGTCGATATCGAGCACGCCGTCCGTTACGGCGATCTTGCTGAATTCGTACCTGCGGGCCTTGTCGTGTCCCAGCGCGGCCGCGAAGAGATCGTAGCCGGTCAACATGTTGACGCCTTCGATGTCGACATTGAACGACCGGCTGCCGCCGGCGTTATAAAAAATTTCCGCGAAGTCAAGCGTTACCTTGTAGGTGCCGTTCGAAACGTTGAACTTGTAAGCGAACGGATTGCCGCCCCCTCCGAACCGCTGCGTGCGATAAAGCGTCGGATCGTCCGTGCCTGCGATCGTATCGCTCGTCGAATCGACGGAGGTCGTGGACGTCGTATAGCCCCAGGTATTGGTGCCTGAATAAGGCTGATCCGCGGCCCACACTTTGCCGTTCGCATCCGTGTACGCTGCCGTCGCTCCGACGTCTACCCGCTGCTCGTAGCCGCTCACGACGTTGATCGTCCACGTTTTTACGGTGCCGAAGGTCGCGACGCCGTCCTGAACCATGCCTGCGCTGAGCGTATAAGTACCCGGCGTCGAAGGCGCTTGGATGCTGAACGAGAAGCCCTTGCGCTGGCTTGCGGCGATCGTCTCCGCGCTTGATAAAAAGATGCGCTGATTGGCGGCGCTCAGGCTATAGCCGCCGACGCCGAAGTCTCCCCAAACGAACTGATTGGTCGGACCCGAATAAAGCCTGTACAAATCCGATTGCATCCAGCTGTTCGCTCCCGCATTTTGCACGTCGATACTAATGTTAGCCTTGGTTCCCGCAGCCATGACCGTCGGCACGTCCCATGCCGTGAATTTGGCGTCACGCGATGCGGCCACATTGACCGTAAATGTCTTTACGGCGCCGAAGCCCGAGGTGCCGTCGTTCATTTGCATCGAGAGCGTATAGGCGCCCGGCGTCGTCGGCGCGTTGATCGAGAAGGAGAAGGTTTTCGCCTGCTCGTTTTTGATCCGCTCCGATGCCCGCATATACACTTTTTGATCGGTTGCGCCGGCGCTCGTGCCGCCGTACGGGAAACCGCTCCAGGTCAATTGATTGGTTCCCGCGCTTTTCAGCGTATAATTGCCTGCGCGCGTCCAGTCGTTCGTTCCCGTGTTTTTGAACGTCACAGATACGGGCACCGCGGCGCCAGGTACCACGTATTCGGGAATGTCGTCGTTAAAGCTCACCGCGTCTTTGGCCGCAGCCCCGCCCGGCGTTACCCGGATATCGTAGACGCCAGTGTCGCCGAACAGAGAAACGCCCTCCTTGATCATTTCGACCGCGAACGTGTAAGTTCCTCTTGTGCGCGGCGCCGCAATCGAAAAATTGAATGTTTTGCTCGCGCCGGGCGCGATGCTGTCCGTGCTGCTCAGGTAGGCCCGCTGAATGCCGGCGCCGCTGCTCGATCCGCCGCTGGCGAACGCGCTCCACAGCACCTCGTTGCGGTCCGGAATCGCGGCGAGCCGGAAATTGTCCGCAGCCGTCCAGGTGGCGGTGCCGATATTTTTTACCGTAACGGATACCGTCGATAGCTGCTCCTCCGTCATGGCGGACGGTACCGTGACCGCGGTGATCCGCGCCGCATGAGCCGGCGCCGCGACGACCTGGACCGTCTTCTTGCGGTTGTCTCCGAATACGGCCGTTCCGTCCTTGATCATCGACGTTCCGAACACGTAATTGCCCGGTGTCGCGGGCGCCTGCACCTGGAAGGTGAACGTCTTGGTCTGCTGCGGCTGGATGCTGTCCGCTGCTGCGAGGAATACCCGCTGATTGCCGGTAGCCAGGCTATAGCCGCCGTCCGGGAAGTCGCTCCAGGTCAGCGTATTGTCCGTGGTCGCGGCGAGCCTGAACAGATTCGCCTCCGTCCAGGCGGCGGTTCCGACGTTGCGGACCGTAACGCTGGCCGTATATTTCTGACCCGCGATCATCTGGTCCGGAAGCTGGGCGTCCAAAATAATGGCGTCATTGGCCACGCTGCCCTTGACCTTTTGCCGGATCAGCGAAGCGTACGTATACGGATCGACCGCCTCAAAGTTGTACTCCGGATGCTCGGCGACGATTTTTTTCATCACCTGACTGATATATTCGACGGATGAAAACGCCGGCTTGATGTACAAGAAATTCGGCGTCGTGCCCGGGCTCGCAAGCGTCGCCGTCACGTTATAGATGTAAGCGGCCTGCCCGTTGACATCGTTGTTGGCGATCGGCACGTTGTCGCCCATCACGACCATATTCGTGCTGCGCACATCCGGCTTGGGCGAGCTCAGATTCGGATTGTAAAAAAGCGACATATCGTTGGAGAACCAGCGATACGCTTCCTCCGAGGCGGACGTGACCGGTCCGGCGTTGCCGTTCAGGACAAAGCCCGACATCGTATACCCCGTCGACCGGTAGAGCCGCTCGTTCCAATTGCGCCACACGGACGCGTCATGCACATAATCGGGATTCGCGTAACCTGCCGCTCCCGCGCCGGCGACGAAATAGTCGTTCGAGGTCGCCGTATCGTACAGGAACTGCATCAGATCTCCCGCATTCCGGGAGCCCGGCACGATATTCCAGGCGATCGGCGTCTTGCCCCGGGCCGGATCCGAATTCCATACATAAGGGAACTGATAATGAACGGTCGATTCGTCGTGATCGCCCATTCCCCAAAGAATGTACGTCTTGTTGGCCAGCGTGGGACGGCTGCCCGCTTCGGAGGACGGCAACAGGTTCGTCGCGACCGGCGCCCACCAGTGCACCGACATGTTGGCATCGCCCATCGTGTCGATGACGCTGACGATGGCGGCGTTATATTTGGACAGGTGCTCGACCGTCTTCCATTCGCCCTCGAATTCGGTATGGCTGCCCTTGCCGCCATAGGTTGAATATTTGTCCCACCAAGGGAAAAAACCGTAAACCTCGATCATGTTATTGCTGCCGTAAATCGTATACGCCGATTGCAGGATGGCGAGGAAGGTGTCCAGATCCTTGCCCAGCGTCTGATTGGGCGCGTCGAACGCCCGCTCGTCGCCCCATGGGCTGAGGTCGAACACGAATGCCTTGCGCATGACCAGGACGTCCCGGACCGAAGTGTATTCCTGCGAATGCGTAATCGGCTGTCTCGCATACGCATCTTCGATGTAGCCTAGTACGCCCGCGTTCGCCAGCCCCGTATCCAGGAACTGCTGCTTCGCCCATACGTAAGCATCCGTCTTGGCATTATTGCCTGCGAACTGCCCGACCAGGTTCCGCGAGACGGTCAGACTGTTGGGCGCGGCAGTCAGCCTGGCATACAGCCGTCCGCCGCCCATGACCGCCGGCGTCCGCTCGATGCCCGCGATCGTCGTCGCGACGTTGGCGGTCGCGTCCACCTTCGGGTCCCAGACGGCGAGCCCGGCCAGATCGGACCTGAACGTACTGACCAGCGCTTCGATCGACGCAAGCGGCGTGACCGTGTATTCGCTTAGCCACTGCCCCGGCTTACGGAAGGCGTCCAGCCATTTCTCGTCGATCTGCATCGCCTGGGACGACGTGATGGACGGCGTCTGGACGTAGAAGGAATTGTATACGTACAGCCGCGGTCCCTTCTGGTTGACGATCCCTTGCAGCGTCGACACGAACAGCTTGATATCGTAAGATTCGGCCGTATTGAACGTCCCTGACACCTGCCGCAGATCGAACGTATAAATGACGGGAAACGCCGCGGCCGCAGCCGGTCTGGCCTGGAACCCCGACCAGCCGGATATGGCGAGCGCGAGCATAAGGAACATCTTCAGCAATCGGTTCATCTTCATGGGGCAGCCTCCGATTCAATCGAATGAATGGCTTTATCTAGCGGTTTCCAATTGCCCGGATTCGCTGGATCTGCGCGCCAGCAGGACGGCTCTGGCCGAGGCGACGCAGTCGGCGGCGGACAGAATCTGCGGCTGCTCGCCGCGGATTCTGCGTACGAAATCCAGGCATACGCTGTCGTGCTCCCGAACCTCTTCCATTACATTGCGGTGATTCCGGCCGTGCGTGCAGAGGATGACTTCGCCCGACTTGGACAGCACCTCGATCGTGCCGTCCGTGCCGACGATGAACATTCTGCAATCCCAAGCCGTATTCCGTGGCGTCAGCCAGTCCGCTTCGATGTGGACCGTGACGCCCCCTTCCAGGACGAACAACGCCTGTGCGAAGTCTACATAGTCCGGCTTGTCCTCGAAAAAGCGGGTATGCAGCGAGCGTGCCGTCACTTCGCGGACTTCGCCGCCGCTCATCCATAGTGCCAGATCGATATCGTGTATCATCAGATCCACGATCAGCCCGCCGTTGCGCGCGTTCTCGTACATCCACGGCTCCTCGCGCTGGGCGGTCGACTCGTGCGGCCGCATCATCATGCAGCCGGCGATCTCGCCGATCGCGCCTTGATCGATCAATTCTTTGGCTTTGACGTACAGCGGGTTAAAACGCTCGGTCAACAGGACCGCGCACTCGGCGTCCGAAGCCGCGATCTGCCGCTCCAACCGCTCCAGCTCTTCTTCGGTAATCGAGACCGGCTTGTCCGAGATCGTATGCTTGCCCCGCTGCAGACATTCGATGACGGCATCGGTCTTCAGGTCGTTCGGCAGGCAGACGATGGCCGTATTGCAGTCGACCTCGTCCAGCATGCGCTTAAAATCCCGGTAAAAAGGAACGCCGTAGCGTTCCGCAACCGTGCGCCAGCGTTCCTCCGTCTCCATGATGGCAACCAAACTGACGCCTTCCGCCTTCAATATTTCCTGGATCGCGTATTCTCCGTGAATCCGCAGTCCGATCGCGACGACTTTTAACTCCATTTTTATCCGTCCGCCTTACTGCTTATTTTTCTGAACATATTCGTCGATCAGCTTCAGCTTTTCGGCCGTTACGACCGGTTCGCCGATCTTTTTAAAGTTTTCGAGCATGTCGCTTGTAATCTTGCGGACTTCTTCCTCCGAGTCGGCGAAGATCGCCTTCGCTTCCCACTTGCTGATCTCCGGCCACAGATCCGGCCAGTGCTTATCCCACTCCGGTCCGGTGCCGGAGAAGTTGAACGGCACGTTCTGCTCGCCTACGGCCGGCAGCCAGGTTTTCTGCGCCAAGATGAACTCATCGGTGCCAGGCATGACGGTAACGCGTGGAATGACGGGCGCGTTCAGCAGATTGTAATAGTTAATGCCCGTAGTGGTCTCGAAGCTTTTATCAGCCTTGTCCTGCTGCGCCTTTACCTCGGGCTTGGGCTCAAGCAGCCCATCCGCGTTTTTGACATAGTACTCGCCATCCGGGCCCGTACTCAGAATGGTGGCGCCTTCGGTGCTGACGCTCCAGTTGAGGAATTCCATCAACCGCTCCATATTGCGCGTATTTTCGGCGAATTTTTTGGAGACGGTCAATGCCTGAGCCATCGCAAAGCTGGATTCCTGGTAGATCGGCATCGGCAGTCCCGGCACCTGGATCGGCGGATTCGGGATAAAGCGCTTGGCCGGATCTTCGGCCTTCAGCACGCCGTTGGCCGTATCCATCGGACCGTTCGTATTGAGCGTGAAGCCTACGCGTCCCGAGCTGAGCTTGGCCTGGTACTGCGCAGGCTGCTGCGTAATCGTTTCCTTGTCGAGCAGGCCGTCCTTATAAAGCTTGTTCATGAACACCATGTAATCTACGATGTGCGGATTGTTGAACCACCAGTTCAGCGTTTTGTTGTCGTCGGACAGGTTGAACCAGTTTTTGGTCCAGGAGTACATAAACAACTGGCGAAAGTTATCGAAGGATGCCGGGATGATCGGCTTGCCGTTCACGTCAGGAATTTTTTCTTTAAACGCTTTCAGGACGGCATACAGTTCGTCCGTCGTCGTCGGCGGCGCCATGCCCACTTGCTTGAGCCAGTCCTCGCGGATCATCGGACCGATGACCATCTGCATGACGTCTTTGTTCGCGGCCGGATTGCCCGGAATCATATACATTTTGCCGTCCTTCTTGCTGGCATAGGTCACCTTGTTGTAGTCCGGGTCGGTATACTTCAGCAGATCCGGGTACTTGGACAGCCACGGGTCGAGATCGACGATATATCCCGCTTCCGCCCATTTGTTGGCGATGCCGTTGTTGATGTCGTCCGTCAGGATGCTGACGACATCGGGGATATCTCCGCTGGCCAGCATCGTGTTCATCTTATCCGCCGGCGTCTTCGTGTTGGCGGACGTGATCTGGATGTCGATGTTTTTGTTTTCCAGCAGCCATTGATGCATTCTATTGTCCGCCTTGGGCGCATTGTCGAAGGTGTGCATAATCAAGACGTTTACCTTGAGCGGATCTTCCTTCGGCGGCGCTTCCGATGCCGATGCCGAAGCTGATGCGGAGGAAGACGCGGAAGCCGATTCCGTAGATTTGTTATTTGCGGCGCCGTTGTCTTTGGCGCATGCGGCGAGCGAGGCGCCGATCATCGAGACGGACATCAGCGTCGCGAGCAGTTTTACTTGTTTTTTCATGTTGACGACAACCACCCTTGTTTGAATTTTGTTCGAAGCCGATTCCCTAGCCTTTTAACGAGCCGATGATCACTCCCTTCACGAAGTAGCGTTGGAGGAACGGATAGACCGTGAGGATGGGCAGCACGACGACGATGAGCATGGCCATCTTGACCGATTCGGCCGTGACGGTCCGTCTCGAGTTCTCGCTTAAGTTCACGACACCGTACGCCAGATTTCCCGCCTCGTTTTGATTGATGTTCATCACTTTCATGAGCAGCGTCTGAAGCGGCAGCAAATGCTCGTTCGTCGTGTAAATGACGGCGGTCAGGTAGTCGTTCCAGTGTCCGACGGCGGAGAAGAGCGCCATCGTGGCGAATATCGGCAGACTGAGCGGCACCGCGATTCGCGAAAAGATAGTCAAGTCGCTTGCGCCGTCAAGCTGAGCCGAATCCTCCAGCTCCTGCGGCATGGCGCGGAAGAAGGAACGGAAAATAAAAACGGTGGCGGCGCCGTAAAGCGAGGGAACGATGTAGACCCAGAAGGTGTTGAGTAGATGCAGCGACTTGTACAGCATATAGGTAGGGATGAGCCCGCCGCTGAAAAACATCGTCAGGATCAGCATCACGTTAATGACGCCGCGGCCCTTCAGCCGCTGCTTGGACAGGCCGTATGCCATCAGCGAGACGAGGGCGATCGAGAGCAGCGTCCCGATGACCGTCCTTCCGATCGAGATGGCATACGCGTTCATCATATCGCTTCTGGAAAAGACGGCCGCAAAGTTGTCGAGCGTGAACTTGCGGGGCCAGAAGTTGATGCCGCCCCGCGAGGCGTCCAGTCCCTCGTTTAACGAGAGCGCCGCGATTCGCCAGAACGGAAACAAAAAGGTAAAGCAGAGAACGCTCAAAAACAAATAGTTGAACCATTGAAATGCTTTCTCCCCGCGCGTTTGCTTCATGGTGACCTCCTTGAATCCTTCGACTGAATGGCTCTAAAATACCCCGTCTTCCCCGAACTTCTTGACGATAAAATTGGCGGAGACGAGTAAAATCAAACCGATTATGGACTTGAACAATCCGACGGCCGTCGCGATCTCGTAGTTGGCGCGGAATACCCCGACCTTCATGACGTACGTATCGATAATTTCCGCCCGGTCGAGAACCATGTTGTTCTGCATTGCGTAAATCTGCTCGAAGCCCGCGTCCAGGAAATGCGCGATATTAAGAATGAACAGCAGAACGATCGTCGCGCGGATCGCGGGAAGCGTAATGTGCCACACTTGTCGCGGTCGGCTGGCGCCGTCCACGACCGCCGATTCGTATAGTTCCGGGTTGACCGACGTTATCGAGGCCAGGAAGATAATCGTCCCGAACCCGATGCCTTTCCAGATGTCGGAGGCAAGAATCATGCCCCAGAAGTAATTGGGGTTGCCGAACCAGAATATCGGCTCCTTGATGATCCCGAGGCTTGCCAGCATCTGATTGACGAAGCCGCCGTCGACACTGAACAGATCGTACCAGATGCCGGTAATGACGACCCAGGAGACGAAAAAGGGCAGATAAGAGATGGTCTGCGCCAGCCGCTTGAACATCCGGCTGCGCACCTCGTTCAGCAGCAGCGCCAGCACGATGGGCGCCGGGAAGCCGAAGAGCATCTTCAGCACGCTGATCGCGATCGTGTTGCGCAGCAGCACCTCGAAGTTCGGACTGCCGAACAGCTCCCTGAAATGAGCCAGCCCGACCCATTCGCTGCGGAAGACCCCTTTAATGATGTCGTAGTCCTTAAAGGCGATGAGCACGCCGTACATCGGCTGATAGGCAAATACGAGAAACCAGACGACGCCAGGGAGGACGAACAGATAAAGATAGCGGTTGTTCCATACGCTCTGCAAATCGACACTCCCTTTTTCTGTAATTGCGCCTTGCGCTTGATGTCTCTAAGTATATAGGGGGAGCTGCCGGTGAAAAATCCAGGATTCTACGGGAGTGGTTTTAAAATTCTACGCTCTTTGTATCCGCTTGCAATCGAAAAAAAAAGCGCTGTACAGCGCTTCTTTGCGGGACCGAGCGGTCTTCCGGGGCAAAGAAACGCCGTACTGCGCTACGTTGAGGGACAGATCGGTTATCCGGGGCAAAAAAGCGCTGTACAGCGTTACATGGCGGGATAGAGCGGTCGTCCGGGGGAGTCGTCTTTATTCATCGCTGACGGCCGGGATGCGGATCGTCGCTTTTGTCCCGACGCCTTCGGCGCTCTCGATCTTCACGCCGTATGCCGGCCCGTAATGCAGTCTGATGCGTTCATGGACGTTGCGGATGCCATAGCCTTTGCCGAACGGGATCAAATCGGCCGCGGGCGGTGCGGGCATGCCGACGCCGTCGTCCTCGATCTCGAACATCAGTTCATCTTTCGCGCGGTACGCGCGGATCGTGATCGCAGTCGTGCCCGCCTTCTGCTCCGCGCCATGCAAAATCGCGTTTTCCACGAACGGCTGGAGAATCAGCTTCAGCGTCATGCACGATTCAATGTCCGCCTCCACTTCGTAAATGACGATGATGCGTTCCTCCAGCCGAATTTTTTGAATTTCCGTGTATGCCTGCAGATGACGGATTTCCTCCCTCACGGCGAGCAGCGGCAACCCGTTGTTGAGAGAGAGTCGATAGAAGGTCGCCAGATGGTTGACCATCCCGATAATTTTGTCATGCTGGCCGCCCATCGCCATCCAGTTAATCGTCGCCAGCGTGTTGTACAAAAAATGCGGATCGATCTGCGTCTGCAGCGCCTTGAGCTCGGACTCCCGCTGCGTCTGTTGGCTTGCCGTCAGCTGCTCGACCAGCTCCCTGATCTTGCGGATCATCCGGTTATAGCTCCGGGCCAGCGCGCCGATCTCGTCGCGGCCGTCGATATCCACCTTAACGTCGAGCGTGAGATCTTCGACGCTCTTCATCTGGCCGGACAGCACCGACAGCCGGCGTGCGATCATTCTTGCCAGCGCCAGCGCGAGCAGCAGACTGATCAGCAGACAGAGCGCTCCGACGGCAATCGTAAACTGCTTGACCGTCTTGGCGCCCGAGAACAGCCGGTCGTACGACAGCACGCGGACGTACAGCCAGCCGGAATCTCCGCCTCTCTCGTACAACACCATTTTGTCGGCGCCGTCCAGTTTCATCCTGAACTTGCCTGACGCCTCTCCGCCCGCCCGTGCGGCGGTTTTCTCCGCCAATGCGGCCGTGAGCGCATCCGGGCCGGCCGCCCTCTCTGCCAGGCTCGCATAGACGGTCTGCCCTTTGTCGTTCGCGACGAGCATATAGTCGTCAGGACCGGTGCCGGCTGCCGCGAAGTCCCCGAATATGCGGTCGTAACGAACGAACAGCTCGAACACTCCGGACAGTTTTTCAAAATTATAGATGACCGGTTTAATGATCCCGACCCGCTTCTCTCCGGGCAAGCCGCTTTTTTCTCCGGACAGCCTGTAGTCGGGTTTGTTCATCTCGTCCGTAACGATCCAAAATTTGCGCTTCGACAGCGCGATATAGTCGTTGATCGTATATTTTTCCATATGCGAGAAATATTCTTTGTACCAGTCGGTACGCAAAATATAGTCGATATCGATCAGCACGTCTCCCGATTCGGGCAGCGTCGGATTGTTTTTGTATAAAATAATCGATTCGATGCTGTTGTCTTGCTTGCCGACCTCGAAGTACCGCGAGATCGTATTCAGATAAGCGTAGGAATAATCGCCCGGAGACGTATACGCGAACGATACCGCGCCGACGAACTTCGAATCCGAGACGAACTGATTAAGCAGCTGATCGTAGTTGTTGAGCTTGTATTCCGTATTCAATACAACCTGCGACAGTGTCTGGCGATACGATTCGCTCGCTTGCTGGTACACATACTTTTGCATGCTGAAATAAAAAGCGGCCCCGAGCGCGACGATGGACAGCAGGACGAGCAGCCCGTAGCTGAACATCATTTTGTGCTTGATCGAGACGTCGTGGACGCGGAGCGGCATCCTCATTCGGAGATCCGCTCCTTCAGCGACTCTCTGAATTCCTTGGGGCTTACGCCGTACGTATTTTTAAAAACGACGCTGAAATAAGACGTGCTGTTGAATCCGGTGCTCTCGGCAATCTCGTAAATTTTGCGGGTCGGATCGGCCAGTTGATTTCGGGCATGACGCAGCCGCACGCCGGTCAAGTAATCGATGATCGTCTCCCCGGTTTGTTCTTTAAACAAATTGCTGATGTAATTGGGCGAAAGAAAAACCATTTTGGCCAAATCTTCGACCGAAATCGGCCCCCCGTAGCGGGTCTCGATATACGCGATGATCCGCTGCACGGGCACCTCCTTGTTCAGGACGCGCGCGCCTCCAAGCCTAACGGTCTTGTTCAAATCATGGTCCGACCGCCTCGCCAACTCGGCGGCGGCACGCCGGTATAATTCTGAAAACCCGCCTGGATCGTTTATTCCGGTGCCGACGCAGGCAGCAAGATTCATCCCCAACTCGCCGTTCGCATAAACGCGAAGCGCGTCCAACACGCGAATCGCTTCTTCTTCTCCGGCTGCCGCGATCCAGACCAGCTCGTCGCCGTCCGACCAATACGACTCGAACCACCGCAGCCCCCGGCCGATGCTGGCCAGGTTTTGTGCGAGACTTGTTCCGCTGACTCCCTTTTCCTTGACGCCGTTTCTGCCGTCATCCGCCCTGATGACCGCAATCGCGAATTCATCCGACGCCGGCATACCGGCGTCCCGCATTTTTTCTTCGATCGCGTCCGGATCTGCGAGACGTCCCTGCAACAGATCGCGAAGCAGCTGGCGCGCGGCCAGCGGCTTGGTTTCTGCCATCCGGCGCTCCAGTTCGAGCCGCTTCTCTTCCTGCCTGGCCTCTTCCTCGCAGACGGACGCGACATTTTGAAGCGTTTCCAGCAATGCGCCAAAATCAAGCGGCTTGAGTAAATATGCGGTAGCGCTCAGCTCGATCGCCGTACGGGCATATTCAAAATCGTCATAGCCGCTTATAATGACGATTTTCATGCGCGGATTCAGTTCCCGCGCATGCTTCGCCAGCTCAAGGCCGCCCATCAGCGGCATTTTAATATCGGTGACTAGAATGTCGGGCGGCGCGGCGCGCATTTGTTCCAACGCTTCTCTGCCGTTTGCCGCCGTACCGGCCATGACAAGCCCCATCTGCTGCCAGGGCACATGCATGACGATGCCCTCGCGCTGAATCCGTTCGTCGTCCGCGATCCATACGGTCCATGTCAACACAAGCGCCTCCCTCCGGTTCGTTTATCGCAATCGCGAAGGATTGATTCGACAGCATGAGCTACCATTCGACAGTACGTACGGCTTTTCCTTCATGCCTCCGCCGATTCAGGCTCTCCCCATACCAACCCGATCGTTACGATCTGACGGGGTCCGGCTTTGACGGCGATTCCGCCTCCATCGGATTCCAGCTGTTCCTGCACTTCCTCATTCAGGTTAAGCAGCTGGGCTTCGGCAATTTCTCGCCCGCAAGTCAGTCTGCCGCTCGCCTCCCGGTCGGTCGTATTGAAAATCCGTACGATCCAGCGGTTATCGCCCTCCTCGGCGGCTTTGACGGCGCTGATCAGCAGCCCTTCGCCCTCGATACCGAGAAAAGATGCCGAGAGCGGCAAATTTGCTTCTCTGCGATACGGCAATTCTCTCCAGACGCGGCCTGCAGGCCGTTCCGCGGTCCGGATACCGGCCGCATAGCGCTGATGGGCCAACCAGAGTCTGCTCTCGAACTGTTCCTCGACGGGAAACGGCTCGATCGCAAACTCGAACGTCATCGTCCTCAACTGCTGTCCGCCGTCGCCCGGATCGGTGCCTACCTCCTTGGCCGTGCTTCGGAAAAGCGTCAAGCCGAGCGCTCGGTCCTCGTCGGCGCGCAGGCATGCCTCGTAGAGACCTTTGCTGTAAATCGCGAGACCAACCTTGCCGTCGCTTGCGGCGAGTATGCCGTTGTGCGGAAAAGCTTCATAAGGCTTGCGCAAATAGTCGGACCTGTCAGGCTCTGCGAAGGGCCGCTTCACCAGATCGAACGGCGTACTGGCCGCATAACTGTCCGTATCGAGCCCTGTCGGGAACCAGACGCCGAACCGGTGGTCGCGGACCGCGTTATCGACGACAGTCCGGCAATATACCTTTGCATCGCCTTGCAGCAGCGTGACGAACGTCGTGACGGAGAAGTCAGTCCATGCGTCGCTTCGCTTCGCTCCCGAGAAGTCGGCGCCCGCCGGTAATCGCAGGCTGGATTGAATCCGCATGCAGGTGGCGTACGGACCGTCGTACACGACGGACAACTGCGCAGAAGACCCGGCGGAGGTGAAGCGCTCGTTGCCGATCGGCGCCATATGCGTCCAGCCGTCGCCGACGTCTCCCTCGTCCTCGAAGCGCAGCAGGCCGCGGAACGTATGGCCGGTCTGAGCTTCGGTGATGTCGAGCGTGCCGTCCGGCTGCACCTCCAGCTGGATCCGGCCATTGTTCCATGTGCGGGCGCGAATCTTTTGGGTGCCCGGAAGGCGGACAGGCGCGATGAGCTTCGGCGCGCTGAATTCGAGCGGTCCGTGCCAATCGAGCTCGAAGGGCTCGACCGTGTAGGCCGTATAGCCGAACGAAGGCACCTTCGCATGTAGGGCCAGCCGGTAAATATCGCTGACGCGGCCGCGCGGCAGCTCGCGGTACGGCCGGTACATTTCCGTATGCTCGCGCTGCACCGACAGCACCTGATAAGCGATCTCGCGCCGTTCCCCGTCATAAATCCGGAAGGAGGTGCCTTGCAGATTATGGCTGGCCATTCGAAGCGACGCGTCCGATCCGGCCGGCAGCGAGAGCTCGACTTCTACGATGCCGTCGATCTTGGTTTGCGACATGTTAAACACGGCCAGTACCTGTTTGCCGTCCACCCGGCCTTCATCCAAGTGATCGACGATGTAATGCACGCTTTCCTTTACTAGCCCGTCGCCGATAAGCCTGGCTTGATCGAACCGGTAGATCATATCCCGATGGACCTGGTCGATGGAACAGCCGCAGATCGAATCGTGCGGATGGTTCTGCAGCAGATGCGTCCAAGCCTCGGTCAAAAAGCCTGCCGGGTAAGGCTTGCCCATCGCCGCGGTCATGACGCCGAGCGGTTCCGCCCATTTCTCAAGCAGATTTTCTGCGTGCTGGTTGTGCTGTTTGAGATGAACGCGCGACGACAGCACGTTTTCCGGCACCCAGTTGTTAATGCCGCTGAAGCCGAGCGCGCGCTGCTCGCCTTTGTGCACCCTCAGATCTTTGATTTTCGACCGGAGATCTGCCGTATATTGCTCGATCGTGGCATGGACGAATTCGACGCCCGTCTCCTCGGTTAACGTGCGCAGCAGCCAAGTCAGCTGCGGTTCGATCTCGACATGGTCCACGCCGTCCATCCCGATCGCGATATCGGTGGTAGCGCGTTCATTCTTGTATGAAAGGAACTGCTTCGCCCGCTCGACCAGCTCCTCCGCATGGCCCGCGTAATCGTCGTCCCGCTCGAAAAACGGCCAACGCACGGCAAAGTAAAAATCGCTGTACGCCCGATCCTCGTCGAGCTTGAGCCCCAGCACCCGGCTGCCGTCCGCGCCTTCCCACCACAGCTCCGACGGATCCTCGTCCCCATGGAACCCTCTGAACATGACGGCATGATCGATGCCGAACCCTTGAAGCAGCTGCGGCATTTGACTGTTATGGCCGAAAATGTCGGTTACATAACCGGAGCGTACAGGCTCGGCTCCCCATTTGCGGGAATCGCGAATGCCCATGAGCAAATTGCGAATCAACGACTCGCCGCTGACCAGGAATTCGTCCGGCATGACGTACCAGGGTCCGATCTGGATCCTTCCGCCCGCGATCAGCTTCGCAAGACGATCCCTGCGCTCCGGCCGGATGCGGATGTAATCCTCCAGGATAATCGTCTGTCCGTCCAGCATGAAGTAGCGATATGCTTCATCGCTTTCCATATGGCCGATGAGTTCGTCCATCATATGGACGAGGCGCAAGCGAAAGCCCTGGAAATCCTGGTACCATTCCCGATCCCAATGCGTGTGGGACAGCACGTACATCTTATTGATCTTCTTCTTGTTATCGCTCAATTTAGAACCCCCTCAAATGATTGAATCATAAATGATCAAATAATATATCATTATAAACATCAAAAGAAAGGATCGCAATAATATGTTATATCATTTTTCGATCGAACTGCCGCTTGAAGTCTGCAACCGTAAAAAACGTTTTTCGCGAAACGGCGAACGCAAAGAAGCCGTCTCGAAGTCTGCGAACAGGACTTGGGGACGGCTGGTTAATGATAATCGCATCAATCAGAAATGATTGTCGAGGGAGGCACTCCCGTTGACTCGCGTATTACGAGTGACGTATCCAGCTGCTTGCCGGCAATAAGGATACCGTCGCGAATGAGCCGGATGAGCGAGTCTGCGGCATTCTCTCCCATTTCGTAAAAGGGCTGACTGACCGTCGTCAGCGGTACCTCCAGATATTCGGTCATGGCGAGATTGTCGAAGCCCGCCACGGACAGCGCTTCGGGAACGGCAATGCCTGCGAGCAGGGCCGACTTGATCAGATGGATGGCCAACAGGTCGTTGCCGGCCAACAAGGCGGTCGGCCGGACGCTCCCGGACATCCATCGCTTCAACAGGGCGTCCGCCTCCTGGTGAAGCACTTCAGGCTCTGTGCCCGAAGCCCAATCCGCCGATACGATCCATTCCGGACGCACGGTAAACCCCGCTTCGACAAGCGCGCGGCAGTATCCTTTGTACCGCTCGCGGAATGCCGGATGGATATACAGCCCCGGCGCGACAAACGCGATCCTTTCATGTCCCATTTGAATCAAATGCCGGGTCATTTCGTAGCTGCCGCGTTCATTGTCCGGCGAGAACAGCGGCACTTCGATGCCTTCCAGGGGATGATCGATGACGACATACGGAAAGCGACGGATCGTCATCCCGCTGAAAAGGTCGATATTATCAAGGCCCGCGCAGGGATACACGATGATTCCCCTGGCATCTTGCGCCAGCTTCTCCAGCAAGCTTCGCTCAAGGAGCGGGTCCATCATCGCATTGTGAAAGCTAACGTAGTAGCCGTGCTTGCGCGCCGCATGTTCGATGCCGAGCAGAATATCCTGGCCCGCATGCTCCAAGTCGCTCATGACGACCGAAATTAGCGGAAGTTCCGCTTTCGCAGCCACTTCTGCGTTACCTAATGCGGCTTCCGATCCGGCACCCGCATTAGGATTCGAAGCCTCGTCGTTCCGGCTGTCCAGATCCTCGCGAACGAATGTCCCCTTGCCCTTCACGCGATACAGCAACTGCCGATGCTCAAGCTCCCGCATCGCCCGGATAACGGTTATCCGGCTCACGCCGAACTGCTCGGCAATCTCGAGCTCCGTCGGCAGCCTGTCTCCCGCCTTTAACCGCCGTTCCGCGATTTCATCAAGGAAAAACGAGAAAATTTTGCGATATAACGGCGTCTCCTGCGTCATTTGATCTCATGCCCTTCATTGTCGATGCATTCATTATATCAAATGACATATCATTCGGCCAAATCTAATGGCGAATCCGCTAAAATAGACCTGCCGCCCTGGATGGACGGCAGGTCTACGTTCGAATCGATAGAAACGCTTGGCGCAGTACGTTATTTCAAAGCGTATTCGGGCTGGTAAGACTTATAAACGGGATTCTCCCCGCAAACCATGAGTCCCTGCCCCCAGTTCACGTGCACGTCTTCGGTCGGCAGGTCCGTCGGATCGCGGTACTGGAACAGCACGTTGCGCCGGTTGCGCGTACTGCGATTGACGTCGGAGCCGTGGATGGTCAAATAGTTGAAAAACAGCACGTCGCCCGCCGATGCCGGACAAGGCGTCGCCGCGGACAAAGGGTATTCGCGGTGATCCAGATAATAGCGCCCGACGTGAGGCAGCAGGCCTTGCTTGTGGGAGCCCGGAATAACGCACAAGCAGCCGTTTTCCATGTCCGAATCGTCCAGATGGACGCTGGCCGCGAGCATCGTATGGTCGGCATGCGGGAAATAAGGCGTGTCCTGATGCAGCGGGAAGGCGGCGCCTTTTTCGGGCGGCTTGACCAGCATCTTGCTGTGGTGAAGCTGAACGTTGGGACCGATCAGCTGCGACAAGACGGCCGTCATGTTCGGGTGCACGGCTGCGCGTGTAAACGAAGCATCGTGATAATGAACGTCGTGGAAGCCTTTGAGCACCAGCTTCTTTAATTCTTCAGGCGGCAGATAGTCCCCCTGCCAGGTCGCGTTGCCGTCGAACTTCGACTTGGCGGCGCGTTCGATGATGCCGGTCACGGCGCTTCGCATCTCCTCCACTTCCGCGGACGAGAATACGCCGCGGACGAGCAAATACCCGTTTTCCTTGTAAAATTGTACGTCCTCTGCTTTAATCAGCTTATCCATTCCAAATATCCTCCTTCGATGTAAACGCTAAGAATACGATCAGTATAGGAAATTTTAAGACGGCTGTATTTGCAGAAGCCGGACGTCCGTTTGCACAATCGCGCCATGAGGTGACAGCAATGACAGAAGAGAATTTTCTTTTCGTGACCCGGATCTTGAACGAGAACAACAGAAGGTGCACCGGCGGCGACGGCGTCGTTTTTCAAATCTATAACTGGGGGCTCGACTGGCAGCATTACGACAACCCCGTGCACCGGCATTCCTTTTATGAAATATGCTACGTGCTCGACGGAATAGGCGAATATGAGGACGACGATATCACGTACAAGCTCGAGTGCGGTTCTTTATTCGCATCGCTGCCCGGCCATTGGCACCAGATTCGCAGTCAGTCGGGCCTGAAGCTGTTTTTTGTGGCGTTCGAGGTCGTTGCGGCAGCTTCGTCGCCCGAGGCAAGACAGTATGAGACCGAGCTGCTCGGCAGTCCCTCGCCTGTTATCGCAGACCCCGAAGGGGTGACTGCGTTAATATGGCGCGCGCTGTTCCGGCATGTGCTGCAGCATCAGGCGGACGGCGAGCCGCGGACGAACACTTTGTGCGCGCTGCTGCTTCGCTCCTTTTCCGGTACGTTCGGACGTCAGGACGGAACGCCCTTGTCCAAGGCGACGGCATCCTCCCGCTCCCGCACGCATCTCGTACAGCTTGCCAAACGTTACATTCACGACAACCTCGCGGGCTCGCTCGGCCTCGCGGAGGTGTCCGCCTACCTGAATATTTCCGCGCGCCATTTGTCCCGCATCTTCAAGGAGGAGCTCGGCCAATCGCTCGTGGACTACGTTACCCGCGAACGAATGCTCACCGCGGAAGGTTTGCTCAAGACGACGCTCTTCAATGTCAAAGAAGTCGCTGACGCCACGGGGTATCAGTCCGTGCACTACTTCACCCGCGTATTTTCGGATCGCTTCGGCATGCCGCCCGCAGAATATCGCAAGGCGACATTGCCTGCCGGCGAGTAAATCCGCGCTTTAAATTCTGAGACGCAAAAAGGGATGAGCAGGTTCCCCCTGTTCATCCCTTTGCCGTCGCATACCCGACGATTAAGACAGCCGATAGATCTCTTTGTACTTCTCTTCTAAGTAATCGCACAGATAATCAGACCGCAGCGGCTCGCCGGTGATCCGCTCGATGATCTCGCTCGGCTCGAGCATCTTGCCGTGCCGGTACACCTTCTCGGTGAGCCATTCCTTGAGCGGCAGCAGGCGTCCGTTGGCGATGTCCTCGTAGAGGCCCGGCAGCTCGCGTTCCGCCGTCTTCAGCATCTGCGCCGCATACATGTTGCCCAACGAATAGGACGGGAAGTAGCCGAACATGCCGCCCGACCAATGTACATCCTGAAGGACGCCTTCGCCCGCCGTTGGCGGCTCGATGCCGAGCGCCTCCTTGTACTTCGCGTTCCATACTTCTTCGAGCCGTTCGGGATCGAGATTGTCGTTGAACAGCATCTTCTCGATCTCGTATCGGATCATAATATGGATGTTGTAAGTCAGCTCGTCCGCCTCGATACGGATCAGCGACGGCTCGACGACGTTGATGCCGCGGTAGAACGCCTCCGGGTCGACGCCTTCGAGCTGCGCGGGGAATTCTTTTTTGAGCTCCGGCAAATACCGGTCCCAAAACCCGCGGCTGCGCCCGATCATATTTTCCCACAAGCGCGACTGCGATTCGTGAATGCCCATCGACGTGCCGCCGCATAGCGGCGTGCCGTTAAGCTTCGGGTCCACGTTCTGCTCGTACAGCGCATGACCGCACTCATGGATGGTGCCGAACAGCGCGCTCGTCAGATCGTCCTCGAGGTACCGCGTCGTAATCCGCACGTCGCCCTTGCTAAGACCGGTCGCGAACGGATGCACGCTCTCGTCGAGTCTGCCCGCTTCGAAGTCGTAGCCCATCTGGCCGAGCGTGTACAGGCTGAAGCGCTTCTGCGCGCCTTTGTCGAAGTTGCCCTGGAGGAAGGCCGTATCCGGCTTATCTCCCCGTCGCGCGATGTCAGCGGCAAGCGGCACGAGCCGATTGCGCAGCTCGCCGAACAGCCGGTCCAGCTCCGCCGTGGTCGTACCCGGCTCGTACATGTCCAGCAGCGTGTCGTACGGCGTTCCCTTCACGCCCCAAAGCGCGATGAAGCGGCGGTTGTAATCGATGATTTGCTTCAAATATGGGAGAAATCCTTTAAAATCGCTTTTGGCCTTGGCTTCTTCCCATTCGGTCTCCGCTTGGGAGGTCAGCACGACGTATTCTCGGTACAGCTCAGGCGGGATCTTGAGGTTACGCTCGTACTCCTTGCGCGTCTCCTTGATCAGCTTGCGATCCACGTCGGTCAGCCCGCCGTCCGAATCAGCCCCGTCCAGCTCCGCGAGCAGCTCGCCCATCTCCGCGGACGTGGACAGCCTGAACATCTCCGAGGATAGCGTTCCGACGGCCTCGGAGCGCTGGGGGATGCCCTTGCGCGGCGCTCCTGTCCGCATGTCCCAATAGACGACGCCGAGCAGCTCTTCATAATGCTTGATTTGGGTCGTCAGCGCACGAAACCGGACGATCGCCGAATCCTTTGCTGCGGCATTATCACTCATCCCGATCTCATCCTTCCATTTCCTATTGTATAGCAGACCCCTTGATCATACCTGCCCCGATCTCTATAATCAACATAACGGTCTTATAACGCTAGCTAAAAGGAGCGAAGAGCGATGAGAATCGAATGGACGAACGAGGCAGCCTCTGCGCTGCAAGCGAAGTTCGACCCGCCGGTCCGAGTCTGGAAGCTGGTATCGGACAACGAAGGCTGCGGCTGCGCCGTGAACGGCGTGCCGTTTTTATGGGCGGTCGACGAGCCGGCCCCGGGCGACCTTCGCGCGGACAGCGAGCCGGTCGAGCTTTGGTACGAGCCGCGCCATGCGGTTTATTTCGATGAAGTTCTGCGCGTCTCCTATAATAGCGCGACCCGAAGCTTCAAGCTGTCCAGCGTCGGCCAGATCTACACGAACGCGCTGGGCACCGTCGATTTGAGAACTTCCGCAAGCACTCATACTCGCTGACAGGAGCCATTAGAGATGACCAAATTGGAAGAAGTGCTGAGCTACAACCGAGAGTTCGTCGCCAACAGCGAATACGAAAAGTACACCAACAACAATGCGCCCGACCGGCGTCTTGTCGTCGTCACTTGCATGGACACGCGTCTGACGGAGCTGCTGCCGAAGGCGCTCAACATCCGCAACGGCGACGCCAAGATCATCAAAAACGCTGGCGCCATCATCACCGCGCCGTTCGGCAATATTATGCGCAGCGTCATCGTCGCGCTCTACGAGCTCAAGGGCGACGAAGTGATGATCATCGGCCATAAAGATTGCGGCATGACGGGCATCGATCCGAAGGTCGTCGTCGGCCATATGATGAAGCGCGGCATCCGTCAGGACACGATCCGCATGCTGCACAATTCCGGCGTCGACTTCAACCGTTGGCTGACCGGCTTCGAAAACGTCAAGAGCAGCGTGGAAAACAGCGTCGAAATCGTCCGCAACCATCCGCTGCTCCCGCCGGGCACGCCGGTTCACGGTCTCATCATCGACCCCGTGACGGGCGAGCTCGAGCTGGTGACCGACGGCTACGATTTTCTGTCGGCCCAGCACGACGCAAGCGCCCTGATCGACTAATCGGCGCCTCCTTGTTTCCGGTCCTTTTGCCGGCTGCGGATCGAGGCTTCTCTTGCTTCGACGACTTCCGTGCGGTCCCTCGCGAGATGGCGGTGGACGACGCTCTCGTCCGCCAGCTGTCCGGGGGACAGCCACGCAGCGCCCAGCGCTTCGGCCCGGCTTACGGCGGCCTCCAACAGCTCGCGGTCCGCAATCGGAAGGTTGAAGTCGTCGTAGACGACGTTATGTCCGTCCATCCAGCGCTCTCTTCTGCGGGCCAGCATTTGCTTCAACCGCCGGCCGTCCAGGCCGAGCTCGTCCATGCGGTCCGGCTCGATCTCTGATTCGGCCTTCGCGAGCAGCTTAATGGCTCCGCTGCCATTGCCCCTGCGCGCATGGTACTGCATGACCGCGATCCGGATCAGCACCAGCCAGCTGCCTTCATAGGCGGCTTCTTTTTTTTCCTTCCAATATTCCTCCATAATTTCGTGACACTCAAAATAATCGCGGGTGCCGTGATATTGCGCTAAATAATGTACGAACGGCTCGGGAATCGGGAATAATGACATCATGTCGGCTGAGCGCTCCTTCCTTCCATGCAAGTTCCAAAGTTCCGATAGCAACTAGCATACGAAAAAACGCGAAAAAATGAAACCGCTCGCGATTTTCACCGTATTACTGAACGCATCTTATTCACACAGGAGGAATCGCAACGTATGTGGAAAAAATTGTTGCTCGTGTTCACGCTATTCGCGTTCACGGCGGCTGTCGTCATTCCTGCCGACGCAGCGGACGCCGCTCGCAAGGGATTCAGCTCCAGCAAGCGTTCGTTCACGAAGACGCCGGCCAAGGCGCAGGACAACGTATCCAGCAGCACGAACAAAAGTTCCGGAACGACGGCGGGGGCCGGCGCAACGACGCCTAAGCGCGGATTCACGAGCGGTGGCGGCTTCATGAAAGGCCTGATGATCGGCGGTATCGCCGGCATGCTGTTCGGCGGCATGTTCGGCGGCATGGGCTTCTTTGGAGACATTCTGGGCCTGCTCGTCAATCTCGCCGCGATCTTCTTCGTCATCGTCCTGATCATGGGCATCGTGAACTCCTTGCGTCGTCGCAGACAGCATCAGCCGCAAGGTCCTAACGATCCCAACCGACGCTGGTAATCCGCTATGAGGCTGACCACGGACGAGATCGTAAATGCCGTATGCTTGCATACGTCGGAGCGGCAGCAGGTCCCCGTCGCTTCCGTTGAAGTCGAGCTCTTCTGGGACGACGAGCAAGGCTTCACCGCCGAGATGTGGGTCGAGGGACGAAGCCGCTACCTGATCGAAGCCAATCTCAAGGAAGCGATCGTACGGTACATGCTGTCCGAGTACGGACGCCGCGTGTATCCCTCCTCCATCACGATGGTGGCGGACGAGGAGCTTGAGGAAATATTCGCGGACGTCATCGAAGAATAACGCTCCATGCAGAAGGGCCGGCGGTCATTGACCGCCGGCCCTTCTGTCGTCTGCGTCAGGCTCTCAGCTTGCTGTCGCGCAGCGGCTCGAAGAAGCTGCGTTCGATCTCGCGGGCCGGAATCGGCTTGCTGAAGTAGTAGCCTTGAATCTCTCTGCAGGATTGAGCGCGAAGAATATCGAGCTGCTCCTTGGTCTCGATGCCCTCCGCGATGATGTCGAGCTTGAGATGCTCGGCCATCGAGATGATCGTCGCGACGATCGCCCGGTCGCTCTCGCTCACCGTGATGTCGCGGATGAAGGACCGGTCGATCTTCAGCTTGTGGATCGGGAAATGCTTCAGATAGCTGAGCGAGCTGTAGCCTGTCCCGAAATCGTCCAGACTGATGCGTACGCCGAGCGCGCTGAGACGGTTCAGAATCGCCGTCGACACTTCCACGTCCATCATCATGCTTTCGGTAATTTCCAAGTCGAGATACTGCGGATCTAGCCCCGATTCGGACAAGATGTTCGCGATGTGCTCGTCCAGATTGGACTGATAAAACTGCTGCGAGGACAGGTTGACGGACACCGGCACGAGCGGCCCGCCGGCCAAATGCCATTCGCGCATCTGACGGCATGCTTCTCGGAGCACCCAGTCGCCGAGCGGGCCGACGAGCGCGATCTCTTCGGCAAGCGGAATGAACACGCCGGGAGAGATCATGCCCTTCTGCGGGTGATTCCAGCGTACGAGCGCCTCCACGCCGATCATGACCCCGTCCGAGGAACGCACCTGCGGCTGGTAAAAGAGCTCGAGCTCGTTGCGCGGCAGCGCCTGCCTGAAGTCGCGCTCGAGTTCAAGCTTTTCGGTCAGCTTGTCGTTCAGCTCGGGCTGGTAAAAGCGGAAACCGTTTTTACCCTGCTTCTTAATCTCGTACATGGCCAGATCCGCATGCCGGAGCAGCTGGTCGGGCTGTTCGCCGTGCTCCGGACAGACGGCGATGCCGATGCTCGCAGTCACGTAGTAATCCTGGTGATGCAGCGGATAAGGACGCTGAATCTGGTGGACGATCTCCTCCGCCATCTCGGACAGCGCCTCCCTGCTGCAGGTATCCATGACGAGGATCGCGAACTCGTCGCCGCCGAGCCGCGCAAGCTCCGCGCCGCTGCCCTCGAGCGCCTGCAAGATCCGCTCCGATACGTCCTTCAGGAACTGGTCGCCGTATTGATGCCCGAGCGAATCGTTGATCAGCTTGAAGCGGTCGATATCGAGCACCATGACGGCGAAGCAGCTGCGGTTGGTGCCGAGCTCCGACGCGGTCGCGGCCAATCGCTCCTGCCATTTGCGGCGGTTCGGAAGGCCCGTAAGGTCGTCTTCGTACGCCATTTTCCGGATATGTTCTTCCTTGGATTTGTCCTCGGTCACGTCGCGCAGCTTCATATACATGCCGACGGCGCCGTCGCCGGAGCGGACGGTCGCGATCGAGACCCTCAGGCTCAGCTCTTCGCCCTTGGCGTTCACGATGGTCGACTCGTACTGCTGGCGCTTGCCGTCCTTGGCCAGCACGAGAATATGCTCCAGCTCCTCCGAGCGTTCGGAAACGGCGACGCGCAGCAGCTCCTCGAGCGGCATTCCGATGAGCGTGGCTTGCTGCACGCCGACGATACGCTCCGCCGACGGATTAAGCCCCGTAATTTTCCGGTCGAGGCTGAGCGTAATGATACCGTCGGTCATGCTGTCGTAGATCGCCTTGTACCAATTCTGGCTCTCTTCGATCCGCCGCTGCTTGGCGGCGAAACGCTTGGCGATGACGATACCCGCGAGCGACAGCCCCAGCGTCAGCAGCGTACCGACGACGACGCCGTAAGCCATCATCCGCTGGTTCGAAAACATGCCCATACTGCCGTGCATGCTCGCATGGTCCATCTCGAAGGCGGCCGCGCTCATGCCCGTATAGTGCATGCCCGCTACGGCTGCGCCCATAATCAGCCCGCTCGCCAGCTTTTTGCGGATCGCGTAGCGTTTCTGCTGACGGTGGTAGACGAAGGCGAGCCACAACGCCGCGACGGACGCAAGCAGAGCGATGACAACCGACAACGTCACGATGGTCGGCGAATAAACAATCGGCATCTTCATCGCATCCATGCCGATGTAGTGCATGGCGCATATGCCCGCGGCCAGCGACACGCCCGCCGCCAGGAGGCGACGGTAGCCCAATTGAGGCTTGGCCGCTAGAAATAGCGCGACGAAGCAGCCTGCGATTGCGGCGGCAGCCGAGACGACGACGAGCAAGCTGTCGTACTTGACGGCCATCGGCAGGCGCAGGGCGAGCATCCCGACAAAGTGCATCGACCAGATGCCCATGCCCATGATCGCCGCGCTGAAGCCGATCCACAGCGTTTTGTAACCGGAGCTTGCGGTGCTGATGCGGCCTGCGAGGTCGAGCGTCGTATAGGAAGCGAGAACGGCGATCAAATAAGAGAGCAAGACGAGTAAGAGATCATAGGATCCGTGCGTGTGTGTCATGGCGGTCCTCCTAGCCAAATCCTGCGCTGTACGCTAGCGTCGCGCTTTTACCCATTATACGTGGAATCGACGCATAGTACACCCAATTCTTGGCGCAAATCATCATAATTCATCGATATTTGTCGATCTGGCGGTGAGGGCTATGCGATTAGTCACAAAAAAAGCCGCTCGCGATCGCGAACGGCTCCCACTTCGTTATAGCTTCTATTACCAGGCATAAGCGCGCGGCGCTTCCCCGGGTCCCGGGAAAATCTCGTCGAGGCGCTTCAGCGTCTCCTCGCCAAGCTCGATGTCGACGACGCGCAGCGCGCCCTCGAGCTGCTCCATCGTGCGAGGTCCGATGATCGGCGCGGTCATCGCCGGATGCGCCAGCGTCCAGGCCAGCGCCAGATTCGCTTCGGATTCGCCCAGCTCCGCCGCAAGCTTGGCAAACGCTTCGAGCTGCGGACGATACTTTTCCACGCGCGTCTGGTCGCTGGCACGCTTCGAGCCCGGCGCCGGATTGAGCGCATGTCCGCTCAGCAGACCTCCGTCCAGCGGACTCCAGGCGATGACGCCGATTCCGTGCTCGTGCGCGGCCGGCAGCACCTCAAGCTCGGGAAGGCGCGTGATCAGGCTGAATTTGTGCTGCTCGGACACAAGGCCGAGCATGCCCTTCGATTTTGCTTCGTATTGGGCTTTTACAAGATCGCGGCCCGCGAAATTGCTCGAGCCCACGTATCCGATCTTGCCTTGATATTGGGCGATGCGGAAAGCCTCCCACAGCTCGTCCCAAGAAACGTTGCGATCGACGTGATGCATCTGGTAGAGCTCGATATGATCCGTCTGCAGCCGGCGCAGCGAGCCTTCGAGGTGGCGGCGCAGCTTGTATGACGACAAACCGGCTTGGCCGTTAGGACCGTCGTGCGCGTCGCTCATATCGCCATAGAACTTGGTCGCCAGCACGACGCGCTCTCTCCGTCCTCCGCCTTGCGCGAACCAGCGTCCGATAATTTCCTCGGTGCGGCCCGCATTTTCGCCCCAACCGTAAATATTCGCCGTATCGAAGAAGTTGATGCCAGCGTCAAGCGCGGCGTCCATCATCCGGAACGCGTCCTTCTCGTCCGTATCTACGCCGAAGTTCATCGTCCCGAGGCACAGCTTGCTGACTTTAAGGCCCGATTTTCCCAGTTGACTGAATTTCACTAGCGAATCTCCTCCTCGAAATGAATTCCTCTCTATTGTAACCGATCATATAACAGTTAGGCTAATCCCGTCCGGTTCGCAGCGTCTGTAAACGCCATCCAGCTGCATAATTGCGCGGGACGGGTAAACATTAACAGAAACGGAGGTGCAGCCATGATTATCACATACACGCTCATGTTCATTTTATTGATCGTCGCCGTCGGATGGCTGATGTTCCGCGCAAGAGACCTGAAACGAAAATCGGACAGGCGATAGCGGCCCGTCTTCGACAGACGCGCAAACAGCCCCCGCAAGCGAAGCGGCAGCTTCGCCTGCGAGGGCTGCATTCAATAAAAACTATTGCGCGGCAAACGTAATGTGCTTAAGAGACCGCCTTGCTCGCCCTTTTGCAGCCTTCCCGCTGGCAGCTTGCGTAGGTGCCCGTGAATTCGAGACGGTGGTCCGTCACGAGAAATCCGTATTCCCGCGCGAGACGCTGCTCCAGCTCTCCAAGCCAATCCTCCTTGATCTCCTTCAAGCGTCCGCAAACGGTACAGATCAGATGATGGTGCATGTGCGCATTCTCGTCGCTTCTGAGGTCGAATCGTGCAACGCCGTCGCCGAAGTTCATTTTCTCCACGATATGAAGCTCGGCCAGAAGCTCCAGCGTACGATACACAGTCGCAAGGCCGATGTCCGGATGCACTTCGCGCACGAGCATGAACACTTCTTCCGCGCTCAGATGATCCTGCTCGTATTCGAGCAATATGCGCACCGTCGCCTCGCGTTGCGATGTCAGCTTATAACCTTTGCTGAGCAGCTGCTTATTTATTTTAGTCAATTGATCTTCGAGTACCGTCATCGGGATTGCCCCCTTCGTCCGCATAACGCTCTTTTCGCCATGCAGATTATAATGATTCTAATCTATTATAACCGAAGACGATGATAAAAGAAATCACCGCGTTTTATTGAAAACGCTTGACATGATACATATTGTATCATACAGTTATAAACAAATAGTCCACTATATATAGCAAGGAGATATCGCGATGAGCATGGGTGACCGTCTACGCCAGCTTCGCCTCGAACGCCATTTGTCACAGGAGGAAGTGGCTCGCCAGGTCGGCATTACGAGATCTGCGTACAGCCATTACGAGATCAACAACCGTCATCCCGTTTACGAAACGCTCATCAAGCTGGCGCATTATTTTAACGTTTCTTTGGATTACATCATCGGCGGCGCTGGCACGAAGCGTAACGAGCATTCGGCCGAGCCGCAGGAGCACAAGATCCTCGAGCTGTTCAAATCCATGGATCAGGAGCAGCGTCAGCAGTCGATCGGCCTCCTTCTCGGCATTGTCGAGGGCGACCGGAAAAAGCCCGCTAGGTCCGTCGCCAAAAGCAAATCGTAGCGGCAGCCAGCGCGCACAGCCCGCCCACGCAGAAGCCGGCGCAGACGTCCGACAAATAATGGACGCCGAAGTAAATCCGACTCCAGCCGGTCGCCGCTATAAGCAACACGGCGAGTGCGCAGACGGCGATTTTCCAGAAGTGCCCGCGCAATTCAAGCCATCCAAGCAGGATCCACCAGCCGTACAAAGCGGCTGCGATCGTCGCGTTACCGCTCGGATATCCGTAGCCGTCATGCGCAATGCCCCATGCGTCGTCAGGACGCTCGTAGCCGAACGCGGACTTGAGTGCCGTCTGCAGGACGTATGCGATCAAGACGACGCCGACGAACGAGACGGCGATTTTCCAGGAGCGCAGCCGCCACCAGCACGCAGCGGACAGCAAGGCGACCGCGGCGATGCCGGCCGAACTGCCCATGTCGTTTATCGCCCGCCACAAGCTCGTCCAGCCGGACTCTCGGATATCCGCAGCAGCATCTGCAGCAAACCTGTCCCACCCGGCATAGCCGCCGGCCCTCAAGGACGTGATCGTCGCGAACAGCAGCGCCATTAAGGCGACCGCGATTAAGATCGTTCTTTTTTGCGCGTTGTTAAGTGTCATTGCCCTTCCTCCGTATTCATTCGTTTGGCGATCGGCAGCGTGATTACGAATTCGCTTCCGCCTTCCGGCCGAATGCGCGCTTCGATCCGGCCGCCGTGCGTCTCCACGATCTCGCGAACGATAGCGAGGCCAAGCCCGCTGCCGCCGGACGAACCGTTTCTCGACTTGTCGTTTTGGTAAAATCGTTCGAAGAGCTTCGGCAGGTCCTCGGGCGTAATGCCCGCGCCGTTGTCCAACACCGCGATCTCCGCTTCGTACGGTCTCGCGCCCCGTCTCGCTTCGATGCGAATCTCGCCTCCGCGGGGCGTCGCCTGGATGGCGTTATAGATCAGATTGGACATAACCCGGTCCATTCTTCGCTCGTCGATCTTCAGGTTGACGCTCTCCGTTCCCGGCCCTTCCGTCCGGCAGACAAACGCGATTCCTTTGGTGAGCAGCTCCATGCCGTAGTTCTCCGCGAGGCGGTCGACCCATGCGGGCAGCGGCACGAGCTCATAGGACATTTGGGCTTGTCGAGCCTCGAGCATGGACAGGTCGAACAGGTCCCGGATCAGCTCGTTTAGGCCCTCCGCTTTTTTGAGCATGGCGCCGATGACCGCGTCCCGCTGGCCCGGATCGGAGATCACGCCGTCCCGCAGCGCCTCCAGATAGCCTTGAATAAGCGTCATCGGGGTGCGGAGGTCATGCGAAATATTGCTCACGAGCTGCCGTCTCGACTGCTCCGCGGCGCGCAGCGCTTCCGTCCGCTCCTCGATGCGCGCTTCGAGCTGGCCGTTCCATCTGCGCAGCTCCGCCGACAGCTGCTCGGCCTTGGCGAACGTCCTGGAGAACCGTAGCGAAATGAGAAACGAATTCATGACGACAAGGAACAGCAGCCCGAACGGAACCATATCGGGCGCGCGCCACCAGCCGTTGTAAAAAAAGATGTCGCTGAGCACGGTGCCGACGAGTCCGGCCACGCCGATCAGCGAAAGGGCCGCCCCCTCGCGGCCCCGGATCAACGCAACGATAAGCAAGTAAAGCGACGCGACGCTTAAAACGACGACGAATGCCTGGTAGAGCAGGATCAGCGAGCTTGACCGAAGCAGCGGCAATCCCCAGGTGAGCGCCATTAATACGCCTGCGCCCGCGCAGGCGGCAAAGGTCCAACTGCGCGTAATCTCCTTGCTGTAAGTCCGGCGAAAGTACGCGAAGCCGCAAAGCGCGCTCAGCACGAAAAAGCTGTATTCGAGGCGGCCGGCCGCCGTCCACGTCAACTCCGGCACCAATCGGGGCAGCAGGCCTTCTCCGATAACGCTCATCCGTCCGGCGACGCAGATGCAGAGCATCGCGAACAACAGATTGTCCAGCTCTTTCCGACGAAGGGCGTACAGCCCGATATGATAGATGCCGATCATGAGCAAGCTGCCGAGCACGACGAACTCCCTGGCTTCATGCCCGAAGGCAATGCTTTTGACCTGCTCGGGCGTGCCGAGCACGAGCGCGCTGCGGATGCCGCCAGTCCGGTGGTGAAAGTTCGCCAGCTCCAGCTCCAGCGTGACCGAAGCGCCGGCTGGGTGGAAAAACACCGTATCCGGCATTTGGTAAGGCGTCGTCAAAGCCTTGGTCGCTCCGGTTACGCCCTTCGATCCGACGAGCGCGCCGTCGACATACAGCGCATAGGCCGTCGATAAATTCGGCAGGCGGATGCCAAGCATGGGATTATTGGCAGGCAAATTCCGAAGCGCCAGACGGTAGGTGCCGTAGCCTTGGCTGGGCAGCAGGTCCCCGTTGCCGTCCGGAAGCCCGCCCCAAATGCCCGGGACGCGAATCGTCCGGTCGTACCCCGCACCTGGTCGTAGCGACTCCCGGGAAAAGCGCCATTCTCCCGCCAGCGGAACCGTTCCGCTTTTCTCGAAGGAATAGCCGTTCAGATCGATGATGCCGTCCTTCGCGACAGGCTTGCCGCCCGGATCTCCTCCTCCTAGCGAGAGCCCGCCGGCCAACCCTGCGAGCGCCATCGCGAAGACGAAGACAAGCAGCGCTCCCTGTCCCCGCCTCATTTTTATCGCCTTCATTTTCCGATCGCTCCTGCCTTGAAACATTGTCCTCATCGTAAACGCGCATTGCTTATGCGTCAACGCTTTAAGTATAATAAGGTACAGCCGAACGTTGACATGGCATGGGAGGGAATTACCTTGAGCAAACCGATTGGCACCGTTCTCGTCGTCGACGACGAGCGCGAGATCACCGAACTGATCGGGTTGTTCCTGACTAAAGAAGGCTTCGCGGTGCACGCCGCAGAGGGCGGACAAGACGCGCTGCGGATCGCGGAGGCGCTAAGCCCGGATCTCGTCATTCTCGACGTGTCTCTCGGCGACATGGACGGCATCGAGGTGTGCAGGCGGCTGCGCGAAGGCGGCTGCGCGGACGTCCCCATCCTCTTTCTCAGCTGCAAGAGCGAGGATGCGGACATCGTCCTGGGTCTGTCCGAAGGCGGCGACGATTATATTACCAAGCCGTTCAGTCCGAGGCAGCTCGTCGCCCGCGTGCAAGCCCATATCCGCCGCAGGCGCCAGCGCGAGCGGCCGCAAGCGGACGAGCAGTACGGCTTGATGGCGTACGGCAGCCTTGCGATCGATCCCGGCCGGTTCGAGGTCCGGCGGGACGGCGAGACGGTACCGCTGTCCGCCAAGGAGTTCGAGCTGCTGTGCGTCCTCGCGCGCCAGCCCAACCGGATCTTCGCGATGAACGAGCTGTACCGGCTCGTCTGGCACACGGACAGCATGGGCGATACCCGGACGCTGATGGTGCACATCAGCAATCTGCGCAAGAAGATCGAGCCCGATCCGTCCAAGCCGGTATACATCCACACGGTTCGCGGCTTCGGCTATCGCTTCCTGGCGGAATGCCAGTCGTTCCCGGACGCGCGCTGACGATTAATTCGAATAGTAAAGGAAGTTAAACGGAACATGAGAATGGCTACCGACTGGCAAGACTACGAACTCATCGACACCGGCGCGGGGGACAAGCTGGAGCGCTGGGGGGACGTGATCCTAAGGCGTCCCGACCCGCAGATCATCTGGCCGCTCGCCAAGGAAGCCGCCGATTGGCAGCGTCCGGACGGCCACTACTTCCGCAGCTCCTCCGGCGGCGGCCAATGGCAGTTTAACAAGCAGCTGCCCGAGCGCTGGACGATCTCCTACGGCCCGCTCCGCTTCCATATTAAGCCGACCAGCTTCAAGCACACGGGGCTCTTCCCCGAGCAGGCGGTCAACTGGAGCTGGATGATGAAGCGGATCAAGGAAGCCGGCAGGCCGATCCGCGTGCTTAATCTGTTCGCTTATACCGGCGGAGCGACCGTCGCAGCGGCTGCCGCAGGCGCCGAAGTGTGCCATGTCGACGCAGCCAAGGGAATGGTTCAATGGGCCAAGGAAAACGCGGCCCTCTCCGGCCTCGAATCCGCCCCCGTCCGCTACATTACGGACGACGTATTCAAGTTCGTACAGCGCGAGCAGCGCCGCGGCAAGCAATACGACGCCATCATCATGGATCCTCCCTCCTACGGCCGCGGCCCCGGCGGCGAGACCTGGAAGCTTGAGGACAACCTGTATCCGTTCCTCGAGGAGTGCAAGAGCATCCTATCCGACAACCCGCTGTTCGTGCTCGTCAACTCGTACACGACCGGCCTCTCGCCGACCGTGCTGCACAATCTGCTGCACATGTCCATCGGCCGACGTCACGGCGGCAAGATCGATTGCGGCGAGATCGGCCTGCCGATCACGCGCAGCGGCCTGACATTGCCTTGCGGCATATACGGTCGTTGGGAAAGCGCGGAATAAACGATAAAAAGCCGAAAAACCGCCCCTAGCCATAGGCAAGGGCGGTTTTCGGCTTTTTAAAAGCTCGTTTTGGCGGCGGACCATAGCTTCGTTTGGCCGTGCTCCATCGTCCACCGTCTGCCTTCCGGAAGCCCCAGCCGTTCCCATTCGGCGTTCAGCCGATCCAGCGCCTCCCTGGGCGTGTCGTCGGCCAGCCGGAATGCTCCGTAATGCATCGGTACGAAATAGCGCGCGCCGACGTCCGCAAAAGTCCGTAATGCTTCTTCGGGCGTCATATGCGAGCCCCCCATGAACCATTCCGGTTCATAAGCCCCGATCGGGATGAGCGCGACGCGGATGTCTCCGTACTTCTCGCCGATCCGGCGGAAGGTGCCGTCGTAGCCGCTGTCGCCGGCAAAATACAGGCAGTCCGAATCATGGCGCATCACCCAGCCGCCCCAATGCGATGAATTGGTGTCCCATGGCGTCCGCCTCGTCCAATGCTTGGCCGGCACGAAGCCGAACGTTACGTCGCCGACGCGCGTTTCGGACCACCAAGAGAGTTCTTGGACACGCTCGAAGCCCTTGCGCCGGAACCATCCGGCCAGACCTTCAGGCACGAGTACGACAAAATCGCCGGGCAGTCGGCGCAGACTGCCCAAGTGAAGGTGGTCGTAATGCGCATGAGAAAGGACGACGACGTCGATCGGCGGCAGCGAGCCGATCGGCAGACCCGGAGGCGACAGCCGCGGAGCGAAACCCATACGCGACGCCCAAACCGGGTCCGTCACGATATTAAGTCCGCCGAGCTGGACGAGAAAGGTCGAATGACCGACGAACGTCACGGTCGGCTCGCTGCGGTTCGCGGTAAGCAAGGCCAGATCCGGATCGGCGCGGGACACGACAAATGACAAATCTTTCTTTTTCGACCGGCGTTCCTTTTGCCACTGGCGCAGCTCCGCAAAGGATTTAACGTTCGACGAGCCGTCGGCATTTTCGTACTTTTTTACCATCGTATCTCGATGCTCCTTTTGGACGCGTCCTACTTTTATACTATTGTAGCAATCACGACGGCAACGTGCATAGTCGAGAGGAAATTTGTCCGTCATCGTTAACAAAGACCGGCAAGGAAAATCTCCCTGACGGTCTCTTTAGTAGCTTGGCTTATGACGAAAACTTGATGTTTTTCGGAAATCCGTTCGACGGCTCATCCGTCAACCGTTCCGATGGGCCGCCGAGTATTGTCGCCAGCGTCGTTCTTTTACCGTATCGCCTGCAAATCTACATCTATTTAAGCCGATGGCACCCCTTTTTAACCGACTAGATGCAAATATGGTTACTACTTAGGAACACCTTGGCGACTCATACGCATGACTGGCCGAAGTTGTTCCTACTTAGAAACTTCCAAACTTCCATAAGCCAGGTCGGCCGGGATATGTTCCTACTTAGAAATACCAAGGCGCCTCACACGCAAGGCCGGCCAAATTTGTTCCAGCTTAGGAACACCCAGACGCTTTATAAGAATCTTTTCATAAAGTGTCGTGCATCGACACTGAACACATGTACAAATGCAGGGTTTCGCACACTCTGCATTCGAAATGCACCTGTACGCCCAAAGTGCGCTTACCTGTCCACGAATCGCCGCCCATTTTTACTTGCTGATCTTTCAAAAAAGACGGCGCCTAATCGGCACCGTCCCGAATTGAACGCCGGCCATTCCCTGCGCTCGCGGGTCAATCAATTTTTCGCTTGCTTGACGCGTTCCGCAAGCTGCATCAGATCCATCCCTTTTAAGGCGCCCTCGATGAGCTCCGGCAATTTGTCGGGGGAGCAGCCGAAGCAGGGAATGCCATATTGGGAGAGCTTGCGGGCGACGTCCTCGTCATAAGACGGCGCGCCGTCGTCCGAGAGCGCGAGCAGGCACATCGTCCTCACGCCGGATTCGTGCATGTCGCGCAGCCTGCGGATCATCTCCGTCCGATTGCCGCCTTCATAAAGATCGGAAATGAGCAGGAACAAGGTTTTTTTCGGCTCGGTTACGAAGGATTCGCAATAGGCAACCGACTTGTTGATGTCGGTGCCGCCGCCCAGTTGAATGCCGAACAGCAGATCGACGGGATCGTTCGCGCACGCCTCGCTCAGGTCGACGACTTCGGTATCGAACGCGACGACGCGCGTCTCGAGCGAAGGCATGCTGGCGAAGATGGAGCCTGTGATGGACGCATAGATAACGGAATTCGCCATCGAGCCGCTTTGGTCGATATCGAGAATGACCGTCCATTCCTTGCTTTTGCGCGCGCGGTCGAAGAAATATACCTTTTCGGGTATGAGCAACCGGCGCTCGACGTCGTAATGCTTCAAATTGGCGCGAATCGTCTTGTCCCAGTCGAGTCCCGTCAGCGAGGGCAGCGGAGAATGGCGCCTTTTGTTCAGCGAACCGGTCACCGCGCGGGTCAATTCCTGGGCCATCCGCCTGACGATCTCGTCCACGACTTCCCGCACGAGCGTCCGCGCCGTTTCCTTCGTCCGCTCCGGGATTTGCCCGCGCAGCGACATCAGCGTCGCCACCATGCCGATGTCCGGCTTCACCTGGGAGAGCAGCTCGGGCTCGAACAGCAGCTTGGTCAGCCCCTTGCGGTGTACGGCATCCGCTTGAATGACGGACACGATATCCGACGGAAAAAAGGACCGAACGTCTCCCAGCCATTTCGCCAGTCTGGGCGCAGAGGCGCCGAGGCCGGCCGACCTCGGACCGCCGCCCGCCGTACCGGAACCCGGACCCGCTCCGCCGACTTCCCCTGACGTGCCGTCATAGATCGCGGCGAGCGCCTCGTCCATCAAGCGGCTCTCTTCGTCAAGCCGCGCGCCGCCGCCCGACGCGCCGCCTGCGGCTTCCAGCTTCTCCTCGGCAGCCGCGCCCAAGATCAGGCGCCACCGCTTCACTTGATCCGCATCCATCGTCGTCATCGGCTACAGATCCCCGAAATCAAAGTCGTTAAGCTCATCCAATCGCTCCTTTTCTTCGTCGTCCAGCGGTCGCTGCAGCGCTTCGCCCGATTGCTCGGCTCCCGTCCCCCAAATCTCTCCGAGCAGCTCGGCGATCGCCGCCTTCTCACGCGGCTCGAAGCCGCTGAACGCGCGCCGCAAAAAGACGAGCGAGCGTTTGAATGGTTCGGGATCCAGACCATGGATATATTCGTCCAGATGCCGCCATAAATAGTCGCGCGACAGCAGCGCGTACCGGTTGCGCATCGACAGGCCCTCGAACCATCCCGCGCCGAGATCGACCTCCATGCCCGGCGACAATCTGCGGGCGACCTCGCTTGAAAACGTATCTTCGCCCGCTTCGTTGCGCTCGAGCAAAATGGAAAACGCATAGCCGGACAGCCTCGGATTGCGATCGTCGCGAACGGCGAGCTCCTTGAGTTTCTCCAGCCAGAGCTGCTCGTCGACGTCGGCATAATGTTCCTGCGCGACCGCGTTCATGGCGTGAATGGCGGACATCATTTCCGTTGCAGCATCGTCGTTGCAGCCGGACGCTTCGAGCAGCGTCAAGCATCCGCGCAGGAATAACTGCCTCAAAATCGGGAGCAGCGGCTCTGTATCGATTCGGCGCACCGACCCATACTGCATGAGCACCGACAGCTCGCGCTGCGTTTGCGCGATTTGCGCGTAGCTACCTGCATCGACCGCGAGCCGCTGCAGCGCCGCGACAGCTTGGCCGGCGACCTGCGGAAGCCCGCATTCGCCCGCCTGCCGGATCAGTCTTGCGGCTTGCTCGATATCGTCGCAAGCGAGCAATTGCTCGTGGATGGCATAGGCCGCAGCCAGCTCCACCGTTTCGCCCTTGATCGTCGCTTCGACGATCTCGATCTCCGCTTCGGGCGACCACTGCAGCACCCAATGCTCGGCCCATGTCGCATCCGTCTGCCGCCTATGCTGCTTGCGCGCGAAACGAATACCCAGCATGGCCAGGCGGTGAAGCAGGATAGACCGGTTGAGATCGAGAAACGCGGAATCTACGGATTTGACGTTGCGATTTTCGCGAAGATCCAGCTCCAGATCCGCCGCCACCAGCGTTCTGTATTTGCCCAGCTTCAATCTGGCGAGCTCGCGGTTCAGATCGTCTTGAATCGGCGTCTGGCTGACGCCCTCTGGCAAGCTGCCGATCGCCGTGCCGATATCCGTCCTTGCCAGCGCCTCGGCGACGACGGACAGCTCGCCGTGTCCGAACAGAATCGTGGCCGCGTCCCGCAGATCCTTCCAGGTCGGAAGTTCGCCGCCCTGCATCGCGGAGAGCGCGCCCGCAAGCCGCACGCCTTCGATGACCGAAGCCGTCGAACGGTACGTGCCCTGCTCTCTCAATCTCGCCGCGACCGAGGATAAGTACAACGCCGGAAGCCGGTCCATCTCGCGCTGGCGCATGCATTGCCACATCAGCTCGAAGTACGCGGGCGCCGCGTTGCCCGCGCCGTATCCCGAATGCGAAGACAATTTGTAGTAGGAATAAGGCATCAACGTCATTTTGGTCGGTACGCGCGTCAAAAGCGCAAGCTCCTCGTCGGTCATCGCCGGCAGTCCAAGGTCCAGCGCCGACGTATGATAGGCGCCGGTCAGGACGACGATCCGCCCCGGATCGTGGCCGCCGTCCAGCGTCTCGCGAATTTTGCGCCGCATATAGGCTTCGCGGATCTCGTTGTATGCCGCTTCGCGCGGGGCGCGGCGCCGCTCCTCGCCTGCCGTCCATGCCCGCATTTCGTCGGAAAATTGCGAGATCGATTGCCTATAAGCGCCATGGCGAAGCCGATGCTCGAAATTACGCTCCCAGTAAGACTCGAAATCCGGTTCCCCGGAAAGCTCGGCGATGCGCGCGTAAAAGTCCCTCTGAAGCGACCTTGCGTCCGTCTCGTCAGGTATGCCTACATGGCTATCCTCCGTCGAAGCAGACTCGCCGTCGCCGTGACCGTCGGTCGCCTGCAGCGGATCCGCGTCTGCCGACCGCTCGTGCCGGAGCGCGTTCAGCGCCAGCGATATATCGGTCGGCAGGTCGATGAATTCGGCTTGGCTGCCATTGCGCGCCGCCCACCGCAGCGCCTGGTATTCGGGAGAGTACTCGGCAAACGGGTACAACAGCGTACGCACGGGAAGCTGCGCCGTATAGGCGAGCAGCGCGACCGGCGGCACGACGCCGCGCGCGACGAGCTGGCCAGCCAGCTCCCCCGCGTCGCCGGGGCCTTCGATCAGCACCGCCGTAGGTCTCACCTCGTCGAGCAGCGCGAGAAGATGGTACGAACCGGCCGGTGACAAATGCCGAATCCCGAAATAATGAGGATTCCGTGCCCCGTTCACCGATTCATCTCCGAACAAGCGCCGTACAAGCTCCGCCAGGAGGCTCCCCGCTTTTTCATGACGTTCTCCAAATACTCCTTCCAGGCGATGCGATCCTTCTCCTCGTCCTTCACGATCGCGCCCTGCAGGCCCGCGGCCACGTCCTCGTCGCTGATCCTGCCGTCCCCAAAGCTGCCTGCGAGCGCCATGCTGCCGGTCAACAGCGAGATGGCCTCGGCCGTGGAGATGACGCCCGTCGGCGGCTTAACCTTTTCTTTGCCCTCGAGCGTCGTGCCGCTTCGCAGCTCGCGGAAAATGGTAACGACCTTCCGGATCGTGTCGTCGTCCGGCTGCGCCGCCTTCAGCTCGTAGTTGGACGAGATCTCGCTCACCCGCCTGCGTACGATGTCGATTTCCGTTTCCAGGCTGGACGGCGCCGGAAGCACGACGATATTAAAGCGGCGCTTGAGCGCGGCCGACATCTCGTTCACTCCGCGGTCTCGCGTATTCGCGGTGGCAATAATGGAAAAGCCGCGCTCCGCCGCCGCTTCGCGGTTCAGCTCGGGAATGGCGATCGTCTTTTCCGACAAGATGGAGATCATCGCGTCCTGTACCTCGGAGGCGCAGCGGGAGATCTCCTCGAATCGGGCGATGCCGCCGCATTCCATCGCGCGGAAAATCGGGCTGCGGATGAGCGCCTGATCCGACGGCCCCTGCGCAAGGAGCATCGCATAGTTCCAAGAATAGCGGACATGCTCCTCGCTTGTACCGGCCGTCCCCTGTATGACCTTGGATGAATCGCCGTGGATCGCCGCGGTCAGATTTTCGGAAAGCCACGACTTGGCGGTGCCGGGCTCTCCGATAAGCAGCAGCGCCCGGTCGGTGAGCAGCGTCGCGATCGCCATCTCGACCAGTCGCCTGTTGCCGATATATTTGGGCTTGATCGCCGTGGTTCCCGCCTGGCCGCCCGTGATAAACGTAAGGACGGATTTGGGAGAGAGCTGCCAGCCCGCCGGTTTGGCCTCTTTGTCCGCTTCCTTCAGCGCTTCGAGTTCCTCCGCATATAGCCGCTCTGCCGGCAATCTCAGGACATCTTGCTTTTGAGCCATCCCCATAATCCCCTTCCGTTATCTTCTTCGGCCGATTCCGGCGCTTGTTCGATCTCTTCGATCTGCGTCATCCAATCGGTGCGCAGCGATTCGTACGTCAGCTTTTCCCCGAACGCCCGCAGGCGCGGCGCGTACGATTTGGGCATGCTGGCAAGGAGACGCCGCTGCTGCCCGTTCATATAGTACATGTTTTTCGCAGCGCCGCGTTCGAGCAGCTCCATGAATCGCTCCGGCGCTTCCTTGTACCGGATCCGGAACAACGTCACCAGCATATCGGTGGAATCCTTGACGCCCCACCGCGCTTCGCGCAGCTTGCCCGTCAAATAGGCCGTAACCTCTTTGTCGGCCCGCTGGGCGAACATACAAACGAGCATCGGCTGATCCAGCCGGACGAACAAGGAAACCCATCTCGGATCCCAGGCTTCCTCGCGCGCGACCGGCTCGTCATATCGGTCTTCGTCTTTGTCGTAGGCCTCCCGGTAAACGACCTCGCGAATGGCGCCGAGCAATTCCTTGCCCGCCTTGGACTTGCTGCCGTTCAATTGGCCCGCATAACGATCGTAGATCTCGGCCGGAGAAAGCGTGCGGAATGCCGCCCGGAAGCCGTATGGGATGAACGGTCCTTTGGCGCTGTTCCCGAGCTCGATGGCCAACCGGTCCGCTTCCGGCAGTTCCATCTCGAGCAGCAGCTCGGCAGCCGCTTCCTGCGCGTTCTCCGTCTCGGGGACGAGGTACGCTGCGGTAGTCAGCAGCTGCTGCACGAACGGAAACGCTGCGGCAGCTATTTTTTTGCCCGATCCCTCCAGCGCATGCAGCACGATCAGAAGCTGCTCGGACGCTTCCGTTTTTTGCTTGGCTTCGCCGTTCAAGTACTGCAATAGTGCCTGCTCGCCGTGACGGATCAAGCGCCCCAGCAGCTGCGGCGAACCGCTCCGTCTGATCGGCTCGACTACAATCGCGCCGTCCTTGGCGACGGCGGCTTCGTACAATCGGTCCAGCGCCGGCTCCGTGCCGATCCGAGCCAGCGCGTCGTAGGCGGCCGCTCGAACGTCCTTTCGCTTATCCCGGCTGAGTTCGAGCAGCAGCGGCTCTTGATCGGCATAAGCGCCCAAGATCGAGATCGCCGCCAGTTTGACCTCCGGCGATCCCGAGGAGGCGCCTTCCGCGACGAGCTCGAGCATCGCGTCGCCCAGCTGCCTGTGAAGAAGCTGCAATCTGCGACCGTCGCCTTTTCCGCCTTGCAGGCTTAGCTGGCTCTGCAGCACGGGGACTGCGCTCGCTCCGAAGGCAGGAATCAGCTTTTCTTGCACGAAATCGGGGATCTCCGCGTAGCTGTCTTCCAAGGCCGCGCATACGGCTGGCAGCGCGCGCAGATCCAGGAAGCTTCCGTCCTGGTATGAAACCCGGATTTGCTCCAAGCGTCCTTGGCCTTTGGTCGTCAACACTTCAATGAACGGATGGAGTTTACGATAAGGGCTATCCGTGGGAAGATCGATTCCGGCGCCTTGGACCGGCTGCGGTTCCCCTGCCATGTCCGTCTTGCCTTGCGTATAAAGAACCGCGACGAGCAGCGTCGACAGCTCGAGCAGCTTGGCTGCGCTGTCCTCCCTGCTTGCGGCGAGCAGCTCTTCGGCCGCAGTGGCCAGACGATTGAACACCGGCGCGGTTTCGCCCAGTTTTTTAAGCCCGGGCAGCAATTTATTCAACCGGAGATCGTTCGCCGCCATCGCGCTCCCCGCGATGAACAACCGGCGCGTCTCTTGCTGTAGCTCGAATAAAATGTCTATGCTCATAATCGATTCTCCCCTAGTAGAGCAGCCGAATGATCCGGCTGTCCGTGACGATGCTCATCAGCTGTACGCGCAGGCGGTTGTCGTCCAGGCGATGGTTGAACATGACCAGCGCAGCCTGGTCCTTCAGATCCTTTTCGTCAAGCAGCGCAATCAAGGAAGAAGTCTCTCTTCCGTTCGACTTCAAATCGCAGATCGGCAACAGCTTCCCTTGCGCATCCCGGAGACAGAAACCGTCCGCCGTATTGTCGATGGAACGGTAAGCGACCAGCATGACGGGCGTTTTATCACCCAGCGGATTTTTAATGATGTTTTTGACCTGCTTGACGACGTCCGCATACGACGATGCCGCCGTCTTTTTGACTTTGGCAAAATCGTCTCCGTCCGCATCCCGCTGAGTCGCCGCATCCCAACGCACTCTGGCGTTGACCTCGCCCGGATAGACGAACAGCTCCTCCGTCTGTATGACCGCACGTACGGTATCCTCTTCCTTGAGCGCCCGCGCGGCCCGGAACGGACGCAAATGGCGGGTGCTGCGCACCGTGCCGTCGCCAAGGTCTGCCCACCAGCCCGCATCCACGTACTCGCCTCGCGCCGCATCCGTGTAGGACTGAAACGAGAGCTGGAGCAGCTCGGCGCCCGGCTTCACGCGGCCGTATTCGCGGAGCTCCGCAAGCTGCCAGGCATGACCGAGCTGTTCCTCCAAGGAGGAATCCGTCTCCATCGGCAGCTCCGGATCGTCAATTCTTTTTTCCAAATAGGAGACGCCCTTCTTCACCAGCGAATGCATATATAGAAGCCGCTCTATCGCTTGCGAGTAGACCGCTTCGCGATCGCCTTCCGTTTGCAGCGTATGTACGAGTTCCCTGAGCTGGGCTTGCACGCCGGGAATATAATGGTTGCCAAGCTGTTTCGCCTGATCTTCGATCATCTGGACCGTTTTCTTGTCCGCGCTTCCGAGACCCGATTGGACGAGCTGCAGGACGAGCTTTTCCAGCAACCGAAGTCCTTCGAGCTGGCTGGCGAATTTTTTGACGAGCGCGGATTTGTTTACTTTACGTTTCGCCGCAGGCGCATTCCCTTCGGATTCCGCAGCATCCTTTTTCTTCTCTTCCCGCTTTTCTGCTTTGTCTCTTTTGTCTGCGATGTCTTGCGGGACCTCCGCGGTCGTAAAGGGGTTGCCCAACGCGCGAGCGTACAATAATCCGAGCGCATGCTTGCACGGAAATTGCCTGCTGGGGCAGGAGCAACGAAAGACAGGGCTCGCCTCGTTGACGAAATCGGCGGAGCATCTGTATGGCTCTTTGCCGCTGCCTTTGCACTCTCCGAAGAGCAGCGTTGCATCTGGACTTTCGTTCAGGACCGGAAAGCTGTTTTTCTTGACCAGGTCCCGGCCGTTCTTCATCGCGCCGGCGTTCGGCGCCAAGCTGTCGACGTATGCTTCCGTAATCGTGGGCATGGTTGACCTCGCAATCGGGATGGATGGCCGTTCTTTTCATTTCTATTCATAAAATGGCTGTATCACGCTATAACTACTTCTATTACCCTTTTAATTGGAAAATTAATCATAGCGCGATCGTTCAAGTCTAGCGGATAAGACGATAATCGGGCAAAAAAAAAAGCCGAATGCTCGGCTTGAAAATGGCGTTATGTTCGATTGGCAATGGCCTTTATTCTCGATCGGAAATTCGAGGTTATTCTTGATCGGAAAAATAACGTTCGGTATTCGCCGGCTTCAGGACGTCGCCTGAATGGCGGTCGGCGGTTCGCCGGAAGCGGCCAGCTTCTTGTCTCTCGTGCCCGATACTTTGCCGATCAGATATACGAGCAGCTGGCGGTTGTGGGCGGACAGCCGGTCGAGCGAGCGGTTCACGATATCGCTGCGGACGCGCAGCCCCCGTTCGCGCTCCGTATGTCCGAAGTCGGTCGTGCTGATCCACACGATACGTCGGTCATTCTCGTCCCGGGTGCGCTTGACGAGGCCATTGCGCTCCATCCGGTCGAGCAGCGTCGTCACCGCAGCCGGCGTCGTCTCCAAATGCGGCAGCAGCTCGGAAGGCTTCATCGGCTCGTTCGCCTGCAGCAGCTCCAGTACTTGAAGCTGCCCTCCGGTCAATTGGGGGGACATCTCCGCTTCCATCTGCGATTGCCAATCCTTCGATAGCTTCATCCAGCTCTTTACGAATTCTGCAGCCGGTTCCACCTATGGATCACCTCTCCTCTTCGGAATGATGCCGTTTTGCTCTACTTCTTTAATTATATTCAAACCCGATGTCGAAAGATAGATTAAGCGCATTAATGATTTAAGTCATAAATCCGCACGGTCTGGTACGGGACGACAGCCTATGACATATAATGCTGACAGCTGGCGGTACCGTCCGTCCGGCGTGCGGTTGAAAAGAAGGAGAGGTCTTCATGGCGGTGGAGGACGAACGCATACGGATGATCGGCATCATGGCGCGCGAAGCCGGTATTATAGATGATCCGGGGTGGCTGAGCCGGCTGACGGAGCCGGTCCCCCTGTGGGTCGTGTTGGAAATGATGCTGAAGTGGATCGACCGTTACGATCCCCAGGACGGTCCGTACGATTGAGGCAAGCAGACAGTTACAGCCCCGGTCGCGATGCGGCCGGGGCTGCTTCTACTGGCTATCTCGGGCGTTGCGTCTTACAGGGAGAGTAAGTTACACGGTTTTTACGGCTAACTCGCCTCTCGCATGCCGCTTCGCGCTCTGCCGCTGAAGCGACTACGACCCGTTAAGTCAATGCGTCTGCGGCGGCAGCGGCTTAAGGAACGTCTCGGCAAGCGGATCCGTCCGCTCGATCGCGCCTATCGTTCTGCCGGTGCCTCTCCGGTCTTCGAGCGGCGTGCTGTCGGAGCGGAATTCGCCGTACGTGCCGCCTGCCGTCACCGTTACGATGCCCACATCGTCCTTGACGTAATAAGCGGCGACAAGACGGGTTCCGTTCGGGCGAACGCGCTTGCCTTCTTTGATCTCGAACGTCTGGATGCCCTTGCCTCCGCGTCCTTGCGGCGGATAGTCGAGCAGCAGCGAGCGCTTGGCGTAGCCGTAGTCGGAGATGACGAGAATCTCGCCCTCGTCGCCGGAAACCTGGAGCCCGTCGGTCACCGCGTCGCCTTCGCGCAGCTGGATGCCGCGAACCCCGCCCGCTACGCGGCCCTGCAGGCTCACGTCGGCTTCCTGGATACGAATGCTGAGTCCCTGCTCCGTGACGAGCAGAACCTCCTGCGGCGTATCGCTGCGGAACGCAGAGCGGACCTCGTCGCCTTCCGCGACCTTCACGGCCGCGATCGCCGCGCTCCGGTTGGTCGCGTATTCGGCCATCAGCGTGCGCTTGACCTGGCCTCGCTTCGTCACGAATACGAGTGCCGGCCCCTGCTCGCCCTGATCGGCCAGCGCCTTCCATTCGCCTGCTTTGACCGGGATGACGGCCATAATCCGGTCGTCCTTCGGCAAGGCGATCAGGTTGACGATCGCCGTACCGTTTTCCTTCCACTTGAACTCGGAAATCTGGTGCACGGGCAGCTGGTAGTACATCCCCTTCTGCGTGAACAGCAGCAGCGAATCGAGCGTATTAAGCTGCAGGCTCCAGCGCAGCTGGTCGCCTTCCCTCAGCCCCGTACTCCCGAGATCGCCGCCGGAACGCGTGAACGAGAGCATGCTCGTACGCTTCACGTAGCCGTGTCGAGACAAAGTCACCAGCACTTCCTCCGCGGGTACGATCACTTCGAGATTGACCTTGAGCTCCTCGATCTCGCCTTGAATGACGGAGCGCCGGTCGATGCCGAACTTGCCGCGGATCTCGCCGAGCTCGTCCTTGATGACACCCATCAGTTTCTTCGGGTTGTTAAGGATGCCGCGCAGCTGGTTGATCTTTTTCATCGTTTCGGCATGTTCCTTCTGGAGCGAGTTGATCTCCAGGTTCGTTAGCCGGTACAACTGCAGCGTCAAAATCGCGTCGGCCTGGCGTTCGGAAAAATCGAACTTGGCGACCAAATTGTTTTGCGCGTCCAGGCGGTTTTTGGAAGCCTTGATCGTCTCGATGACGGCGTCGAGCAGGTTTAAGGCTTTGACGAGCCCTTCGAGCACGTGGGCGCGGTCTTCCGCCTTTTCGAGATCGTACTGCGTGCGGTTCGTGACGACCTCGCGCTGGTGAGCGACATAAGCGTCCAGCATCGCCTTAACGCCGAGCTGGCGAGGCGCTTTGTTAACGATGGCGACCATGTTGAAATTGTAAGCGACCTGCAGGTCGGTTTTTTTGAGTAAATAAGCCAGGATACCTTCCGCGTCCGCGTCCTTTTTCAGCTCGACTACGATGCGCATGCCGGCTCGTCCGCTCTCGTCGCGCACCTCGGCGATGCCCTCGACCTTCTTTTCGAGCCGCAGCTGATCGATGCTGTTGACGAGCTTGGACTTGACGACCTGGTAAGGAATCTCGGTCACGACGATCTGCTGCTTGCCGCCGCGCATGTCTTCGATCGCCGTCTTGGACCGCACGTAAATGCGTCCTTTGCCGGTCTCGTATGCTTCGCGGATGCCGTCCTCGCCCATGATCCGGCCGCCTGTCGGGAAGTCCGGGCCGCGCATGATCTTCATCAGATCGGCAACCGTCATATCAGGATTGTCGATGAGTGCAGTACAAGCGTCGATCACCTCGCGCAGGTTGTGCGGCGGAATCTCGGTGGCAAAACCGGAAGAAATGCCGCTTACGCCGTTGACGAGCAGGTTCGGGTAACGCGCCGGCAGCACGACCGGTTCCTTGGTCGTATTGTCGAAGTTGTCCTTGAACAAGACGGTGCGTTTGTCGATGTCCCTCAGCAGCTCCATCGCGATCGCAGACAGTCGGGCCTCGGTGTACCGCATAGCGGCCGGCGGATCGTCGTCCATCGAGCCCCAGTTGCCGTGGCCGTCGACGAGCGTATGCGCCATCTTCCATGGCTGTGCCATGCGCACCATGCCGTCGTAGATCGACGAGTCTCCGTGCGGGTGGTAGTTGCCCATGACGTCGCCGACCGTCTTCGCGGACTTGCGGTACGGTTTGTCCGGCGTATTGCCGGAGTCGAACATGGCGTACAGGATCCGGCGCTGGACCGGCTTCAGGCCGTCGCGGACGTCGGGAATCGCGCGGTCCTGGATAATGTATTTGGAATAGCGTCCGAAGCGGTCGCCAACGACCTCCTCCAGAAACGCCGGCAAGAAGTTCTCGAGCAAGCTCATATCGGTCTCTCCGTTCTTATTCCTCGTATTCCGTGAAGTCGACGTTGTCGATGATCCAGCGCTTGCGCGGATCGACCTTGTCGCCCATCAGCGTGGACACGCGGCGCTCCGCCTTCGCGGCGTCCTCGATCTGCACCTGCAGCAGCGTTCGGGACTCCGGATTCATCGTCGTCTCCCACAGCTGATCGGGGTTCATCTCTCCGAGCCCCTTGTACCGCTGCAGCTCCGCGCCTTTGCCGATCTCCTTGAGATAATTTTGCAGCTGCTCGTCTGTCCAGGCATACCGCACAGTCTCGAGCTTGCCCGATTTGCGCGTAAGCTTGTATAGCGGCGGCTGGGCGATGAACACCTTGCCCGCGTCGATCAGCGGCTTCATGTACCGGTAGAAAAACGTCAGGAGCAGCACTTGGATGTGCGCGCCGTCCGTATCGGCGTCGGTCATGATGATGATCTTGGAATAGTTGCATTCCTCGACGTCGAACTCGGGGCCGACGCCGGCGCCCGTCGCTGCGATGATCGCCTTGTATTCCTCGTTTTTAAGGATGTCGATCAGCTTGGCCTTTTCCGGGTTCATCGGCTTGCCCTTGAGCGGCAGGATCGCCTGGTACTTGGAATCCCGCCCCTGCTTGGCCGAGCCGCCGGCGGAGTCGCCTTCGACGATAAAAAGCTCGTTGCGCGTATAGTCCTTGGACTGCGCCGGCGACAGCTTGCCGCCGAGGCTCGCGCTCTCGCTGCGCTTCTTGCCGCTGCGGATCTCCTCGCGCGCCTTGCGGGCCGCTTCTCTGGCCTTGGAAGCCTGCACCGACTTGCGGACGAGCTGCTGGCCGACCTGCGGATTCTCCTCGAGGAAGACGGCCATCTTCTCCGCCACGATGGCGTCGACCGCGCTGCGCGCCGAGGCGCTGCCGAGCTGATCCTTGGTCTGGCCGACGAACTCGACGTCGGACATCTTGATGTTGATGACGGCCATCATGCCCTCGCGCAGATCGCTGCCTTCCAGGTTCTTTTCCTTCTCCTTGAGCTGGCCGATCTTCCGGGCGTATTCGTTCATGACGCGCGTGTACGCCGTCTTGAAGCCCGTCTCGTGCGTACCGCCGCCGCGAGTAGGGATGGCATTGACGAACGAAGCGATCGTCTCGGTGTAGCCATCGTTGTATTGCAGCGCCACCTCGACCTCGATATCGTCGCGCTCCGATGTAAAGTGGACGACGTCGTGCAGCACCGTCTTTTCTTCGTTCAGAAACTGCACGAATTGCTTGGCGCCGCCCTCGTAGTGGAACACGTCCTCCTTGCCCGAGCGCTGGTCCTTGACGGTCACCTTAAGACCGGAGTTCAGGAACGCGATCTCCTGCAGGCGCTCGGACAGCGTATCGTAATTGATCGAGACATTGCCGTGAAAAACCTTCGGATCCGGCTTAAAAGTTACCTTCGTGCCGGACTTGTTCGTATTGCCGAGCACTTCAAGGCCCGTGACGGGCTCTCCGACGTGCTCCTTGCCGTCCTTGTCCACCCAGGTCTCGAAACGCATCCGGTGCGTCTTGCCTTCGCGGTAAATCTCGACCTCGAGCCACTGCGACAATGCGTTCGTCACGGACGCGCCGACGCCGTGCAGGCCGCCCGACTTCTTGTAGCCGCCGCCGCCGAACTTGCCGCCCGCGTGCAAAATCGTAAAAACGACCTGCGGCGTCGGCACGCCGGTCTTGTGAAGGCCGGTCGGAATGCCGCGACCGTTGTCCTGCACGGTGACGGAGTTGTCGCCGTGGATGGTCACGTCGATCCGCGAGCAATGCTTGGCCAAATGCTCGTCGACGGCGTTGTCAACGATCTCCCATACGAGATGGTGCAAGCCCGAAGAGGTGGTGCTGCCGATGTACATGCCGGGCCGCTTGCGGACGGCGGTCAGTCCCTCGAGCACCTGTATGTCGTCCGCTCCGTATGTCGTACCCGCCTGCGCCGCGCTCTCCGCATACAGGTCTGTTTGTTCGGTCACGAATGATCCCCCTTGCTGCTTCTAGCGTCCGTCAAGGACGCGCCTTCCGTTCATTTTAAGCTAAAAGGCAGAAAATGCACAAGGCGTCCGTAAAGTAATGATGCCCCGCAAATAAAAATAACCGCCTGCGCGATGCAGAAACGGTCATCTATCCTGACGTTTAGATTCTAACTGGACTCGCGCTAGCTGGCAACGACGATTTTTTTAAGCAGCCTGATATCCGTCTCGCGGTTCGCTTTTATGCCAAAATGTCCTGTCTCGTGAAAACGGCGAACGATACCGCGATCGCGGCCAGCGACCAGACCCCCAGCACGATCAGGGAAAATCCGAGCGTCATGCCTTCGATCGGCGGCGGAGAGCCTTGCAAATATACGGACAGGTCGAGGTTGACGTTAAACAAATATTTGGCACTGTGCCAGGACGAGGCCATGTTGGCAAGGATCGAGCCGGAGATGACCGCCGCCATCATCGTAACGAGGCTCGCGGCCGTGCTGCGGACGAGCACCGACACCATGAAGGCAATGACCGCGACCGTCATCGCGGAGAACCAGACAAGGCCAAGCTGCATGAGCATATACGTTCCTTGCGCGATCGCATGGACGCCCGTCGTATCCATATCCGAGCCGCGCAGCCTGAAACCGACGAATACGGGCTCGCGCCACCCGCCGTAACCGAAGACGAGACCGGAAACGAGATAGCTGACGACGGCCGTGGTCACGAGAATCAGGGAGACGTACATCGTGAGCGTGACAAGCTTGGACGCCAAAATGCGCCACCTCCGTACCGGCCGGGTCAGCAGCATCTTGATCGTGCCGCCCGAACGTTCGGAGGAGACGATGTCCGATGCGACGGCAAGCACCATAAGCGGGATAAATAAGCCTACGGCGTTTTGCAAAAACGTATTCGTAAAACGCACCGCGTTCGGCGTGTTCGGATTGACGTCCCGGTCGAGGTAATATTGCAGCTGCTGTACGAGCGCGACGCGCCACTTCTTCCATTCCTCGGGAATCCTGTCGCTCGTGAGCGCGTTCGTATTGTCGGAGATGCGCTGCCGGAGCTCCGCCCGCCAGTCCGTGTATTTTCCCTGGCTGCTCTGCGCGATTTTCATCTGCGCGTACACGAATACCGGTACGAGCGCAAGCAAAATAAGGACAATGACGGCAAATCGTTTTTTCTTCCACACTTTAACCGTTTCGTTGCGGATCAGTTCAAGATCCCGACGCATCGCGTTCGCCCCCCGTCAGCGTGAGAAATAAAGACTCCAGCGTCGGCACGACGCGCTGCACCGCGAGCACGCCGACGCCGGCCGAAGCGCAGTGGGAGACGACGTCCGCAATGTCGTCCTGCCGCACGCGCGTAGGCACGGCTCCCGGGAGCGCGAGCAGGACCGACTCGTCCAGCAGCGCGCGGTCGCTGTCCGCGACCTCTACGCGCGGATCCTCCGACAGAAGTCGGCGTCCCGCTTCGGGATCCTCGAACAGCCACAGCGTATGCGCCTCCGCCTGCGCGATCATCTCGTGCACGTCGCCGACCGCGATCACGCGTCCGCCGTCGATGATGGCGACGCGGTCGCACAGGAGTTGAATCTCGCTCAGCAGATGGCTGGACACGAACACGCTCATCCCTGCCGCAGCGAGCTCGGCGATAAAGGCGCGCAGCTCCTTGATGCCCTTCGGGTCGAGCCCGTTGGTCGGCTCGTCCAGAATGAGCAGCTTAGGCGCGCCGAGCAGCGCCTGCGCGATGCCGAGCCGCTGCCGCATGCCGAGCGAGTACGTCTTGACCTTGTCGTGGATTCGCTCGTCCAGCCGCACGATGCGCGCCACCTCTTCGATGCGCGCATCGCCGATGCCTTCCTGCATGCGCGCGAACAAATCCAGGTTTTCCCATCCGGTCATATAGCCGTACATCTCCGGATTTTCGACGATGCAGCCGACATGCCGCAGCGCCCGCTCCGGATGCTTGTTCACGTCCTCGCCGCAGACGAGCACGCGTCCCGAAGTCGGCTTGATCAGATCGACCAGCATGCGAATCGTCGTCGTTTTCCCCGAGCCGTTGGGTCCCAGGAAGCCGTAGATCTCCCCGGCGCGTACGTCGAACGTGATATTGTCGATGATCTTGCGTCCCTTGATCGTTTTCGACAATCCTTCGACCGAGAGCACCGGCGTCCCGTGCCGGGCGCGAATCGCGCTTGCCGACCCGGTAATGCCTGAGGCATCGTCGCTTGCGCCTTCAACCTTCATATCCGTCCGCATCCCCTCTGCCCCTTCCGTCAATTAAGCGCCTGCGCCACGCGAACCGCGATGCGGGCATAGCCCGATCCGTTCGGGTGGAAATGATCCGAAGACAAATAGCGCGCGGATTGCGCCTGGAACAAATCGGCCGTCGGCACGACGACAATGTTGCCGTCGTCCTCGGCCAGTTGAACGGCATAACCGTTCCAGTCCGCTAAAATGGACGCGATCTGCGCCCGCAGCTGCGCAAGCTCGTAAAACGGATTGTATAACGCGACATAGACGATTCGGACGGATGGATTAATTGCGCGAAGCTTGGTAAACAAAGCCTTAAGCTGCTCCTCGGTCTTCGGCAGCCGCTGCTTCGCCAGCTCGGGATCGATGCCGCCGCCTTCCGCGATCGACCCGCCCGACTGCTGCGAGGAACGGAATAAATCATTGCCTCCGATCGTGAGCAGGACAAGATCGGCCCCGGCCACCGCGTCCTCCATCGCTTTTCCGTCGAGCAATGCGTTTAATTCGGCGGCTTCGAGGCCGCTGACCGCGAGATTGCCGTTCAATCTGACCGGCTTGCCCAATGACTTGGAGAGCTGCGAGAGACTGTCCTCCACATAGCCTTTGCCGGCGACGTCGCCCACGCCTCTCGTAAGCGAATCGCCGATTGCGATCGCCTTGATCTCCTGCCGGCTCGTCCAATCGCCGCTCTGCTGCGGCGGCGTCTGCGTAGGCGTTGGAAGCGCCAATCCGGAGGATGGCGCCCAAGTATCCTTCAGCGCCCAGCCGAATCCCAGCAGCAGAAGCGCCGTGCATAGCAGGCATACCGTTCCCAGTATCGGCCATAGCCGATCTTTTCTCCTTCTCAAGCCTCCCCCTCCTCTCCTTAACGCCGCGCTCTTCATGCGGCTTGCGGCGGCTTTGCCGTTTCCCTCAATTTACCGAATCGGAACCGCTTTTTCAAATCGAGGCGCGATTCGGCCGCGACACAGATACGGGTTAATCTTCGAGAAAGCGAAAAGCTCCCGCCCGATTCCCGGGCGGGAGCGCTGCTGCCTATTCAATTAAGCCGACAAAAAACGGTATTGCGCTTCGATCAGGTTGCGATAATGCCCCGGCCTGCGCATGAGCTCGTCGTGATTGCCCCGATCGACGATGACGCCGTGATCGAGCACGAGGATCAGATCCGCGTGACGGATCGTAGACAGCCTGTGAGCGACGATAAACGAGGTGCGGTGCTCGAGCAGCGTGCCGAGCGCCTCCTGAATGCGGACCTCGGTCTCGGTGTCGATGCTGGCGGTCGCCTCGTCCATAATGAGAATGCGAGGATCGGCCAGCAGCGCGCGGGCGAAGGACAGCAGCTGACGCTGTCCCATCGACAGCGCGGTCCCGCGCTCCTGTACCTGCGTATCGTAGCCGTCCGGCAGCTTGACGATAAACTCGTGCGCGCGCACCGACCGCGCGGCCGCTTCGACCTCGGCATTGGTGGCGTCCGGCCGGCCGTATCGAATGTTGTCGCGGATCGAGCCGGAGAAGATAAACGTATCCTGCATGACGATGCCGATCTGCCGGCGCAGACTGTCCAGCGTCGCGTCGCGGACGTCCATCCCGTCGATGAGCACGCGCCCGGAGGTCACGTCGTAGAAGCGGCACAGCAGGTTCACGATCGTGCTCTTGCCGGATCCGGTATGGCCGACGAGCGCGACCGTCATGCCCGGCTTGATATCGAAGCTCACATCCTTCAGTGCCAGGCGATCCGGATCGTAGCCGAAGACGACATGGTCGAATTGCACGCGACCGCGGACGTCGGGCAGCGCCTTCGCGCCTTCCTTTTCCGCCACGATCGGCTTCTCGTCCATATACTCGAAGATCCGCTCCGCCGAAGACATCGAGATGAGCAGCTGGGAGTACATCTGCCCGAGCCGGTTGATCGGCTCCCAGAAGTTGCTTACGTAAGTGATGAACGCGACGAGCACCCCGACGGTCAATTCATCCTGTTGGATCAGATGCGTGCCGTACAAGAGCAGGATCAGCGTTCCGATCGCCGAGGTGACCTCGATGACGGGCCCGAACAGCTGATTGAGCGCGGACGCGGTGTTCCACGAGCGAATGCTGCTGCCGTTCAGTTTTTCGAAGAAGCTCAGGTTTTCCTTCTCCTGCGCGAACGCCTGCGTCACCCGCATGCCCTGGATCGCTTCGTTCAGATGCGAGTTGATGCGGGACTGCTTGATGCGCACGGTCTGCCAGGCCATCCGCGTCCGCTTGCGCAGCGAGGAGGAAACGAAGATTAGCAGCGGCACGGTGATCATGACCGCCAGCGCCAGCTTCGGCTGCAGCACGAGCAGGATGACGACGATGCCCGCGAGCTGGGCGATATCGATCGCCGAATTCACGACGCCATTGGACAGCAGGTCCTGCAGCGCGTTGACGTCGTTGGTGATCCGCACGAGGACGGAGCCCGCCGGGCGCTTGTCGAAAAAGCGGAACGACAGCGTCTGCACGTGCTTGAACAGCGCCGAGCGCAGATCGAAAATGACTTTTTGCCCGATGTCGTTCGTATGCCGGATCGTATAGTTCTGCGCCCACCAACGGAGGCCGTACATGGCGACCATCACGCCGAACACGATCGACAGATACCCCATGCTCCCGCTGCCGCCGTCCGGATCGATGACCTTGTCGATCGCCAGGCTGATCAGATACGGAACCGCAAGCCTCGTCAGCATCCCGAACACCATCATGACGAATACGACTCGCGTTACCGCGCCTTTGTAAGGCTTCAAATAGTCGAAAAGCCGGGCCATCTGCTTCCAGTTGAACGACTTTTCGATCAGGACGTCGTCCTGATATTGAAACTGCCTGCTCATCCGCTCACCCTCCTGCCGCCTGCGGCGTCTTCGCCGAGTTCGTCCGGCCGGTCCGCATATTGCGTGCGGTACGTCTCCCGATACAGACCCGGCAGCCGCACCAATTCCTCGTGTCTGCCGCGCTGCACCACATGCCCCTTATCCAGAACGAGAATCTCGTCGGCGTGCCGAAGCGAGGAGATGCGGTGGGCGATGATGAACACCGTCCGTCCCGCCATGACCTGCCGCAGCGCCAGCTGGATCCGGTGTTCCGTCTCCATGTCGAGCGCGCTCGTGGAGTCGTCTAGGATCAGCACCTGCGGACGGATCAAAAATGCGCGGGCAAGCGCGATCCGCTGCTTTTGTCCGCCCGACAGCCCCATGCCCCGTTCTCCGACGATCGTATCGTAACCGCCGGGCAGCTCCATGATGAAGTCGTGCGCATCGGCCAGCCTTGCGGCCTCTTCAATCTGCTCCTGGGTGGCTTCGGCGCAGCCGTAGCTTATATTTTCACGGATCGTCGTCGAGAAAAGAAACGATTCCTGGAATACGATCGCGGTCCTGCTCCGCAGCTCGTTCAGATCGATCTGCCGGATGTCGGTGCCGTCAAGCGTGATCGCCCCGCTCGTCACGTCGTATGCGCGCAGCAGCAGCTGTACGACGGTAGACTTGCCCGAGCCCGTGCCTCCCAGAAGGCCGATGACCGAGCCGGGACCGGCGGTCAGATCGAACCCCGTCAGCGCGGACGGCTGATGCTCGTGGTTCGGATAGCGGAAGTTCACGTCGCGGTAGCGGATGAGACCGGTTCCTTCCGGCTTCGCCTGAACCGGATGCGCCGGAGGCTGCACGTCGACGTGCCGGTTAAGCAGCTCGAGCAATCGCTCGCCCGCCGCCTTCGATTGCGTATAGTTGTTGATCTGAAAGCCTAGCGTCCACAGCGGCGCGACAATCATGCCGAGCATACCGTTCAATGATACGAGATCGCCGAGGGTCATATGGTGATGGATGACGCGCCAGCCGCCTACGAGCAAAAGCAAGGCGATGCTGAAGCTGGCGACGAATTCGATGATCGGGAAGTATGTAGCCCATATCCCGGCGAGCGAAAGATTGTTTTCTTTGTACTGGCTGTTGCCTTCGTCGAACTTGCCGTACTCGTGGCTGGCGCTGTCGTAAGACTTGACGGTCCGTACGCCCATGATGTTCTCCTGGACGCTGGTCGTCAGCCGGCTGATCGCGATCCGGATCGAACGGAAAATCGGATGGATCTGCAGCTCGAAGCGGATGGCGAAGTAGCCGATGATCGGGATGATCGCAAGCGTCATGAGACCCATCGTCCAGTCGACGTAGAACATCAAGCCGAAGCCGAACAGAACCAGGAACAGCGTGTTCAGCAGCTGGGCGAAGCCGAAGCCGATGAAGTTGCGGATGCCCTCGATGTCGGCCGTCAGCCGCGACATCAGGTCGCCCGTCCGCGCTTGGTCGTAAAACGAAAACGATAACTTTTGAAGCTTGTCGTAGCTGGCGTTACGCATGCGGTAGGCGAGCTTGTTGCCAAGACGTCCGCCGCAAAAGCCGTGCACGTACTGAAAAGCCGACTTGACGACGATAAGCGCGACCGCGAGCAGCGCGAGCCCCATAATGCCGTCGAATTTCCTGGGCGTGATCACGTCGTCGATCAGCACCCTGAGGAGCAGCGGATACACGAGACCGATCGCCGTAGCGATCGCGAGTCCGAGTACCGAGCCCGTCAAAAAACCTTTGTCCGGCCAGAAAAATTGCTTGAGGCCTTTGAAAATATCCAAGCGACAGTCCTCCCCTGTGAGCATCCCCACGGAAGTGTAACAGGATTGTCACAACCGTTCAAACGCCATATGCCGCAAAGAGAAACGCTGAGTAGGTAGGAGAGCGATTAAGCATGGCAATGAGACCGATATCTCTTAAATCATCCTATTTAAGCCCTTACACCCGTATATGCATTAGAAAAATGAGGCAATCGGGAGCAAAAACAAGCAAAGACCCCTCCCGCATCGCGTGACGATGCGAGAAGGGCCGATATGCGGCGATACGGATCCGGTAAAAAATCGGCTTAAACGCCCGATTTTAGTCCTTGCCATTCGCTTTGCAGACGTCTGAGCGCTTCCTCCATGCCCGGCGTCTCAAGCGCGCGCCTGATGCCGTCCGCATAAGCGGCCAGCTCTGCCGACAGCCGCGCCGAGAAGGCTTGAAGCTCGCTTTCGAAAGCGGACGCAAGCCGGGCTGCCCAGGCTTCCCGGGTACCGGCGAGCCAGGCGTCGGCCGCCTGGAATAACGCGGCCTCCGCTTCATTCTTGAGCGCCGCGCTGCCCTCGCGCTCAAAGAAGTGCTTCGGGCTGCGGAACGCCTGCCACAGCTTGCGGCCGTCCCAGTCCGGGCCTGCGCCGAAGGGCGCCGGCACCGGAAGGCTGAGCGACGGCGCAGACGGCGCCTCCGTCTCGAAGCCGCCGAGGCCGGCCCTGGCGATCCCGTCTTCGACCTGCCGGCCAAGAAGACGTCCGAGCGCGGTCTCCATGCGGAGGCCGGCGGAGCGCAGCTCCTGCTGCAAGTCCTCGCCGACGCCGCGCTTCAGGTCCAGCCAGCAAGACACGATGAGCTTGCGCAGGTCGCGACCGTCGTCCTGAAGCACGGAAGGATGGAAGGCCGTCATGAAATGCTCGCCGAAACGATACTGTACCCTGCGGCGCAAATGGTACAGCTGCTCGCCCAGCTCCTCGACGAGCGGCTGGACGGCCGCATCCGGCGTTCCGGTCGTCCAGGCCTCCCGAAGCGTCTCGGCGGCCCGAAGCATGCCGGCGGCGGACGCCTGGCGGCTCGCCGCATCCTCGCTGGCGGAGCCGAGCAGACCGTCGATGCGAGAGCCGATCCGATCCAGCTGCTTGCGCGCGGAGGCGAGGGCGAGACTGCCCAGCTCCTCGTCGGCAAAACGCCGGAACGCAGCCTCGAAATCCGCGAGCCCCGAGCTCCGTCGTCCCGCCGCGTCGCCAGCCAGCTTGGCTTCGAGGCCTAGTAGACTTGAGACGGGATAAATGCGGGGCTGCCGGATGCCGTGCTTAAGCAGCTGCGTCTCGACGTGCGCGGCAACGCCCGCCAGCTCCTCTGCCGAAGAAGCAAGGTCCGCGGCATTGAGCACGAAAAACATCTTGTCGAGCTCGAAGGCGTCCTTGACGCTGCCGAGCTGATGAAGGAAGCTCCGGTCGGCTTCGGTGAAGGCGTGATTGTAATACGTGACGAACAGGACGGCATCCGCATTTTTAATGTACTCGAAGGCGACCCCCGTATGCCGCGCATTGATCGAGTCCGCTCCGGGCGTATCCACCAGCACCGCCCCGCTGCGGGTCAGCGGCGAGTCGACATGCAAGTCTGCCGAGGCGACGAAGCAGGATGCTTCCTCGTCCGCCACGTAGCGGCGGTAATCGGCTCCCTCCGCCGTAAACGAAGTGCCGAGCAGCGGACCGTAGCGCTCCCAGCCGCGCGAGGCAGCCCGAAGAAACGCCAGATGCGGCCTGCCTCGCGGGTGGATATCGTCCGGCGACATGCGCGCCGCCAAGGCAAACAGCTCCGCCGGTCCTGCCGCGGCGTCGATGTCCCGCTCCCGAACGCCGAGACGCGCGAGCGAATGCGCCAGGTCGCTGCGCATATCGTCCGCTTCCTTCATATAGACGCGGGCCGTTCCGTGAGGCGCATCCTCCGCCGGCGCTACGATCCGGTTGATCGTCGCCGTCGTCGGATTGGGCGATACGGGCAGCGCCGGCTGTCCGACAAGCGCGTTGGCGAAGGAGGACTTGCCGGCGCTGAAGGCCCCGAACAGCGCGATCGTGAAGCGGCTGTCGCGCAGCTGCGCCGCTTTGGCGGACAGCGCATCGCGCTGCCGCGCGAGCTCGGGAAACGGCGTCAGCATCGCGGCGCCCTGCTCGAGGATCGCGGCGGCGCCGGCGGAAGCGCCATAGGAGGCGCTCTCTCCGGCCTCGGCCGCCTCCTCTGTCGCAGCTTCGCCGCTCCCAATCGACAGGTTGACAGACGGTGCGGCATCCGCCGTTATCGTCAGCGACGCGCTCCGCTCGCCAAGCGGAGCCGGCGCCGGCAGCTTAAGCTCCGCGATATCGGCCGCGCCCGCCATTGGCAGTATCCCTACCAGCCTTTGCTCCGCTTCGTCCGCCTCCGCGTCGAGAGCGCTCAGCCGATCCGCGGCATTTTGCCTGTCCTTCAGCTCGGCCATCGAGCCTTCGAGCGACGCGATCGCCGCGTCGCGCTCCGGCTGCCGGGTGGCGACGATTTGCTCGAATCGCTCCAGCGCCGTTTTGCGCACCTTTCTTTTCCATTCCCCGCTCAGCTCGGACGCGTACTGCAGCGTCGCATCGCCGCCGGCTCCCGCTCCCGGCTTGACGAGCGCCGCCAGCCACGCAGCGTCCGGCGCAGGGAAGGCCGCTTCCAGCGACGCCTCCCAAGCCGCATCGCCGATGCCGGCGTTTCTCGCCTCGCGGCGCAGCATCGCCCGCACGTGAACGTGCAGGTTCGCCTCCGCTTGCGCGGCAAAGTCCTGGGCGAGCTCGGCGAGCCTGCGCTCCCGTTCCGCCTCGGTCTTGGCGCCGCTGCCCAGCCAGCCGACTTTGAAGCCGTTTTGCCGGCTCTCCAGCACGGCCCGCGCCTTTTCGCGCGTCTCCGCCGGCGTGAGCCCCGCGTTCCCCAGCAGCTGATCGAGCTCGCGCTTCAAGCCGTCCAGCTGCCGCTCGCCCTCCGTCCTCGCCGCTTCCAGCTCGGCAGCGAGCTCGCCGCTCCGCTGCGCCAGCTCGGACAAACCGCTCTCTCCGCCAGCCTGCGCAAGCAGCGCATCCCGCTTTTCGCCCTGACGCTGCAGCAGCCCTTCCTTGTACTCGCCCGCCAAATGCCTGGCAGAGCGGTCAGCGCTGTGCCGCAGCAGCTTCTCCTTTTCGCCCTTAAGCGCCTCGATGACGCGCAGCAGCTCGCTCATTTGCGAGAGCGGGTGATCGGGCCGGCGCATCGATAGGAACAAGAGGCCCGCCAGTTCGATGCGCCAGGCTTCAAGCGCGCTCCCGAGTCCCTCCCGGAACGCTTCGAAGCGCACTTCGCTCTCGCGATGCTTGTCGATCTGGTTTACGATCAAGTACGTCGGCTTCCCCCATTGATGCAGCATGCGGAGGAACCGGAAGTTCACGTCGGACAAAACGTGGTTGTAGTCCGTCACGTAAAAAACGACGTCGGCCAGATGCAGCGCGGACTCCGTCGCGGCGCGATGCGCGCCGTCCGTGGAGTCCACCCCCGGCGTATCGACGAGCGCAAGCGATTGTCCAAGGAGCGGGATCGGGTAACGGACGTCGATCGCGGACACGCCCTCCCCGTCTACGGCAAGATCGCCCAGCCGATCGACGGATACGCCCGGTATTTCCTTCACCGTGCCGTCCTTGCCGACGAACTCGACCTTGACCGCCGGCTCGCCGTTGGCGATCGTGACGACGTTGGCGCTCGTCGGGATCGGCGACGACGGCAGCAGCTGCGCGCCGCACAGCGCGTTTACGAGCGTCGACTTGCCTGCGGAAAAGTGGCCGCAGAAAGCCAGCGTGGCGATGTCCAGCGACAGCTTGCCCGCCAGCTCCGCGAGCTTGCCGCCGATTAAAGCGTCTCCCGCCTCCGCGGCGGCTTGGGACATCTTCCGAAGCGCATCGCCGTATGTGCGCAAGTCGCTTTGCCCCGCAACAGGCCTTTCCGTCACGGTTTCCAATTTTCCCGCCGTCATGATGCTGCCCCTCCCCGCTTACGAACCGTCGTCGGCTTCATTCTTCGCTTTCCCTCCGGACAAATGTCCAGCAGCGGGCAAATCTCGCATTTCGGATTTTGCGCCTTGCAATGATAGCGTCCGAAGAAAATGAGACGGTGGTGCGTCAGCGTCCATTCCTCCCGCGGAACGAGCTTCATCAGCTTCTTCTCCACCTCGAGCACGGAGTCGTCCGGCTTCGCCGCGGCGAGCCGCTTGGACACCCGCTCCACATGGGTATCGACCGCGATGGCGGGCACGTCGAAGGCGTTGGACATGACCACGTTGGCCGTCTTCCTTCCGACGCCGGGCAGCTCGGTCAATCCCTCGTGGCTGGCCGGCACGTCGCCGTCGTATTTGTCGATCAAGATTCGGCTCAGCTTCTGGATATTGGCCGCCTTGTTGCGGAACAGGCCGATGCGCCGAATATCGTTTTCCAGCTCCTCGAGCGGTACGTTCAAGTAATCCTGCGGCTTAGTATATTTCTCGAACAGCGTGGCGGTGACGCGATTCACCGTCTCGTCCGTACACTGCGCCGACAACAGCACGGCGATCGTCAGCTCGAACGGGTTGCGGTGGTTCAGCTCGCAGTGCGCGTCCGGGAACATTTTGGCGATCTCGTCCAAAATATACCGCATCTTCGTTTTATTCATTGCTTGCTTCCATCTCCCATGCCTTGTTTCCCTATTTAAGCATTAACTTTCAGTGTAGCGGAAGTTCGGCGATTCGACAAGAAAAACGGCCTGGGGACGGATCCCGACGGTCCTTTTAGATCTGGCCCATATAAACTCGCGTAGCGCCTATCGATGGCTCAGATGAGAGCCGTTCCGGTAGCGCGGTCAATTTTCGCCCGCGTCGTTCTTTCGTCGCAATGCCTGCAGATATACATCTTTTTTTGCCGAGGCCGCCCCTTTTGAACAAAATTGATGCAAATGCGCAGTTATTTTTCTATCTCAGCCTGGTTTCCGACTGGTGCCTTTAATTTATCTGCACATTTGCAGGTATTTCATCAAGTGTCTTCGTTTCGATAGAAAATACATGTACAAAAAGTCAATTTCATAAACATTTTTTTCCAGTATAAATCCGAACTTTTAATACGAAATAGAATCTCTGAGATTCGGAAATAATCCCAAAACCGAACGTTATTCGCCAAATCTTATGAATAAGTTTGTTTGAACTTGCGATTTTTTGAATTATGAAATTGACTTCAAATGCAGGTTTTACGACTCCGCCGAACATCCCGAATACGCCCGCCCGCCGATCGCGCGCTTCCCTGTCCAACAAACGTCGCCGCCGGGTCGGGGAAAAGTGCGACGCCTCAATTCCGCTTCATTTTTCTAAGCCCGCAGACTTCATCGATCATAAAATCAAATTTGCGAAATCAACAAAAACGGCCCCGCCGTTAAGCGGAGCCGTCGTTTGGTCTAGCGGGCATTACCGGTAAAGGTCCAGCGTTATGGCTTCACGATCTCGATCGCCTTGCCGCGCAGGACGTATACGTTGATCGGATCGCCGAAGTTCAGGCTGTCCGTCGTGATCAGCGTATCGCCTTGGTGAATGTAAGCTTGCGGAGACAGCGCGACCGAATAGTTGTCGTCGTTCAACGATTCCTTTTGGTAATAGAACGTGTTCGTCGTCTTGTCGGTGCGCCAGTAGGTCTTGCTGATCGGCGTAACGACGTTCAAAATCGTACGGTCGTTCTCGTCCTTGCGCAGCTCGACGCGGTCGTCCAGCTGAATCGCGGACAGCGAATTCGACGAGACGCCGTTGCGTACGACGAGCGGCGTAACGCCGACCGTCTGCTTCACAGCGGCGCCGGTGCCGGTGCGAAGGTCGATCGTGCCTGCGGCCGTGTCGATCGCGACCACGCGTCCGAACGTCGACGGCACGATCTTCGCGAGCGTCGGCGTCGTACCTTGCAGCGTCACGTTCAGCAGCGTTCCTGCAGCGAAGCCGGACAGCTGCACGGCGTTGCCGCTTGCGTCCTGCAGCGCGAAGCCGGTGACGATCGTCCACTCGGCGACCGAACCGTCGGAAGCCTTGGCCTTGAGCTTGGCCGCAGCCGTGTCGACGGATGTGACTTCGAACTGAACGGTCTTCACGACCTGCAGTCCGACCGCGTAGTTTTGTCCGCCGTCGAGCAGCGCGACGATCTTGTCGCCCGCCTTGATATCCGCATAGGTGCGGTTCGTCTGGCCGTAAATCTCAACAGTTGGCGAAGTGTAAGGTACCGTCACGGTCGAGTTGTTATCCAGCAAGATCTGGAGCGTCTTCGTCGTCGTATTGTTAATCGACACCGTCCCCTTGTATTGGGCGACGAACGAAATGGACACGATGTTGCTGCCCGAGTAGCCGATATCGACCTTGCGGCCTTTGTAGAGCATGCTCGTGCCCGCGTCCGCGGTGATCGTCGTGCCGTTCAGATCAAAGCGCACGCCGGAGCCGAGGGTGAAAGTTTTGATGCTTCCTGCGGCATCTTTAAGGATGAGCACCTTGGCATCGGAATCGTAAGAAGATACGATCAGCCCGTTCTGAACCTGGACGCTCCGGCCCGTCGCCTCGACAGCGGTGACCTTGCCTTCCGCGTTCAGCGTGAGCGTGACCGCGTCGCCAGAATACAGATCGGCGAGCGTAGCGTTATTCAGTCCCGAAATTTTGACCGAGACGCCCGCGACGTATTCCTTGCCGATGATGTCGCTCGCGCCGGCGATCCGGTATTGGATCGTCTGCGCGGTCGTATCGATCTTGAACAGCGTGCCCGTCGCGCTGGCGGCGACGGCGCTCTTCGTGACCGTAACCTTTGTATAAAGGCCGCCTTTGATCTCGTAGGAAACCGTATCGCCGACCTTGATATCGCCGATGGCCGCAGGCACGCCGCTGACCGTGCGCAGCACCGCGTTGGCGTCAAGCGCGCGGGTCTCGGCGATCGACGTGGCGTTGTCCTTGACCTCAAGCTTGCGATTAGCCGTATCGACGCCGAGCACCGTGCCGGTGCCGGTCTTGGAGACGGCCGATTGGCCGGTCTTGACCGCAAGAATTTTGCCGGATTGCGTATACGTATCGATCGTCAGCGTTAGGTCCGCGTTTTCGGGCAGATCCGCCAGCGCCACCTTGTTGTTCTCCGCGTCCGTCGCGGACGGCAGCCTTGACGCATCGTAAGAATAAGACTGCACGTCTTCTCCGCTCAGCAGCGTGATCGAAGACTTGGACGCGCTAACGACGACAAGCTTGCCCTGCACAGTCTTGACTTGCGGAGTATCGCTCGCCTGTTCGACGTAAGCCGCGGAGCCGTCCGCGGCCGCGATGACGTTTACGGTGCCGTAAACCTTGAGCGCGTCCTGCGCCGTCAGCGCCTCGCTGTCAAGACGCGAGTATAGCGTGCCGGTTCCGACTGAATATGCGGTCGCCGTGCCGTTCGCTTGCAGTACGGTAACGCCGCTCGCGTCGGCGCCGAGCAGCATCCCTGTCGTTTGCTTCGGATAAGCGACCTGCTTCGCCGCTTCCGCGCGGCTGAACAGCGTCGCCGCGGTCGCCCGGGTCACAACGCCCTTAGGCGCGAACGTGTTGCCGCTCAGTCCCTTCACGAGATCCAGATCGACCGCGGCTTTGACGAAGCCGACCAGATCCTTGTCGATTGAAGCGTTGTCGGCGAAGGACGTAGCGCCGCTTGCCGCCGTCTTGCCGATCGTGCGGACGAGCAAGCGCGCGATCCACTCGCGAGTCGCAGGCGCTTCGCCCCAATTGACTTTGGGCGCCGCTTCGGCGAGCGCGAACTCTTCGTTACGGTTAAGCAGCCCTTCCTTCAGCGCGTAGCTGACGTAGAGGTTGGCATATGCACTGACGTTAAACGTGCTCGGGAAGGCGGCGACGCCGGAATCCAGCGCCTTTTGCTCAAGGCCGAGAAAGCGAATCGCGATGATGACCGCATCCTGTCGCTTGACGCTGTCGTTCGGCGCGAACAGGTTGGCGCCCTTGCCCGCGATCAGTCCTTGAAGCGCCAGCTTGGCGATATGTTTCTCCGCCCAGTGGCCGGCCACGACGTCGGTGAACGGCGTCTTCGAGGCCGCGGAGGCGGTTGACGTCGGCCCTACGGCTGCGGCGCCGGACCAGAGCAGTGCCAGTAGAAGAAAGGATAATAGCAGATTCCTTGGTTTGAACGACATCGTGCGATCTCTCCGATCATGCGGCAGGCCGGACTCGCCGGCCGTCACGCTAATTTAAGATAAGCTTTGACCGCGGCGGCAAGGCCGGCAGCCGTACGATTCTGGAAGTCTTCGGTGAACAGCTTCTTTTCTTCCGTCGCGTTCGACAGATATCCGGCTTCGAATAGCACGGCCGGCATCTTGGTCTCGCGCGTGACCGCAAGACTCTTCTGGATGACGCCGCGGTCCGTCAAGCCCGTTGCCGGCGTCGCGTATTGCTTCACGACGTTGGCGAAGGCGAGGCTCTCCGCGCGCGTGTAGTAGACTTCGGTTCCGCTGACCGTGTTCTTGGTGCTGCTGTTCGCGTGAACGGACAGGAACAGGTCGGCTTTGATCGAGTTGGCCAGATTGTATCTGTCGCTGAGCGACGGGAACGTGTCCCCCGATCGCGTCATCACGATCTTGATCCGTGGATCGGTCGCAAGCAGCGCCTGCACTTTCAGGATAACGGCCAGATTGAAGGTTTTCTCGTATTTGCCGCTGACGCCGATCGCGCCGGAGTCCGTTCCGCCGTGTCCGGCGTCGAGCACGACCGTGTACACCTTGTTCTGAGGATCGGTTACCGGCGGCGTAACCGGCGGCACCGCATCCGCGCTCAGCTTGATTTTGAGCTCGCCGGCAGACGCGTCGTTTTGGACCTCGTAGCCGTAAGCGCTGCTCAGGTCAAGCACGAAACGCAGGGCGTTCGGATTGGTCTGGAAAAGCGAATAGCGAACTTGCGTCAGCACCGGATGACCGGCGACCGGATAGGTGCCGCTCTTCGCCGTCGTGCCGTTCACCACAAGATTCTGAGCGAAGTCCGTGGCGAAGTCGGACTTGGGCACGTCTACCACGATGCGGTCCGGACCCGTCAGCGACGTGACGACCGGCTCTAACGTTCCCTCGTAGCTCAGTATCACCGTTTCGTTTTCGAAACGGATCCCGTGAATGTACGCAAGGCTCGTGTACGGGTCGGTGACCGTCGTGCCGTTGCCTCCGTCCGTAGAGGGCGGATCCTCGTCGACGACGCCGATCATGCCGCCGCCGGAAGCGTTGTCGCCGCTCCCGCCGACATTGCCCCCGCTCGTCCCGTCCGAAGTTCCGCCTGAGCTGGACTTCGACGTGTAGATGAACGCGGACTTCGTCTTGTTGTCCCAAACGATATCCGCGCCGAAGTTGTCCTTCACGAAGATGAGCGGAACCATCGTCGTGGCCGTCTGCGGCGTCGTCTGCTTGATGATCGGCGCCGCCTCGAGCTCGCTCTCGATGCCGTTGATGGTCGCCTTTTTGCTGCCGACGGTCATGACGATGACCGAATTTCCGTTCGAAACCGTTACTGTCTTGGTCGTATTGTCGAACTTGACGGTGTAGCCCAAGCTCTCCGTAACGGTACGGACCGGCAGCATGACGCGGCTATCGATTAGCGCGGGCGGTTCCTTGGGCATTAAAACGACGCCATCCAGAATCAACTGGGGCGTGACGGTCGCCGCGGAGGCGAGACCGGCGGCCGTTAACAGCATCGATACGACAAACAGCAGGGAAATCCAGTACCTCATGCTTCACCTCGGTGTCAATGATTGGGCCGTTCCAAAAGCGGCGCTTCCGTTAAAAAAGTCCTATGCAGACCTTTTTACCGGAAGGGGCGCTTTTTGGCTTGTCCACCCTAATTTAGACGCCGGGCAATGTCAAAAGTTGCGAGTTAAAGCGGAAAAAAAGGCCTTCTTTCCCGAAAAGTGTCGACCCGGGAAAGAAGACCCATATAGCGTTAGAAATCAATAATCAAAATACGTTCGCCAGTCTCTTTTCGTTCTTGGACTCGTATGCTGCGATATCGTCCGCGTGCTTCAGCGTGAGGCCAATATCGTCGAGTCCCTGCAGCAGGAACTGGCGGCGGTGCTCGTCGAGCTCGAACGGAATGCGCAGGCCTTGATCGTCGGTGATGACCTTGTTCTCCAGGTCGACGGTCAGCTTGTAGCCCTCGCTGGCTTCGGTGCGCTTGAACAGGTCGTCGACCTGCTCCTCGCTCAGCTTGATCGGCAGGATGCTGTTCTTGAAGCAGTTGTTGTAGAAAATGTCCGCGTAGGACGGCGCGATGATGACGTTAAAGCCGTAGTCGAGAATCGCCCAAGGCGCGTGCTCGCGGGAGGAGCCGCAGCCGAAGTTGGCGCGCGACAGCAGGACCGTGGAGCCTTGGTAGCGCGGCTTGTTCAGGTTGAACTCGGGAATGACGGCTCCCTGCTCGTCGAATCTCCATTCGAAGAACAGGAACTGGCCGAAGCCGCTGCGCTCGATGCGCTTCAGGAATTGCTTGGGAATGATGGCGTCGGTATCGACGTTGACGCGGTCGACCGGCGCGACGAGACCCGTGGATTTGATAAATGGTTGCATATGCGTATGTCTCCCCTCTTAAGCCGTCACTTCGGACTTGAATTCCCAGTTGCGGACGTCGGTGAACTTGCCCTTGATCGCTGCAGCCGCAGCCATCTCCGGCGATACGAGGTGCGTGCGTCCGCCGCGGCCCTGACGGCCCTCGAAGTTGCGGTTGGACGTCGAAGCGCAGCGCTGGCCGGGCTGCAGGACGTCCGGGTTCATCGCAAGGCACATCGAGCAGCCCGCTTCGCGCCATTCGAATCCGGCGGCGGTGAAGATCTTGTCCAGGCCTTCCTTTTCCGCCTGGATCTTGACGCGCCCGGAGCCCGGGACGACGATCGCGGTAACGTTCGGGCTCACGCTGTGCCCGCTCGCCACGGACGCGGCTGCGCGAAGATCCTCGATCCGGCCGTTGGTGCAAGAGCCGATGAACACGTAATCGATCGGAATCTCGGACATCGGGGTTCCCGGCGCCAGATCCATGTATTCAAGCGCCTTTTCGGCAGCTTTGCGTTCGTTCTCGGTCGGCAGCTGCTCCGGATAAGGCACGATCGACGTGATGCCGGTGCCCATGCCCGGGCTCGTACCCCAGGTGACTTGCGGCACGAGCGTCGCGACGTCAAGATCGACCTCGGTGTCGTATACGGCGCCTTCGTCCGTCGTCAATGCCTTCCATTGCTCGACGGCGCGGTCGAAGTCTTCGCCTTGCGGCGCGTATTCGCGTCCGCGCAGGTAGTTGAACGTCGTCTCGTCCGGCGCGATCAGGCCGGCGCGCGCGCCGCCTTCGATGGACATGTTGCAGACGGTCATGCGCTCTTCCATCGTCAGCCCCTTGATCGATTCGCCCGTGTACTCGATGACGTAGCCGGTCGCGAAGTCGGTGCCGTACTTGGCGATCAGGCCGAGAATGAGATCCTTCGCCGTGATGCCGGCCGGACGCTTGCCGATGAAGTTGACCTTCATCGTCTTAGCCTTCGATTGCTGCAGACACTGGGTCGCGAGCACGTGCTCGACCTCGCTCGTGCCGATGCCGAACGCCAGCGCGCCGAACGCGCCGTGCGTCGAGGTGTGGCTGTCGCCGCAAACGATCGTCTTGCCCGGATGAGTCAGGCCCAGCTCGGGACCCATGACGTGCACGACGCCCTGGTCGATCGTGTTGAGGTCGTACAGCTTGACGCCGAACTCGGCAGCATTGGTCGTCAGCGTGTCGATCTGCTGCTTGGAGATCGGATCGGCAATGTTGAAGCGGTCTTTGGTCGGCACGTTGTGGTCCATCGTCGCGAACGTCAGGTCGGGACGGCGAACCTTGCGGCCGGTCATGCGCAGGCCTTCGAACGCCTGCGGGGACGTAACCTCGTGAACGAGGTGCAGGTCGATATACAAAATGCTAGGCTTGCCTTCTTCCGAATGAATAACGTGATTGTTCCAAATTTTCTCGAACATCGTTTGTTTGCTCATTTTACATTCACCCCGTGTAGATATCCTCGTCTAGAATGATTCTATAATAACATTGGTTCTATCATTGTTCCAAGATATAATATCTATAAAGTTGATAGTTCAGCCGAATAAGGAGATACGCCCATGGAGTTTAGATTGCTGCATTACGTCATCCAAATCGCCGCCGAGCGGAACTTCTCGCGCGCCGCCGAGAAGCTTCATATCGCGCAGCCGTCGCTTAGCCAGCAGTTGTCCAAACTGGAGAAGGAGCTCGGCATCCTGCTGTTCAAGCGTACGACCAACAGCGTCGAGCTGACCCACGCCGGAACGGTATTCGTCGAAAAAGCGCAGCGGATCGTCGATATGACCGAGCAACTGAGACGCGAAATGGAAGACATTGCAGACCTGCGCAAAGGACGGATCGTCGTGGGCACTTTGCCGATTACGGGCTCGCATATCCTGCCGCATGTGCTGCCCGCATTCCGCGAGGCCTACCCCGACATCGAAATCGCGCTCGTCGAAGAGGCGTCCGCGACGCTCGAGCAGCTGACCGCGAGCGGCGGCACGGACGTCAGCCTGCTCACGCTGCCTTTGATCGAGCCTGCGCTCGCCTACGATCCGATCCTCGAAGAGGAGATCTGCCTCGCGGTGCCCCGCGATCACCCTCTGGCGACGGGCGGCGCGTCCGAGGCGGACGTCGGCGCGCTCGCGGACGAAGCGTTCGTCATGCTGAAAAAGGGACAGGGCTTCCGCGCGATCGCGGTCGGCCTCTGCCGCAAGGCGGGCTTCGATCCGCGAGTCTCCGTGGAGAGCACCAATATTGAAACGGTGCAGTCCCTCGTCGCGGCCGGCATGGGCATCGCCTTCGTCCCTCAGATGATCACCCGCAGGGAGCACGACGGACTGCAGCCTTTCTACTTGCCGCTGAAGGGACGGCCGACGCGCACGCTGGTCATCGCCTACCGCAAAGGCAGGTATTTGTCCAATGCTGCCGAAGCCTTCATTGCCACGTTTCGGGATACGATGCGGAAGCTGGAGCCGTCATGAGCCATACGGTCGCCTCCATTTAATAGAGCGACTTAATAGAGCGTCGGCCTGCGGTCTGCGAATACCGGGATTCTCCCGCGGACCTCGTCCGTCAGCGCGAGGTCGATCTCCGCGCGCAGGATCGTCTCCTCCTCGTCCGCTTCGGCGACGATCTCGCCCCACGGATCTACGACCATCGAGTGGCCGAAAAACCGCGTCTCTCCGCTGATGCCGCTTCGATTGCAGGCGACGACGTACATCTGGTTCTCGATGGCGCGCGCCTGAAGCAGCGTTCGCCAGTGGTGCAGGCGCGGATGCGGCCATTCCGCCGGCACGAACAGCACCTTTGCGCCGTCCAGCGCAAGCTTGCGCGCAAGCTCGGGAAAGCGAATGTCGTAGCAGATCATCGCGCCCGCCGGCACGCCTTCGAGCTCGAACCGCCCTGCCAGCTCGCCCGCCTCAAGATGGAGATGCTCGTCCATCAGCTTGAACAAATGGATTTTGGCATACTCGGCGATCTGGCTGCCGTTGCGGTCGAATGCGTAAGCCGTGTTGGTCACCCCGCCGCCGAGCGCGGCGCGGCTGGCCGCGACGGAGCCCGCCACGACATTGACGCCGTGCTTGCGGCTGAACGAAGAAATAAAATCGACGGTGCGCGCGCCTTCGGGATCGGCAATCTCGCGAATGCGAGCGAGCTCGTAGCCGGTGTTCCACATCTCCGGCACGACGATGACGTCAGGCTTGTCGCCTTCGCCCACAGCCCGCTCCAACAGCGTCGCCAGGCGTTCGAAATTATCGTCCGGATGTCCGGCATGTATATCCATTTGGATGAGAGCCAGCTTCAGCTTGTCGTTCATTCCCAATCGCTCCTTTGCCATGTAAGACTCTTCTCGTGTGGCGAGCCTGCAACTAGCTCATCGTAACCGATTCCCTTTTGACGGACAAGAAGCGTTATTTCCCTCTTTTCCGATTGTCCTACTTGATTCCTTGTGCTATTGTCTACATAGATTGTATAGTCAACCTGATACCTTTATAAAGCAGTCTAATGAAAGCAACGGAGCGTGAAGCTGTCTCATGTCTATCTCCATTCAACCTGCGGACCGCATGTCCGGGCTCCCCGAGCAATTTTTCGCGGCGCTCGTCGGCAGGGCGAACGCCCGCGCAGCGACCGGGCGCGACGTCATCAACCTCGGCCAGGGCAATCCCGATCTGCCCACCCCCTCGCATATCGTCGACAAGCTGAAGGAAGCCGCCGAGAATCCGCTCTACCACAAATATCCGCCGTTTCGCGGATTCCCTTTCTTAAAGGAAGCCGTGGCGAAGCGATATAAAGAAGACTACGGCGTCGAGCTCGATCCCGCGACAGAGGTCGCGGTGCTGTTCGGCGGCAAGACCGGCCTCGTGGAGATCAGCCAATGCCTGCTCAATCCCGGCGACGTCTGTCTCGTGCCCGATCCGGGCTATCCCGATTACTGGTCCGGCGTGGTGCTGGCGGGCGCGAGAATGAGCCAGATGCCGCTGCTCGCGAAAAACGGCTTCCTGCCCGACTACGAAGCGATTCCGTCCAAGGATCTGGCGCGCGCAAAGCTGATGTTCCTCAACTATCCGAACAATCCGACGTCGGCCGTTGCGACGCCCGAATTCTATGCGGATACCGTGCGCTTTGCCGAGAAGCACGGCGTCGTCGTGGCGAGCGACTTTGCCTACGGGGCGATCGGCTTCGACGGACGCAGGCCCGTCAGCTTCCTCGAGACGCCCGGCGCCAAGGAAGTCGGCATCGAGTTTTATACGCTGTCCAAAACGTACAACATGGCCGGCTGGCGCGTCGGCTTCGCGCTCGGCAACAGCAAAATTATCGAGCTGCTCAACCTGATTCAGGACCACTATTACTGCAGCCTGTTCGGCGGCATCCAGGAAGCCGCCGCGCTAGCGCTCACCGGTCCGCAGCAGGCGGTAACGGACCTCGTCGCCGTCTACGAACGCCGCCGCGACGCGCTATACGACGCCTTGGCGTCGCACGGCTGGCACGCGCCTAAGCCGGACGGCTCGTTCTTCTGCTGGCTGCCCGTGCCCGAGGGACACGACTCCGCTTCCTTCGCCAGCCTGCTGCTGGAAGAAGCGGACATCGTGGTGGCGCCCGGGATCGGCTTCGGCACGCACGGCGAAGGTTACGTCCGTCTCGGCCTGCTTGCCCCGGAGGCCCGGCTTCGCGAAGCCGCGGACCGCATCGGACGGCTGGGATTGTTCCGCTGAGCCGGCAAGCCTAGCGGACGTTCGCTTCCTTTACAAGGTGTTGGGGCCGTGCTATTCTTAAACCAATCGGCATCGCCAGCAAGGGCGTTGCCTCCGTCCTCATTTAAACGCAATGACGGGAAACGAAGGAAATTCGCGCCGATCAGAGAGCAAATTCCATTGGCTGGGAGAATTTGCGCGGTCGCCCTCCTTCCCCCATCCCCGAGCGGCCGGCGAAGAGCCGGACAGGGCCCGCTGTTACCGGGCGTTCAAGCGGACGTTTCTTCGCCCTCGCGGCACGAAGCGTCAACGAAGGTGGTACCGCGGGAGCCAGGCTCTCGTCCTTTGAACAGGACGGGAGCCTTTTTGCTTGCGCTTCTTCGCTTAACGGTTGATTGTTGGATCATGCACACGGAAAGGAAGCGGTAAGGATGCGTCGCATCGTCGTCAAGATCGGCAGCAGCTCGCTCGCCGGCGAATCCGGAGGACTTAACCGGGAGAGCTTCGCCTACTTTGCTGCCGAAATCGCCGCTCTGCACCGTCAGGGCGTGCAGACCCTGCTCGTCAGTTCGGGCGCCATCGCGGCCGGCTTCCGGGCGGTCGGATACGAGACGAGGCCTAAGCTCGTTCACGAAAAGCAGGCGGCCGCCGCAGTCGGCCAGGCGCTGCTCATGCAAGCCTATCAGGAGGCGTTCGCGCCTTACGGCATCGCGGCCGCGCAAATTCTGCTCACGCGGCCGGATTTCAGCCAGCGGCAGCGCGCGCAAAACGCGCAGCGCACGATCGAGGAGTTGCTTCGGCAGGGCGTCGTGCCGATCATTAACGAAAACGACACCGTCGCCGTCGACGAAATCAAATTCGGGGAGAACGATTCCCTGTCCGCGCTCGTCGCGAACCTCGTCAAGGCGACTGGCCTGTATATTTTAACCGACATCGAAGGCTTGTTTACGGCTGACCCGCGCAAGGACGCCTCGGCCGTCCGCATCGACCGCGTGGAGGTCATCTCCGAGGATCTGTACCGCATCGCGGGCGGCGCCGGATCTTCTGTCGGCACGGGCGGCATGCGGTCCAAGATCGAGGCGGCGCGGATCGCCATGGGCGGCGGCGTGCCGACTTTCGTCGGACGTTCGACCGAGCCCGGCGATCTGTCCGCCGCGGTCGATGGCCAAGGCAGAGGCACCTACTTCGCGGCCTCCCTCCACTCTTTGCCCGCAAAAAAGCAGTGGATCGGCTTTTTGTCGGTGCCCCAGGGCCGCGTTTTCGTCGACCCCGGCGCCGAAGCGGCGCTCCTGAACGGGGGACGCAGTCTGCTGCCAGCCGGCGTCACGCATGTCGAGGGCGAATTCCACCCCGGAGACGTGGTTGAAGTCTTGAGCGGCGGACGGACGCTTGGGCGGGGCGTATCGAATTACGACGCTTGGCAGGTGACCGCGGTGGCCGGACTGTCGAGCGATGAAGCCGCCCGCCGCGTAGAGGTCGGGCGCATCGAGATCATACACAGAGACGAATGGGTCACGACTTACGTACCCAAGGAGGCGAAGGGATCATGAGCGAAGCAAGAAATAAAGCGATCGCGGCCGGTACGGCGACGGCTGCGCTGAACAACCTGACGACTGCGCAAAAAAACGAAGCGCTCGCCCTGATGGCGGACGCACTCGTAGCCGACCGGGACGAGATCATTGCGGGCAACGACCTCGATATTCAGCGCGGGCGGGCAGCCGGTACGTCGGAGTCGCTTCTCGACCGGCTGCGGCTCGACCACCAGCGCATCGAAGCGATCGCGCAGGGTCTGCGCGAGGTCATCGCCCTGCCCGACCCGGTCGGCGAGAAGATCGCCGAGTTCGAGCGTCCCAACGGCCTTCGGATCGAGCAGCTGCGCGTACCGATCGGCGTCGTGGGCATCATTTATGAAGCGAGGCCGAACGTCACTGTGGATGCCGCGGGTCTGTGCCTGAAGACCGGCAACGCGGTCGTGCTCCGCGGCGGATCCGCCGCCATCGAATCGAACAAACGAATCGTGGCGTCGCTGCGCGGGGCACTCCGCAACAGCGCCATTCCAGAGGACGCGCTGCAGCTCGTCGAGGATGCGAGCCGGGCTTCCGCCAACGAGATGCTGAAGCTGAACGGCCTGCTCGACGTCATCATTCCGCGCGGCGGCGCCGCGCTTATCCGCAACGTCGTCGAAAACGCCACCGTGCCCGTTATCGAGACCGGCGCCGGCATCTGCCACACCTACGTCGACGCGACGGCCGACTATGACATGGCCGAGGCGATCGCCTTGAACGCCAAGGTGCAGCGTCCTTCCGTCTGCAACTCGATGGAGACGCTGCTGATCCACGCCGACTTTGCCGGCAAGCATCTGGAGCGCCTCGCCGAGCGCTTCCGCCAGGCAAGCGTCGAGCTGCGCGCCGACGCCGCGGCAAGGGCCCGCGTAGCGTGGGCAAGCGAAGCGACGGACGAAGATTTTGCGACCGAATACAACGACTATATATTGAACGTACGCGTCGTCGGCGATCTTGACGAGGCGCTAGCGCATATCGCGCGCTTTGGCACGAAGCATTCCGAATGCATCGTGACCGAGAATCAGGCGAACGCCGACCGCTTCCTTCAAGAGGTCGACGCGGCCGCCGTCTATCACAATGCTTCGACCCGTTTCACGGACGGCTTCGAGTTCGGCTATGGCGCCGAGATCGGCATCAGCACCCAGAAGCTTCATGCGCGCGGACCGATGGGCCTGCCTGCGCTGACCTCGACCAAATATCGCATTCGAGGCAGCGGGCAAACGCGAGGATAATATTTTGCTCCATTAATTATTAAAGACGTTAAATAAAAGACGGGAGTCGAACGACGATGACTGCAACGCAAGACATACTCGCTCATTCTAAAATTTGTTTTTACGGCGCAGGCTCGATGGCGGAAGCCATTATCCGCGGACTCGTGGACACCGGCACTGCGCCGGCCGGCAACATCGCGGTTTTCAATCGTTCGAACGCAAGCAGGCTCGCAGAGCTGCACGGACGCTACGGCGTCCTGACCGCTGACAGCGAGGCTGCGAGACAAGACGCGCTGCTCACCTCGGACGTCATCGTGCTGGCGATGAAGCCGAAGGATGCAGCGGCTGCGCTGAAGGCGCTCGCGCCAACGCTGCGTACGGAGCAATTGATCGTCTCCCTCATCGCGGGATTGTCGATCGAGACGATTCGCGGGCTGACAAGCGCGAATCAGTCCGTCGTGCGCACGATGCCTAACACGTCTAGCAGCATCGGCCTTGGCGCGACCGGCATTGCCTTTTCCGAAGGCCTGGCCGAGGAAGCGCAGCGACTTGCCCTCGATATGTTCGGTGCGGTCGGCATCGCGCAAGTCGTCGAGGAGCGCCTGCTGGAGGCGGTGACCGCCGTCTCGGGCAGCGGCCCCGCTTATATCTATTTCGTCATGGAAGCGATGATCGCCGCGGGCGTCGCGCAAGGACTGACGCCGGAAGCCGCGCACGAGCTGACCGTGCAGACGGTTCGCGGCGCGGCGGACATGGTTAGGCTCACCGGCGAGCAGCCCTCCGAGCTGCGCCGCAAAGTCACCTCGCCAAACGGCACGACCCAAGCGGCCATCGAGACGCTGCAGCGGCTTGGCGTCGACGAAGCGTTCTCGGCCGCAATGGATCGCTGCGCGGGTCGCGCAGGCGAGCTCGGTCGCGCGATCGCCGAAGAGGCGCTGCGCGACTGAATACCGCCTAACGATATTTAACAGCAACTTACAGCAACTTTTAGCAGAAAGAAGGTATCGCGAAATGAGCGCCAACAAAAGCCAAGCCACCTATCGCTTATTCGACGACAAGGCGGACTTCGCCAAAAAAGCCGAAGGCATCGCCATCGGCCTGACGGTCGGCAGCTGGACCGAGCTGCCGGAGGTCGCCAAGCAACAAATGGAGAAGCATCTCGGACGCGTCGTCTCCGTCGAAGCGCATGAACCCGAGGGCGCCGGGCCGGGCGAACGCTACGCCGACATTACAATCGAGTATCCCGACGTCAACTTTAGCCGAGACATTCCCGCGCTGCTCGTGACCGTGTTCGGCAAGCTGTCGATGGACGGCCGCATCAAACTGACCGGCCTTAAGCCTTCCGCCAATTTTCTGTCCGCCTTCCCTGGACCTAAGCTAGGACTGGCCGGCGTGCGGGATTATTTGGGCGTTCAGGACCGCCCGCTGCTTATGAGCATTTTCAAATCCGTCATCGGATACGACCTGGACGGCTTGCGCGAGCAGTTTCTCCAGCAAGCGCTCGGCGGCGTCGATCTGATCAAAGACGACGAGATTTTGTTCGAAAATCCGCTCACCCCGCTGGAACGCCGCGTCGAAGCCTGCATGTCCGTCGCCCGCGAAGCGGAAAACGTCACCGGACAAAAATTGATCTACTTCGCCAACCTGACCGGGCCGACGTCCAAGCTGCGCGAAAACGCGCTGCGCGCCATCGATGCCGGCGTCAACGGCCTGCTCTTCAACGTGTTGGCCTATGGCTTCGACGCGCTGGCCGAGCTGGCTGCCGATCCTGCGGTCAGCGTCCCGATCGCGGCGCATCCGGCGATGGCCGGCGCTTACTATCCGTCGCCGCATCACGGAATCTCGGCCTCCGCACTGCTCGGCACGCTCATCCGTATCGCCGGCGCGGACCTGTCCCTCTTCCCTTCCCCTTACGGCTCCGTCGTTATGCCGAAGGCGGAGAACCTGGCGGTCCAGGACGCGCTCGTAAACGCCGAACTGCCCCAGAAGGCCGTCCTGCCGGTACCGTCCGCAGGCATCCATCCGGGACTTGTGCCGCTGATCGTCCACGACTTCGGACGGGATGTCGTCGTGAACGCGGGCGGCGGCGTCCACGGCCATCCGCTCGGCGCGGCCGCAGGCGGACAAGCCTTCCGTCAGGCGATCGACGCCGTGCTCGCCGGACAGGACCTTGAAGCGTATGCGTCCGGTGGCGGCGAGCGTGAGCAGCTGAAGCTCGCGATTGAGCGCTGGGGGGTTCGCCGACCTTGAGCAAGCGAACCTTCAACAAGCCGCCTGTTTTGTTTTGCGACTTCGACGGCACGATCACGATGAGCGACAATATCGTCGCCGTCATGAAGCAGTTCGATCCGCCGGGCTGGCAGCCGATCGTCGAGGATATCGTCGCGCTTCGCAAATCCGTGCGCCAGGGCGTCGGCGAGATGTTCGCCTTGATCCCCTCCGCTCAAAGGCAGGAGATCACGGATTATATTCTGTCCACGGCCGGTATCCGGCCAGGCTTCCAATCGCTGCTCGATTGGTGCAGGGCCAGCGGCGTCGAGTTTTACGTGACGAGCGGCGGCATCGACTTTTTCGTCTACCCGCTGCTCGCGCCTTTCGACATCCCGCATGATCATATTTATTGCAACGGCAGCAGCTTCGAGGGCGAGCGCATCGAGATTTTGTGGCCGCATGCCTGCGACGACGCTTGCGACAACGATTGCGGCATGTGCAAAACGACGGTCATCCGCCGTTTCCCGAAGGACCGGTATACGCGGATTCTCATCGGGGACAGCGTCACGGATTTTGCCGGAGCGAAGCTGGTCGACCTTGTGTTCTCCCGCTCCCATCTGACCGAACGCTGTGCCGAGCTCGGACTGCCGCATGTTCCATTCGAGACGTTCCACGACGTCGTCAAACATCTGGATGAAGGAGAATGGTAAGCATATGAGCGACATTTTACTTGAAGACAAGCAGCGGGTTTACCGCGAACTGGACACGGTCAAGTCGGACTTCGCCTCCCGGGGCTGGTTCCCCGGCACGAGTGGCAATCTGTCGATGCGTGTAGGCGGCTTCGAGCCGGACCAATTCGCATTCGCAGTAACGGCGAGCGGTAAAGACAAGGCCGCGTCGACGCCGGAGGACTTTTTGCTCGTCGATCAGACGGGCGCGCCGATCGAGGCTACGCGGCTCAAACCTTCTGCCGAAACGCTGATTCATTGCGAGATTTACCGCCAGACGGGCTGCGGCGCCATTTTTCATATTCATTCCGTATACAACAGCATCGTCTCCGAGTTGTTCTGGGAGCGCCGCGCCGTTCCTGTCGAAGGTGTCGAGCTGATCAAAGCCTTTAACATCTGGGACGAGGAAGCCGTCATCGAAGTGCCGATCGTCTCCAATTTCGCGGACATTCCGCGCATCGTGCCGGAGGTCAAGGAACGTCTCGACAAACGGATACCCGGCATTTTGCTGCGCAAGCACGGCATTTATGCCTGGGGCCGCGATGCGTTCGAGGCACGCAAGCATCTGGAGGCGTTCGAGTTTTTGTTCGAATACGTCTACCGGATGGCGCTGCTGAAGCGCTGATCACCCCTCCCGTCGCAAGCATGCAAAGAGCCCGCCTTCCTTAAATGGAAGCGCGGGCTTTTTAATTATCGTATGAAGTTCGCTCATGACCTGCCTACGAGCCGCAAGCCCCTGTCTTTTTCCCGTTCGAAGCCGTAAAAACGCGTGCCCTGGTACGTAAGCATGCCGGCATCCTGCTCCGCCAGCAAACCGTACTCGCCGCCGCTCAGCTTGAACTCGATGCGGGCGCCGTCCGGGAGCTCGAACGTTGCGTAATAGAAAGTATCCGACTGGTGATGGGAAATGCCGTCGTCGTGATGATGGCGATAATGGACGAGCGAGCGTTTGGAGACGACGCGGGAGGCGACGGACAACAGCGGCTGCTTGTTGTTGTGGCTCCATTCTCCGATGCTACGGACGCCGAAGATCGCGATGATGCCGAGTACCACGCAGAACAGAACCGGAAGAATGACCTGCAGTTCGCCCAAAATGTCCAAATCGATCCGCTCCTCTCAGTTCCTGTCGCCGGCCTAGCCGCTTATACCTATATGTACGCGGCTCGGTCCGAAAACTTAACTGAAAAAAAAGGAATCGTCTTGGCATCTTGGAAACAAGGCTATTAGGGCTTCGTGGACTTGATCTTGCTGACATGGCGGAAGCGGAGCGCCGACCAGACGACATCGATGGCCACGTTGCTGACGACGCGGTAATCGGTGCGGGTCTCCATGATCCGCCATAGAAGATCGCGGTTCAGATCCGTCACGACCTTGGCCGATTGCTTCGGGTAAGAGATCCAGCAGACGGCGTCCGGCTGCAGCAGCGGGATGATTTTCGGCAACGTTTTCAGCACGTCTTCGGTATTTTTGACGAACACGAGCACGAAGTCGAATCTGCCCTCCGCCTCCGTCTCGACGTCTACGCCGAGGTCGAAGCCTTCCGGCGCCCCATATACGAGCGCCCTCCCCGTTTTGTAATAAAGTTTTTGATAAAGCGGCTTTTCCATCGTCGCATACTCCTTCTTGTGTTCTAATCGATACTGCCTGCCTTCGGTCAGCGTCCGGTACGGAAGCGTTGGGCGTGCGCCCTCGCATCTTCGACGCTGCGAACCCGATTGCGGCTCCATTCAAGCAATATTCTGTCCATGTACCGAAAAGAAAGCTTGCCCGCAAATACGGATTCCTTGAGGGCGAACAGGATCAATTCCTCCGCGTACTTGTCCTGGTCGAGCCAGCCGGCGATCGTCTCCGCCTCCATCGGCGAGATCGGGCGCCCGAATTCCCGCTCGAATACCGCGAACAGGCTGACCGCTTCGGCATTCGGACCATCCTCCGGGGCGGAGCGGGCGCCGGCTGCCGTGGCCGCGGCACTCTGTGCGGAAAACGAGCCTTGCGGACCGGCAGCCCGCACAGGGGCTTCGCCCGATACGATCAGTTGGGCGACGGCCTGGAACAGGCCGGCCAGATTGTACCGCTCGGCCCGGATGCCCGATACCGGGTCGCTTACCTCGTCGATCGCGATCAAGCCGCGGCGGATGAGCTTCTGAAGCGACTCCCCGATGACGGCGCCGGAAGCCCCGAGCCGCTGCTGCAGCTCCTCCATCGTGGGAAAATCGTTTTGCTCCAGCTGCCTGAAGGCGATCACCTGAATAAGCAGCATGCATTCCGTATCGGACAGACCGAGCATCCGGTAGACGCGCAACAGCGCGTAAGGAATGCTGGCCGCGCCGTCCATGTAGGCTTCGGCCAGGCTTGCAGCCATGCCCCCGGCATCATTCATCGACTGCCGCCTCCTTGGCTGTCACGACGAGCCTGTAGGTGTCGCGCGCGATGAGGAGCTCTTCGTTCGTCGGTACGACGAGCACCTCGATCTTGGAGGCATCCTTCGAGATCCGCCGCGGATCGCCGGAGCGGACGCGGTTGCGCGCTTCGTCGAGCTCGATGCCAAGGAACGTCAGCCCCTCGCAGACCGCCTTGCGCAGCACGTCCGAGTTTTCGCCGACACCTGCCGTAAATAGAAGCACGTCGATGCCGTTCATCGCGGCCGCGTAGGCGCCGACGTACTTGCGGATGCGGTAGACATACATCTCGAACGCGGTCTTCGCAGGCTCGCTGCCTTCGTCCATCGCCTGCACGACTTCGCGCATATCGCTGCTGATGCCGGAGATCGCGATCAGACCGCTATGCTTGTTCAGCATGGAGTTAACCTCGGACAGCGTCAGCTCTTCTTTGTTCATCGCATACGGCACGATCGCAGGATCCAGGTCGCCGCTGCGCGTGCCCATCATGAGCCCCTCGAGCGGCGTCATGCCCATGCTCGTATCGAACGACTTGCCGCCCATTATCGCCGTGCAGCTCGCGCCGTTGCCGATATGGCAGCTGACGATCTTCAGCTCTTCGAGCGGCTTCTCCAAATATTCGGCAGCCCGCTTGCTCACGTAATCGTGCGACGTTCCGTGAAAGCCGTAACGCCGAATCTGATGTTTGCGGTAGAGCACCATCGGAATCGCGTACAAGTACGAGGTCTTGGGCATCGTCTGGTGAAAAGCCGTATCGAAGACGACCGCCTGCGGCACGTCGGGCAGGTTCGACTCGACGGCGAGAATGCCCATCATATGCGCCGGATTGTGCAGCGGCGCCAGGTCGAACAGCTTGCGGACCTCCAGCTTCACGTCAGCGTCGATGAGCACGGACTCGCTGAACGTCTCGCCCCCGTGAACGATCCGGTGGCCGACGGCCTGCACCTCGTCGATATTGCGCAGCACGCCGAACCGGCGGTGCGTCAGCATATCGAGCACCTTGCGCACCGCTGTCGTATGCTCGAGAATCTCGCTGACCTCGCGCACTTCCGGCTGCCCCTCGACCTCGTGCGTCAAGATCGACGACTCCATGCCGATCCGTTCCACGCGGCCTTTGGCGAGCACGTTTTCCGTTTTCATGTCGTACAGCTGATACTTCAGCGAGGAGCTCCCCGCATTAATGACGAGTACGTTCATGACCTGCGCTCACCGTCCTTCGTATACTGGAAGAAGCCTTGTCCCGACTTCACGCCGAGCTGTCCGGCGCGAACCTTCTTCTTCAGCAGGATCGACGGCCGATACTTGAGCTCGCCGTAGTCTCTGAACATCCGGTCGAGCGCCGCCCACACCGAGTCCAGGCCGAACCGGTCCGCCATCTCCAGCGGGCCGTATTGGAACTGGTACCCGATGCGCATCGCCGAATCGATATCCTCTGGCGAAGCGACGCCTTCCTGGAGCACGTTCAACGATTCGTTGATGAGCAGGCAGATCAGCCGCGTCGTCACGAAGCCGGGCGATTCGAACACCATGACGCCTTTTTTGGACAGATCCCGCTCGATGAATTCCTTCGTCCGCTCGAACGTCTCGTCCGACGTCTGCAAGCCCCGTACGATTTCTACCACGTCGATCCGGAACGCGGGATAGACGAAATGCATGCCGATCACCCGCTCGGGATGCTTGGTCACGCTGGCCAACTCGGTGAGGCTGAGCGTCGACGTATTGCTCGCCAGCACGCGGCCTTCGGGTATAATATCGTCCAGCTGCTGGAAAACGGACTTTTTGCTTTCCAGATCTTCGCTGATCGTCTCGATAATCAAATCGCACTGAGCCAGATGCTCCAGCGAGGGCTCGGCATGGATTCTGTTCAATATGAGTTTTTTCTCCGCCTGCGTTATAGCCCAACGCTCGATTTGACGGTCGAGGTTTTTTTCGAGCGCGAGCTGCGCCTGCTTCAGGCGCGCGCCGGAGCTGTCGGTCATATGCACGTCCAGCCCTTTGCCGGCCAGCATCTCCGCGATGCTCTGGCCCATCGTCCCTGCTCCTACAACGCCGATCGTCCGAAACATCCGCCGTTCCCCTTCCCCATTGCACGTTCTGCGTCCAACCTGACTTTCCCATATTAACATACCCGCTCTCCGACATAAACCGACGGAGCTTGCGGAATCCGGGAAGGGTTTGAGGCAGTTTTGCGTCGGGAATGTGACAAGCGCAAATAACGGTTCCTTGCGGTTCAGCCGGTCAGCTTCAATGCGTATGTCCGGAGCGTTCGGTCGCCCTGGTACCGGATTGCAAAACGTCCGCCAAACAAGCGAGCAACCGGTCGATCTCTTCCGCTGTCCCGACCGAAATACGCAGACAGCCGGGCAGCTCCCATCCGGATCCGCTCCGAACGATGACGCCCCGCCTCAGCAGCCCGTCGTAAATATAGGCTGCCCGGCGGCCGAAGTCCGCGAGCACAAAGTTGGACTGCGACGGCACGGAGCGAATGCCAAGACGCCCGAGTCCCTCGCGAAGTCGTATGCGGCCCGCCGCATTCGTACGCAGCGTCGCTTCAAGATGCGCTTCATCGTCCAAGGCGGCTGCCGCGGCGGCCTGAGCGAGCGCGTTGACGTTAAATGGCTCCTTGACGGCGAGCATATGGGCGATGACGTCCGTCGGTCCCGCGGCGAATCCCGCCCGTATGCCCGCGAGTCCGTAGGCCTTGGAAAAGGTCTGCAGCACGACGAGCCGCGCTCCCTCCCGCAGCAGCTCGAATCCGTCGGCATAATCCCGGGCATCCGCGAAATGCGAGTAGGCGGCGTCCAGCACAAGCAGGCATCCGTCCGGGAGCCGCGATCGCAAATGCGCAAGCTCCGTCTTCGTCATGTAGGTGCCGGTCGGATTGTTCGGCGAGCAAACGAAGACCAGCTTCGTGCGCGCATCCACCGCAGCCAACAGGTCGCGGGCCCGCAGCTCGTAGGAATCGGGTAACGGAACTGCGATCGTCTCCGCGTTCATCAGCCTCCCGCCAAAGACGTATTCGCTGAAAGACGGCGCGAACGTAACGATTCGCTCGCCTGGCTCGAGATAAGCTTCGCAGATCAATGTGATGAGCTCATCGGCGCCGTTAGCGACAATAAATTGGGACGGGAGAAGGGATAGCTTCGATGCCAGCTTGCTTCTCAAAAAAACCGCGCGATCGTCAGGGTACCGGTGAATGTCGGGCAGCATCTCGCGCATAGCCTGAAGGGCGAGCGGAGACGGGCCAAGCGGATTTTCGTTCGATGCCAGCTTAATGACCCGTTCGAGTCCGAATTCGGACTTGATATCGGAGATCGAACGTCCGGGTACGTAGGGCTGCATAGCTGCGATCACCGCGCGCGGGGACGGACTTCGCGCGTCTTTCCCATCATTTTCCTGGACGTCATTTCCTGCGGTCTGATTTAACGGCTTCATGCTTGGATCATCTCCTGAATGTTTAATAACGTTATATTATATTAACGCGTTAATATAGTAAAGCATTAACGTAAAATAAAACTGCAATTCGCAATTAGGCTTCGAATTGCAGTTTCTTTAAACCAATTCCCTATTTCACGCTGGTCTCGGCCGATTCGTCCACAAGCACGGTAGCAAGCTGTTTTTTCCAGCTGTCCAAATATTTGTCCTCCTTCGCCCATTGCGCCATAATCAGGGACTCGTTCGATTGAAGCGGAATGCGTAGCGGATCCTGATCTCCGCCCAGCATATGATAGGGATAGATCACCAGCTCATCGTCAAGCACGATGACGAGCATGTCCTCGTTGGGCGAGGAATAAGCATCCTTGGCGCCCGGCTCGATCTGGAGAATCTGGGACCAGGTCGGATAAAGCGTGTCGAATTTGTTGATCGAATCCGGCAGCGGGGTCGACAGCTCCGTCAGCGTCTTGTTGGCAAGCGGCGCGTAGGACTGCCCGGCCGTGTCTGCAGCCGCCGCTACCCAACTGCCGGTACGGCGGATAATCGACCACTGTTCAGTGCGCTGGTCGGACGCGGCATCCTTTTGGGCGACAGGCGTCTCGGTGGCCTCCGCGGTTTTCATCGCCTCTTCCAGCGAAATATGCGGCTCGGCTTCAGGCTCGAACGTCGCGCGCTGCGCGCTTGCAGCCAACTGGTCCATATCTTTAACCCACCGATAGACGCGATTGGGTGCATCCGACGGATTTTGCTCTACTGATACATATTTGTTGCCGACGAACAGCAGCCGCTCGGTGAGCGGCGCCGCGGACGATTCGCGAAGCGCCTTCAGGTCGGTCTTGGCGGCATCCTTGCCTGTCACCGGATAAGCGATCAGCTTCTGGGCGGTTGCCGCGCTGCCCGCGTCGGACGATACGGCTTCGATCTTCCAGAAGTTCTGGCCGTAAGGCATAACGATGCCGTCGCCCTGCGCCTCCAGCTCGAACTGCCCGTCCGTCGGCGCGATAAAGAGCGTGCGGTAACTGCTCGCGACGCTGCCGTCTTCGCTCTTAGGGTCTGCGCGAAGGCCGAGCAGCAGCGCGGAGTGGAGCTCCGCATTGGCGTCCGCGAACAACGGGGATTCGGTGCCGGCGGTCTGTCCGGCCATCTGCAGGTTGATCGTGCCGGCGGGTCCGCCGGAGCCGAACGACCAATGCCACAAGCCTACGAACAGAAGCAGCATGGCCATCGCGGCGAGACCCGCGCCGTGCCAGCCGAACCGAAGAAACGGATGGCGGCGCCCCTCGGGGCGTTCGATCGCTTCTTCGATGCGGGCGACCAATCGCGCGTCAAAACCGTGCTTGATGAGCGGGCCCCGCGATAGCAGCTGTTTGAGGTCTTTGTCATTCGGTTCCATGGCCGTTGCGCTCCTTCATTTTCGCGATTTTGCGACGAGCGTGAAACATCCGAGACTTGACGGTCCCTTCTGTCACGCCCAGCACATCCGCGATCTCCTTGAGAGACAGCTGATGGTGCGCGTACAGGATCAGCACCTCGCGCGACTTGACCGGCAGCTTAAGCACTTGCTTCCACAGGTCGTTCACGGCGTACTGCTCGATGACGTCGTCCTCTACGGAGCGCCGTTGTCCGGTGTCCAGGCTCCAATCCGTAAGCGACACCCGCCGGATAAACGCGGAGCGCTGATGGTCGATCACCGTATTGCGCGTGATCGTAAGGAGCCAGGTGCGGATGGACGAGTCGCTCCGGAACGTGTCCAGGTTTTTGAAAACCTTGACGAATACGTCCTGCGTAATATCGTCCGCCACGTCCCACTTCCGCGTCAGGCTGTAGGCAAAGTTCCATACCTCTTTGCCGTAAGCGGTCATCAGCTCGTGGAGCACCGTTTTTTTGTCGTCGGAATCGCTCATATATTTTAAGTATTCGAAATTGGCGTCAGAGTTCTGCAAACAACCACCTCATTATTGGACGAAGACAAATGACTTCCGGTTCAAATTATTATGTTACCACAATTATTTGGATCGGTCATTTCCTGTCGCCTCCGGGCAAATCAGGCGCCGGTTCGCAGGAGCGGGAATGAAAAAAGACCGCCCCGCAGCCTTGCTCGGCTAAGCGGGACAGCCTCATGGCTGCCGGTCAGGCAGCAACGGCGCTCAGATGCATGCGGAGCTCTTCGCCCGACAGCGTCTCCTCGCGGATCAAAATGGCAAGCAAATTCGCGAAAGTCTCCATGTGACTCGAGAGCAGCTTCCTGGTGCTGTCCGTCAAGGCGTCCAGGATCCGCCCGTTTTCCTTGGACCACTGCTCCGCGGTAAGCGCCTCGGGATGAATGATGCCGAGTTCCGTCATGCCCGATTCGATCAGCGTCTTGACGATATTGGTCGCCTGGTCGAAGTCGCCGCGCGAGCCGGTGCTCCGGCCGCCGTAGTGCAACTCTTCCGCAACCGCACCGCCGAGCGCGATCTGGATCTGCGCCTCCAGATAGGTTTTCGTATACAGATAGCTGTCCTTGCGCGGATGATGGCGTACGTAACCGAGCGCCTGCCCCCGCGGCGTCAGCGACACTTGCGCGACGCTGCCCGGGCGCACGCTCTCGGCGACGATGGCATGGCCGAGCTCGTGAAGCGCCACGCGCTCCCGCTCCTCGCTCGTCGTCTCGCGGTCCATCCGCTCGCCCATCATAACCTTGTCGATCGCCTGAGCCAGATGCGCCGGCCTCAGGACCTCGCTCTCCTCGCGCATGGCGTAGATCGCGGCTTCGTTCATGACGCTCTCAAGCTGCGCGCCGGAGAAGCCGAACGTCTCCTCCGCGACCTTATCCAGTGACACTTCTTCGGCCAGCGGCTTATTTCTGGCATGCAGGCGGAGAATATGCTCGCGTCCGTGCCTGTCCGGCATATCTACTTGGATGTGCCGGTCGAAGCGTCCGGGACGGGTGAGCGCATTGTCGAGCAGCTCCTTGCGGTTAGTGGCCGCAATGATCAATACGCGGACCGACTCGTCGCCTTGGATGCCGTCCATCTCGGTCAAAAGCTGGTTGAGCGTCTGGTCGTACTCTTTGTTCTGGGAGCCGTCGCGCTTGCCGCCGATCGCGTCGATCTCGTCGATGAAAATAATCGCGCTGTCCCGCTTCTGCTTGGCTGCCATAGTACGCGCCTGGCGGAAAATATCGCGGATGCGGCCCGCGCCGACGCCGACATACATCTCGACGAACTCACTGCCCGAAGCCGCCATGAACGCCGAGTTGGTATGCTTGGCCGCGGCCTTGGCGAGCAGCGTCTTGCCCGTTCCCGGAGGTCCAGTGAGCAGAATGCCCTTGAGGGGGCGGATGCCGAGCTTGGCTATCCGCTCCCGCTGGACGAGGAAATCGAGCGCTTCTACGAGCTCGCGCTTGGCTTGTTCCTGACCTCCGATATCCTCGAACGTCAAGTAAGCGGGCGGGCGCGACGGTCCCTTGCGCATGGCGCCGCCGAACGCCATCCCGTTGCGCGATTTGGCCATGAACAGCAGGCCGCCGACGAGCCCTGCGCCGAGCAGCAGCGGAAGTGCAGGCACGCCGACGAAAATCATGAAGATAATGAATACGGGCACGAAGCCGATCGCGATCTCTTTGCCGTAGGATCTCCAATTACGCATTCGGCCACACCTCCAATTGCTCGCCCTGGCGAGGCAGAATGACGTACTTGGCGCTGCCGGAAAGGCGAAGGCTGATATACACGTTTTCCTCGTCGATATCCGTGGAAGCGGCAAGACCCGGCGTCTGCGACTGAAGCTTGGCCATCGCATCGCGGATTTCGGTGTATTCCTTGCGGTCCATCGCTTGCGCGACGTCGAACAAAGCCGAACGCCAAATTTTCTCCAGCGCTTCATTATCCGAATTCTCGGCGACCAGCTTCAAGCTCTTGGAGCCGATCGCGCGGGCGCCTTCTTCCTTAACCGTTCTATATACATCCGCCAGATCCGCGGAATCGCTAAGCTTGACCTTAATCGTGACGCCGTCCGCATTCATGTCCGAGCTGGCCGATTCGACGCCCGGCACCTTCGCCGCAGCGCGGTCCAGCGGCTGCTCCACGCCATAATGACGATAAGCAAACCAACCACCGAACAACAGCGCCACCGATACCACGGCCGTCGTCGCTATAGGCAGGATTCGCAATTTCATTTAGGCATTGGCCTCCTTTAGTCTGATATAAAGTGTTGTGTTAATGTCTCTGCTTCAACAATACATCAGCTAGTATATCATAATCTGATAGACTAAATATATATCAACGCTTAAAAAGTTGTGTCAAATATTTGCGAACGGGGTAAATGATAGGTCGCATCCAAAAAAAGACCCGCGCCGTAAGGGCGCAGGCCATAAATAATTGAATTTCGATTCTTTTTATTTTACGAGACCAAATTATAAGTTCTAAGCGCGTTTCCGTCCTTGAAGGAATAAAAGACGATCGCTTGGCGTTTCGAATCGGGATCGTCGATGTAGCGAATCTCCCAAGCCGGTTGTCCCGAAAACCACCCCGGCAGCAGACGCACGATTTTTTTGCCCGGATGGTCCGAATTAAAGCGGTCCCGAATGCCCTCTTCGCTATATCCGTCCCCGGACTTTTCCTTGATCGATCCGTCCTGCCTCAGCCATACGAACCAGTCCGTATCGGAAGCGTCCTTGCCCTCGACGACCCAGACCGAATCGTCCCATACATGCTTCGAAACGTTGCCGATCTTGATCAATCCCGCTTCTTGCTTGGCCTTCGCGACCGCTGCCCGCTCCTCGCCCCGGTATTCGGCATCCGCGCTCCGGATGTATACGACGAAGACCACCGCCACGAAAACGAGGAAGCCAAGGACGATTAACGTCAGTCGCCACCCTGTCCACGCAGACTGCCGTCTCCGCTCCGCAATGCGGCTTGGCGTCATCCCCGCAACCTCTCGAAGCATCGCTGCGCTTCGTAGCGGATCCGTTCGACGTCAAGCGTCAGCAGCTCGCGATCGCGCAAGATCCGCCGACCGTCTACCCACACGTGCGCAACGTCCGCCCCGCTGGCCGAATAGACAAGGTGCGAAATGTAATCGGTACGCGGCATGAAATGCGGCTTGTCGATCGAAACGGCGGTGATGTCGGCCTTGAAGCCCGGACGGAGGCTGCCGGTGACGTCTCCGAGACCGATCGAACGGGCGCCGTATAAGGTCCCCATGCGCAACGCTTCTAGCGCAGGGACGGCCGTCGGATCGCCGGACACGCCTTTGTGGAGCAACGCCGCAAGCCTGATCTCCTCGAACAGGTCGAGATTGTTGTTGCTGGCCGCGCTGTCCGTCCCGAGCGAGACGGTGACGCCTGCGCGCATTAATTCCGGCACTCTCGCCACGCCGCTGGCGAGCTTCAGATTGCTGACCGGATTGTGCGAGACGGCGACGCGGCGCTCGGCGAGCAGCGCGATCTCGTCGTCGTTCAGATGTACGGCATGGGCAACGAGCGAAGGTCGGGAAAAGAATCCGAGCTTGTCCAGGTGCTCGACCGGACGCGCGCCGTATTGCTTGACGTTCAGAGCCACTTCGGCAGCGGTCTCGGACATATGCGTGTGCAGCGGCAAATTGAGCTCGTTCGCGGCGGCCACGATGCGTTCTATATAGTCGGGCGGGCATGTATAGGGCGAATGCGGAGACATCATCACCTGAATGCGGCCGTCTTGCGCTCCTTGCCAGTCCTTCGCGAACTGCACGGCATCGTTCAGCTTCGCCGTCTGGACGTCGGGCGGGCAGAGGCCGATAACGCCGCGGGTAAGCGTAGCGCGCAGGCCAGCCTGGGCAGCAACCTCGGCGACTTTATCCATATGATCGTACATGTCGACGAAGGTCGTCGTTCCGCTAAGAATCATTTCCGCAGCGGCCAGGGACGTTCCCCAGTAGACGTCCTCGCCCGTAAACTTCGCTTCCATCGGCCACATATGATTTTCAAGCCAGTCCTGGAGCACCAGATCGTCCGCCAGGCCTCGCAACAGCGACATCGCCGCATGGCCGTGCGTATTGATCAGACCGGGCAGGAACAGCAGCCCCTTGCCGCTTACGATCTCCTCCGCTTGATCGCGAAGCTCCGCCGGAGGGGCGCCTTCGCCCGATGCGGAGATATACCCGTCTTCGACGTAGAGCCACCCTTCGAAAGTTTGCCGCTCCGCGGACAGCTCCGCAAAAATGCCGTTCTCGATTAGCCAACGTTTCATTGTTCCGCTCCTTCTTCGTCCCCGGATACGCCTGGCTCTTCCGCCCCGTCCGCATCCAGATCGTGATCCATATAATAAGCCAAGCTCAGCAGGTCGCTCGTAAAATCCGCGTGATGAATGCGGATACCCGCGGGAATTTTCAGCACCGTCGGCGCGAAGTTCAAAATCGCCCGGATTCCCGCTTCGACAAAGCGATCCGCGACCTTCTGCGCTTCGCTCGCCGGCACGGTGATGATTCCGATCGAGATCTCCTTGTCCTTCACTTCATGCGGAAGCATTTGAATCGGGTTAACGGTCAGATTGCCGATGGACACGCCTTTTTTGGCCGGATCGTCGTCGAACACCGATACGATTTTCATATTGTCCTTCAGGTACATATTGTAATTGCAAAGCGCGCGGCCGAGGTTCCCGGCACCCACGAGCGCCACGTGAATCGGGCGGTCGAGGTTGAGGATATGGCGGATTTTCTCGATCAGATAACCGACATTATAACCGACGCCCTTGCGCCCGAACTCGCCGAAATAGGCGAGATCTTTGCGAATCTGGGCGGGATTGAGATCGAGCTTGTCTCCGAGATCCTGCGAGGACACGGTCTGTACGTCGCTGATGCTCAGCTCGTTGAGGTAGCGCAGGTAGATCGGAAGGCGCCGGACGACCGCTTCGGAAATTTTGATTTGCTTCAACTGGAGACTTCTCCTTCCCACCCATCGGATTCCTGCTTCGGTTTTTTAGTTCTTGTCCGTTTGGTCTTGATCTTATCGGATGCCGGTGTCTCCGGAACGCCGGTCTCGCCGGACGGAGCGGGCGGCGTATCGCCGGCGGGCGCGGTTTCCGCATCCGATGAGGATTCCGTATCCAATGGGGATTCGGCGTTGGATGAAGCTTCGGCGTCGGATGCCGTTTCCGCGGCAGCGGCGGCATTCGCCGGATGCAGCCATTCCCGCACGCGCGGCACCAGGCCCGCTAGCGGCAAATGCTCCATCTTGGGGCCGGGCAGCGAATACAAAAAGTATTTGCCGTAGCTCGTATCGATGACGCGGGTATCGTACAAAACGACGATGCCCTTGTCCGAAGCGGTGCGCACGAGTCTGCCGAAGCCTTGCTTGAACTTGATGACCGCCTGCGGCAGCGACAGCTTCATGAACGGATTTTTGCGCTGCGCGGTCAATCGCTCGCTCTTGGCCTCCGTCACCGGATGGTTCGGCGGCTGGAACGGCAGCCGGACGATCGCGAGACAGGTCAGGGCATCGCCCGGAAGATCGACGCCTTCCCAGAAGCTGCTCGTACCGAGCAGCACCGAGCGCGGCTGTTCCATGAACTGGCTCGTCAGCCGGCTGCGGCTGCTGCCGTCCATCCCTTGGCCGAGCACTTGAATATCGACCGGCGCGAGCGCGGACTTGAGCGGCTCGTATACAGTTTTCAGCATTTTGTGCGAAGTGAACAGCACGAGCATGCGGCCGCCGGTCTCGGTCGCCACCTCTGCCAGCGATGTCGTCAGCGCCTGCAAAAACGCGGCTTCGCCGTCCCTTCCCTTGATTGACGGGAAGTCCCGGGGAATGAGCAGCAGCGCTTGCTGACGGTAATTGAACGGCGAGGGAAGCCGCGCAGTCCGCAGTCTTCCCTGCCGCTCCGCTTCGTCAAGACCAAGCTGCTCCTTGACGTACTGGAACGACTTGTCGACCGTAAGCGTAGCGGACGTGAGCACGATGCTTTCCTTTTGGCCGAACAAACCGTCCTTCAGCAAGCCGCTGACGTCGGCGGGGACGATATACATCCATAACGAGCGGCTCTTGTATTGGGTGTGTCCCTCGATCCAGTAAACGCATTCCGCCTCCGACATCGAGACGAACGTCTGCAGGTCGCCGCGAACGGAGGACAGCTCCTTGACCGTGCCGTTCATGTCGGTCAGGAGGCTCTGCAGGGCCAAATCCTCGCTTCGGTCGCGGATCTCCGCCAGCAGCTTCTCCAGCGGACGCACGAGATCCGAGAGCCGCAGCACGACATTGTCCCCGTCTACGCGGATCGACTCCCAATCCCTCGGCATCGCGTCCGGCTTAAGACGGTAGCTGAGCCCGCCCGTCTCGTCGGCGGCTGCGCCCGAGGCGAGCAAGCCGTAGAGCCTGTCCGTCCATTGTTCCCATGATTCCCGAAGCTCCTGCACGCGAGGCAGCAACTCCTCCAGCTTTTCGGCCCACGTACCGCTCGCGCTCTCCGCCGTGCCGGTCAACTGCGAGATCAGGCTCGGCAGTTGCCCCGTCCTGTTATCCTTCGCGAGTCTCGCGAGCGCGGAAGGCAATGCGCCGTAACCGATCCGGCGTCCGAGATGGTTGCTCGCCACCTCTTCCATATGATGTGCTTCATCGACGATCAGCCGATCGTAGGCCGGCAGCAGCCGGTGTTCCGCGCGCATGTCGGTGAATACCATCGCGTGGTTGGTAATGACCAGGTCCGCCTTGAGCGCATCCTGCCGCGCGCGGTGGTAGAAGCATTTGCGGAACCAGGGACACTGTCTGTTCAGGCAGGAATCCGCGTCGCTGGCGACGGCGTTCCACTCTTCCTTGGAGCGGCTGCCCAGATTCAGCTCCTCGGCTTCGCCCCGCTCCGTCTCCGACAGCCAGACGGCAAGCTGGCCGCGCGCCACGGCTTCTTCCCGGGACAGCGCGAACGCGGGGGTCTGCATCTGCTGCTCGAACTTGCGCAGGCACATGTAGTTGCTTCGCCCTTTGAACACCGCCGCCTTGAACGGAACGGGCAGCACGTCCTGCAGCAGCGGCAGATCGCGCTGGCGCAGCTGTTCTTGCAACTGAATCGTATGCGTCGTCACGACGATTTTTTTATTTTCTTTTAATCCATAATAAAGGGAAGGCAGCAGATAGCCGAGCGACTTGCCCGTCCCCGTTCCGGCTTCGACCAGCAGATGGGAATCGTCGGCAAGCGCCTGATGAACTTCGTCGTACATGATGCGCTGTCCTTCTCTGGGCTCGTAGCCGGGAAACAGCTCCTTCATGCGATCCGCGACGGTGTCGAGATAGGTCTCGAACGGCATATCGGCGAGCGAGCGCTCCGCCTGCAGACGCTGAGCCTCGCGGCCTTCGTCGTCGTCCGTCCAATCGGCGATCCGCATGGCGAATTGACGGTAGTATTGATAACCTTCCGGCTCTTCGAACCAAGTCGTATCGCGCTCCGCGCGAAGCGACGTCAGCAGCCAGCCGAGATCGCTGCGCTCGCCGTCGGTCAGCTCGCATAGCCGCTCGAGCGTGAGCGTCGGGAGCGCCCGGAGCCTGCCGATGCAGGCCGTCAGCACCTCCGCCGTCGCCAGCGCGTCGCTATCGGCCTGGTGAGGCCTGTCGTGCGCGATGCCTAGACCGTGCGTGATTGCCGTAAGCCGGTACGAAGGCAAAAACGGGAAGACCAGTCTCGCCAGCTCGACCGTGTCCAGCACGCGTCCGGAAAACGGCAAATAACCGCTCTTGTCGAGAGCGGCTTGCAAAAAGGCGGCGTCGAAGCCGGCGTTGTGCGCGACGAGGACGGCATCGTGAAGAAGCGGGACCATCTCGGCCACCGCATCCTCGATCGCCGGCGCATCCGCGACGTCCGCGTCTCCGATCCCCGTCAGCGTCGTAATAAAAGCGGGTATCGAACGGGACGGCTTCACGAGCGATTGAAATACGGAAGACACCGCGCCCGTGTCGTCCACGACCGCGATGCCGATTTGTATGATTTCATCTTGCTGGGACGACGTTCCCGTCGTCTCGAAGTCGAGTACCGCAAATTTCATGAAAGACTTCCTTTCTTGCACTTCGCCTTCATCGCGCATGCGAGCTTGCTGCGCGGGGCAGCTTCAGCCAAGCGCGAGCGCCGACAGTTCTGCGCTGCCGAAGGAGAGCTGTACGCTGGCGGCGTCGCAAATACAGGCGTCCAGATTATGCTTCGCATCGGCGAAGCCGGGATCGAGCTCCAGCGCCTTGCGGAAAAATTGCTGTGCTTGCGCCATATTCGCTTGAACCGCCTGCACGCAGCCCATCGCGTTGTATGCGATCGACTGCAGTTTGGGCTCGTCGGCCGTTCCGGCTACGAGCTGAAAGTGACGGTGCGCTTCCGCGAACTCGCCGAGATGCATCCTGCTCATCGCCAGATAAAGGCGGGCTAGGGACCATTCCGCATACAGGGCGAGCAGCTGTTCGAACTGGCACGCGCACTCGCGGAACATGTGAAGCTTGAAATATCCTTGCCCCTTGATGAACGGAACGGGCCATTCGGCCGGCATAGCAGCAACGGCAGGCTTGGCCTTGCAACCGTCGATATCGCCGGCTTGTCGCCGTCGCCTGTAATCGCCCATCTTTTCCTCGAGCGCAAGCCATGACTCAATGATATCATCACTCATCGATTTTAACACGTTCCATTGCTCTTCCAGCGCCAACTTTTCATCCGGCGATGAATTGGGGTAGCGTTCGATCATCTGGTCCAGCACGTCGTTCATGGCGGAGAAAAAGGGTTGAATCACGGAAGAAGGCCCCCAGTCGCAGACGATTTGTACTGCTCATTCTGCGTTTGCCGGAGGCCTTTCATACACTTCAGACGACGGTCGAATGAGGCTCCTGCGCCATCATTTGAACGACGCGGTTACCTTCGTCCAATATGGCGACCTTCGGCCTGTGCAGCTTCGCCTCTTCGTTGTCCATATAGCCATAAGCGATAATGATTACCTTGTCACCCGGCTGCACGAGACGCGCAGCCGCGCCGTTCAGGCAAATGACGCCGGAGCCGCGAGGCCCCGGAATCGTGTATGTCTCGAACCGCGCGCCGTTGTTGTTGTTCACGATCTGAACCTTTTCATCCGGCAAAATATCGACCAGATCCAGCAAATCCTCGTCGATCGTGATGCTGCCGACGTAGTTCAGATTCGCTTCCGTCACCGTCGCTCTATGAAGCTTGGATTTCATCATTTGTCTCATCATCAGGAATGCGCCTCCGGAAAGGAAATAAGAATATTGTCAATGAGGCGCGTGCGTCCGAAGCGGACCGCCGCCGCGACGATGATCCGCCCGCCGGACTCGGATTCGGACAGCGCGGCGTCCGAAGCGGGCGGCTGCAGTCCCGGATAAGTCAATACCTCGACGTAGTCGATATCGGCCAGCGGCGAAGCCGTTATGCCTTCTTTTACGGCTGCCGTCAATTGGGATGCGTTCATCCCCGATTCGATCCACGCGGGTGCCTTGGCGAGCGTGCCGGAAATAACCAGCGCCTCGCGCCGCTCGTCGGCCGACAAATAAACGTTGCGCGAACTCATGGCGAGTCCGTCCGCCTCCCGCACGATCGGACAAGGCACGATCGCGACAGGTTGATTGAAGTCGGCGACCATTCGTTCGACGACTGCAACCTGCTGCGCGTCCTTCAGGCCGAAGTACGCGCGGTCCGGCTGAACGATATTAAACAGCTTGGTCACGACGATGCCTACGCCGTCGAAATGTCCGGGTCGACTGGCTCCGCATAGACGCTCCGTGACGCCCGAGACGGTAACTTGCGTCGCCGCGGGGATCGGGTACATCTCGGCGACGCTCGGCAGGAAGACGAGATCGGCGCCTGCGCGCGCGGCGACGGCCAGGTCTCCGGCTTCGTCGCGCGGGTAGCGTTCAAAGTCTTCGTTCGGGCCGAACTGGAGCGGATTGACGAAAATACTGAGCACCGTCAGTCCGTTTTCCTGACTCGATTTTCCAATCAGGCTTGCATGGCCTTCATGCAAAAATCCCATCGTAGGCACCATTCCGACAGATGCGGCCGCGCCGGCCTCCTTCCGGTAGGCGCGGATCGCCTCGCGCATTTGTGCAATCGTACGAATCACCGTAGGAGCCGAAGTTATCTTAGCCGTCACTTTGGATCGCCTCCGTACAATTTGGTCGTTGGCTTTTCTTGGGGCTGGGCTTGCATCTGGAACGAATGGCTTTCTTCCGGGAACCGTCCGGTCTTCACTTCGTTCACATATTGCGATACGGCGGACCGGATCGTCTCGCCGACATCCGCATAAGGCTTCACGAATCGTTTATCGCGAATGCCCGAGCCGTACCTGATCAAGTCATGGTAAACGAGCACTTGCCCGTCGCAGCCCCTTCCCGCGCCGATGCCGATCGTCGGAATCGACAGCGCGCGCGATACGGCAGCCGCTGCAGGCTCGACGACCAGCTCCAGCACGACGGCTGCGGCCCCTGCTTGCTCGAGCGCCTTCGCGTCGGCCAGCAGCCGAGCGGCTTCGGCCTCGTCACGTCCCTGCACCTTGTAGCCGCCGATCTGCAGCACTGACTGCGGAGTAAGTCCCAAGTGGCCGATGACGGGAATCCCTGCAGATACAAGCAGCGCGACCTCATCTGCGAGCTCGGCTCCGCCTTCGAGCTTCACCGCGTGAGCGCCGCCCTCCTGCATAAGCCTGGCGGCATTGCGAAGGGTCTGCTCCTTGCTCCCGCGGTACGTGGCGAACGGCATGTCCGTCACGATCATCGTACGGGGAGCGCCTCGTACGACGGCTCTTGTATGATAGATCATGTCTTCAAGCGTTACGGGCACGGTCGTCTCGTAGCCGAGCACGACGTTGCCGAGCGAGTCTCCGACGAGCAGGACGTCCACGCCGGCCTCCTCGGCCAACCTTGCGGACGGGTAGTCGTAAGCGGTGACCATGGCGATCGGCGAACCCTGGGCTTTCATCGATTTCATTTTCGGCGGCGTTAACGGTTGACTCATTGCGTAGGGCTCCCTTCTGTGGGCGGCCAGCCATCCGAGCGCGCAAAAAAACCTTCGTTTGCCCATGAGCAAAGAAGGTGTCCATTCAGCAGGAACGCTTCACGTCCTTCTGTCTCGGTCCCTTGGGCTCAGAGCAGAATCCGCCGCGAATCATCACGGTTATTCGGTTCTTTTCGGCATAGCTCGTCATTGGTTAGCATGTCTCTCAGTGCGGTTCGTCATGATACCGCCCGAGAGCTATATTATAACAGACGGGCCGCGGATCGTAAACGGCCCGATTACCCGATGAAGCGCCGTTAGCGGCTATCGTGGTCCTTGGTACCCGGCAGCGGCGCCGCATCGCCGATCTCCGCCGAATAGATCGTCCGGACGCCGCCGTCCGGCAGCTCGACGCGAAGCCCTCCGCTCTCGTCCAGTCCTCTCGGTACGCCTTCGAAAAATCCTTGCCCGGCGTTCAAGGAGACCGTGCGGTTCAACGTCACCGAATAGGTCTCCCATAAAATGCGGATCGGCTCGAAGCCTTGCTGCTTATAAACGGCGTACAGCTGTTCAAATTCGAGCAGTACGGCGGCGATCAGGGCAGTACGGTCGAAGGCGCGCCCGGCCGCCAATTTTAGAGAGACCGCGCGCGACAGCAGCTCCTCCGGGTAGTCTTCAGCGTCCAAATTCACCGCGATTCCGAGCCCGACCGCGACATAACGCAGGCGCTCGTCCTCGGTTGCGGACTCCAGCAAAATACCGCTGATCTTGCGACCTTCCACGAGCAGGTCGTTCGGCCATTTGATCCCGATCGTCAGGCCGGTCTCGCGGCCAATGCTGCGGCACAGCGCGACGGCCGCAAGCAGTGTCAGTTGAGGCGCCAGCTGCAGCGGCACGTCCGGCCGCAGCAGCAGACTCATATACACGCCGCGTCCGGGCGGCGACACCCAGGAGCGGCCCATGCGCCCCCGGCCGTTCTCCTGCCGCTCGGCGATGACGAGCGTACCCTCGGGCGCCCCCTCTTCGGCGAGCTCGCGCAGCACGTCCTGCGTCGAAGAGACGACCTCGCGGATATGGAGGCGCCTGCCGAAGAAAAGCGTTCCGAGTTTGCTCTGAAGCTCTGCGACATTTAGACGGGAAGGCCTCCCCGTCAGTCGATAGCCTTTGCGAGGCACGGCTTCGATCGCGAATCCTTCGGCCTCCAGCCTGCGGATTTGCTTCCAGACGGCGGTCCGGCTGACGCCCAGCAAGCGGCTGATCTCCTCGCCGGATACGAATTCGCCCTCCTTGCCTTCAAGCAGCGTCAACAGCTGCGATTGTTCCATGGATGCTCTCCTTTCTGTTCGGGCGACATCGATCCGGACTGCACCGTGCCGAACCGTTCACTTTTAATTCGTTTGATGCTTTCTCAAAAATGCAGTCCGCAGCGAATCCGCGTCATTGTCCAGCTCGCCCAAGGCAACCTGCTCAAGCAGCTCTCTCAGCGCGATCGAGATCCATGGCCCCGGCGCTTTGCCTGCCGCGGCCGCCAGCTCGTCTCCCCGGAGCGCAAGGTCGACGGTCCGTACCGCAGGCAGCGCCGCCGTCCATTCGGGAACGGCAGCGTGCAGCTGGCCGGGCACGCCGAGTGCCAAACGAACGGCCTCGGTCTCGAACAGCGCATGCCAGTCCGCAGCCGCTTCGGTCCCCCGATCCAGCACCCCAAGCGTCCAATTTCGACGCCAAGACTCAGACGCTGACGATTCAGATAAATCTAGATGCAGACGAAGGAGGTCGACAATTCGCTTGCTTCTTTTCCCTGCGAAGTGAAGCCGCTTCATCGCTTCTTCAGCCGCTTCGGGGGACGCTTCGCCAGCGAGAAATAACGCCGTCCATCGCAAATCGGCGTCCTCGCCCCTCGGCAAATAACGAGCGAGACCGGACTCGCAGGCGCGGTCCGACGCTTGGATGGACCCGGCCTCCCTAACGGCCGTTCCTTCGATCTGTCGAAGGCGAGCCAGCCACGCCTCCGGCAGCGGCAGCTTGAACCGCTCGGGCAGCGAAGCCGCCAAAAGCAGCGCGAACGCGCGGCCCGGATCGCTGCCGGTCATCATCTTGTCGAGCTCCGCGCCGATGCGCTCCATCGCGACGAGCGGAAGCTTGTCCCGGCAAGCCAGCACGCCCCTCCAGGTCGGTTCGTCGATGGAGAGGCCGTACCTGGCCGCAAACCGCACGCAGCGGACGATTCGCAGCGCGTCCTCGTCGAACCGCCGAGCCGGCTCGCCGACCGCGCGCAGCCTTCGAGCGCGTAGATCGTCCATGCCGCCGAACGGGTCGACGACCGCGCCGTCAGGACCGGCGGCCATCGCGTTTATCGTAAAATCGCGACGCGCCAGGTCTTCACGGACATCTCGCACAAAAAAGACGTCGTCAGGGCGTCTTCCGTCGCTGTAGCCGGCTTCCTGCCGAAACGTAGTAACCTCAAAAAAAAAGCCCGAACGGCGAACCGTCACGGTCCCGTGCTTCAGGCCCGTCGGCAGCGCGTCCGGAAACAATCGCAGCACTTCGCCGGGGTCGGCCGATGTGGCGATATCGATATCGCTGGCTTCGATCCCGAGCAGGGCGTCTCGCACGCAGCCGCCGACGAAATACGCCTCGCCGCCCTGCCGGCTCAAGACGCGAAGCACCTCGAGTCCCGCTTCCCATTGCGCGCCTTCGTAGCTCATCATGACGATCGCCCCTCTTCGTCCGGGATCCGGATAATCGCTCCCCCGGTCAGCGGGGTTCGCAGGCCGGTTCGATGTTCGGGGCCGGAATGCCCAGGACTTTATAATAAATCTGTTCGTATTGCGCCGTAATCAGGTCGTTGCAAAATTGCGTGCGCGAGCGCATCAGGCAGGCTTCTCTGAACTGCGCGTATAGCGCTTCGTCCGAAAGCAGCCGCACGGCATGCGCCGCCATCTCGGAAGTATGGCCGATCGGAGCGAGATATCCCGTCTCTCCGCTGACGACCAGCTCCGGAATACCGCCGGCGGTCGAGCCGATCGTCGGCACGCCGCAAGCCATCGCCTCAAGCGCGACGAGACCGAAGCTTTCCTTTTCAGAAGGAAGCAGCACCAGATCGGCCAGCGACAGCACCTCGGCGACATCGTCCTGCTTGCCGAGATAATGTACGCGATGCTCAAGCCCCATCGACCGGATCTTGGACTGGATCTTCGGCAGGTCCGGTCCTTCGCCTACGAGCAGCAGCTTGGCGGGCAGTTCCGCATGAACCTTCGCGAAGATGTCCACGACGTCGGACGTCCGCTTGACGGGCCGAAAGTTGGAGATGTGCATCAACACTTTTTCGTGCGGCTCCGCGAAGTCTTTGCGCATGTCCGACACTTCGCGCGGGTAATACACGCGTTTGTCCACAAAGTTGTAGGTCAACTCGATCGGCGTCCGGATATCGAGCAGTTCCTGCGTCTCGCGGATCAAATCCTGGCTGACGGCGGTTACCGCGTCGCTCGCTCCGATGCCGAGCCGGATGATGTCCTTGAGCGTTTCGTCCTGTGCCAGCACCGTAATGTCCGTACCGTGCAGCGTCGTGACGATCTTGAGCTTGCCGCCGGACATTTGCTTGGCCAGCAGCGCGCAAATTGCATGCGGCACCGCATAGTGGACATGCAGCAGATCGAGCTCCTGCAGCTTAGCGACCTGATGCATCTTGCTCGCGAGCGACAGATCGTAAGGCGGATATCGGAACACGTAATAATCCGACACCTCTACCTCGTGATAATAAATATTGCGCTGGAACTTGCCGAGTCGAAAAGGCATGCTCTGCGTGATGAAATGAATCTCGTGTCCCTTCTCGGCGAGCAGCTTGCCGAGCTCGGTAGCCACGACGCCCGAGCCGCCCAGCGAAGGATAGCAAGTAATGCCGATCTTAAGCGGTCTGAACATTTGCGAATCCCTTCTTCCCGAGCGTGAGCGGCGGTTTGACATGCAGGGAATCCAGGCAGGAGACCATGCAAGGATACCGCCGGCGATGCGATGTAAATTTCAGGAAAGCTAGTATTAGAATCCGTCCAGCTTCAGCGAGCCTTTAGAAATGAAGCCTTCGGCGTAGGCGACCCGATGAGGCGCCCCGAACAGCCGATCGCGCGCGGCGACGTTGTCCAGATAGCCTGCCGTGAGCGGCGTCGGCACCCAGTCGGGCGTCTCCTCCATCGGAGCGAACTGGGACCGGTAAGCCGACAGCGCATCCATTTTGACAGACTGGTACGCCGTTATATCGACGACCAGCTGCGGTGCATGCATATCGTTAATGAAATAGTAACAAAAAGCGTCCGGCGTCCAAGCTTCCCATTCGGGCCGGTAGCGGCGCAGCTTCGCATTAAAAACCGCTTCCTCGGCAAGCCGGCTGCATGCCGTATGATCCGGATGCCGGTCTTCGAAGTAAGGCGCAAATACGATACGCGGACGATGCCGGCGAATGACCTCGACCAGCTTGTCCACCTGCTCGGAGCCTGCCTTCAATCCCCGGTCGGGCAGACCCAGATTGCCGCGCACCGCGAGTCCCAACAGCTCGCTCGCCATGGCCGCCTCGCGCTGGCGCGTCGCAGGATCCCCGTTGGAAGACATCTCGGCTAGGGTCAAATCGTACAAGCCGACGCGGCGTCCTTCTCGCGAAGCCTTGGCGATCGTGCCGCCCATGCCGATCTCGGCGTCGTCCGGATGCGCCGCGAATACAAGCAGGTCAAGCTGCAAAGCGTCGCTCATTCGTCAATCCCGGGCTTGTACTTATGCACGAGCTCGCGCCATGCGAAGTCGCCGCGTTCGAGACATTTTACCAGCAGCTCCGCCGTTGCCACATTGGTCGCGACCGGGATGCCCTGCACGTCGGAAAGACGAAGCAGCGCGATGATATCCGGCTCGTGCGGTTGGGCCATAAGCGGATCCCTAAGAAATATAATAAAGTCCATCTCGTTGGTCGCGACCATCGCGCCGATCTGCTGGTCGCCACCGAGCGGGCCCGACGCGAACCGGTGTACCTGCAGCGCCGTATTTTCCATGATCCGCGCGCCGGTCGTGCCGGTCGCGTAAAGCTTGTGAGGCTTAAACACATTTTCGTAAGCGATCGCGAAGTTCACCATCTCGTCTTTTTTGCGATCGTGGGCAATCAGTGCGATATTCAGCATCGTTGAACCGCGTCTCCTCTCCCGGGAGCGGGATAATAGGTTTGCAATACGGGTTGGATCAGTCGAGCAAATGTTCGAAGCCGTAAACCAGTCCGGTTACGCCTACGATCTTCTTGACGGCCGTTGCCACGCCGGGCATATAGCCTGCACGGTCGTAGCTGTCGTGCCGAATCTTGAGCGTCTGTCCGTGCCCGCCGAAGATGACTTCCTGCTGGGCGAAAACGCCCGGAAGCCGCACGCTATGTATCCGGAAGCCGCCAAAATAACCGCCGCGCGCCCCCTCGATCACTTCTTCCTCGTTCGGGTTGCCTTGGCGCAGCTCGCGCCGCGTCTCGGCGATCCGTTCGGCAGTCTTGATCGACGTGCCGGACGGCGCGTCCAGTTTCTGGTCGCCGTGGTATTCGATGATCTCGACATGCGGCATATACTTGGCCGCTTCGGCGGCGAACTTCATCATTAACAGGGCACCGATCGAGAAGTTCGGCGCGATCAGGCAGCCGATGCCGCGTTCGCGGCACTCGCGGTCGATCTCGTCCATCTGCTCCTGCGTAAACCCGGTCGTACCGACTACGGGCCTGACGCCAAGCTTGACAGCGGTCATCGTATTGGGCATGGCGGACTTGGGGTTCGTGAAGTCGACGAGCACGTCCGGTCGGCTGTCCCGCAGCGCCCGCTCCAGATCGTCGGTCATGGCGACGCCAGCTTCGGGCAACCCGACGAGCCGACCCGCATCCTCGCCGGATGCGGATCGGCCGATTGCGGCCACGAGCGAGAGCGACGGATCCTCCAGCACCATTTTAACCACTTCGCGCCCCATTCTTCCCGCTGCGCCGGCTACGGCGACTTTGATTTGCTGCGACATCCGCGATCACCTGTTCCTTCTTCTAGTATAATGGGTATAAATGAGCCGCCAGCGCCTCGCGCGCTCCATCTTCGTCTCCCGGAGCAGCCTGCCCGCTTCGAGCAGCATCGGGTTCATCTCCTTGGCGGCGCTCAGCGCTTCGATCGCCCGGTCGTATTCGCCTGCGAGCCGGCATGCGATGCCGAGCAGCAAATACGCGCCCGCATCGAGCGGATCGAGCTCGACCGCCTCCTGCAGCAGCTCGATCGCCGTATCCGGCTCGGGCTGCGGCTTAGCCAACAGCGCCTTGGCCTGCCGGGCGAGCTGTCGCCCCTCGACCAGCCGAAGATGCAAGCGATAGTCGGCCTCCTTCGGAGCAAGTCGTACGGCACTGCGCGCATAGTCGAGCGCCAAGTCGAGCTTGCCGCTCCGTGCGAGACTGATGGAACCTTTATAATAGTAGGAAGCATTGTCGGGCTCCGCCTCGACCGCCTGGCGGAACCAATCGACCGCGGCTTCGAAGTCCGAGGCCAGGATGGCTTCGTAGGCGCGGCGCAAGCAATTTTCCCCGTCCTTCACATGTACCATCCTCCTCGAATTGGGGATGATACAGCATATGTATCTACGGGGTATCCGTGTGCTTCTTCGTCCATCTGTCCGCGTCCCGCGTACCGAATTTGTGCAGGACGCGCTCGATGGCCCGGGTAAGATCGATCCCTTCCCGGTTGGCGAAGCACAGGACGATGAACAGAACGTCGCCGAGCTCCATTTCGATGGAATTGTCGGCTTCGTCCGCCTTCTTCGGCTTTTCGCCGTATTTGTGATTGACCTCCCGCGCCAGCTCTCCTGCTTCTTCGGTTAATCTGGCCAGCATCGCGAGCGGAGAGAAGTAGCCTTCCTTGAACTGCGAAATATAGGCGTCGACGTCTCGCTGTATATCTGACAAGTGCCGCTCGGCGAGAACAAGGTCCGCGATTTTGGATTCAGCCACGTGTGACGGTCCTTTCCATCGGTTTCTTCTTATGTTAGCTTAAGACGTCTGCAAAAATCAAATGAATTTCAGCATGGAGGTTTTGCGCATGACTCGGCAAAAGCTGTGGGCTTCGATCCGGACGTGGAGCATTTTGCTGCTCGGCACCGCGCTTTACGGATTCGGAATCGTTTATTTTATCGTGCCGAACCGGCTGATGGAAGGCGGCGTGACGGGCGTAGGCATCCTTTTGCTTTATGCGGCGGGGTTGCCTGCTTCGATCACGACGCTTGTTCTCAATCTGCCTCTATTCTGGCTCGGCTGGCGCAAACTCGGCTTTCGGGCGATGGTCTATACGTTCGGCGGCACGGTGTCGTTGTCGATATTTTTATGGCTATGGCAGGCGATGGTCGACCATGGATGGCTCACGCCTTTCACGACGCAGCAGGACTTCATTCTTGTCGTGTTATATGCCGGGGTGACGCTGGGCGCAGGGCTCGGGCTCGTCTTTTACGCCGGCGGCACGACGGGCGGGGTGGATATTATCGCGCGAATCGCCAACCGACGCGGCGGGGTCAGCATGGGCCAATTCATTTTGCTCATGGACGTTGTCATTCTCGGCACCTCGCTCATTTTTATTCCGAGGGAAAAAGTGCTCTACACGCTCGTCAGCGTTTTTATATCCTCGCGCGTCATCGATTTTGTGCAAGAAGGCGCCTATGCCGCCAAAGCCTTCACGATTTTGTGCCGGGAGCCGGAGAAGCTGGCTAAGCAAATTACGAGCGAGCTCGAGCGCGGCGTCACACTTATGAACGCGGTCGGCGCTTATTCGGGCGAAGCCAGGATGGCCGTTTACTGCGTAGTCAGCCGGTTTGAGGTGCGCAAATTAAAAAGCCTCGTCCGTCAGCACGACAGACAGGCTTTTATCGTTATCGCGGACGTGCACGACGTGCTTGGCGAAGGCTTCAGAGAAGAATAAACAGCCGGCCGCATGGCCGGCTTATTTTTTTCGCTGTTCTCCGCGATACTTGCGCCAGCCCGAGTAGGTTAGCACCGTGAGGATAAACGCGCCGATCGCCGAAAAAAATCCGGCAGGCGCCGCGGCGGCGAGCGGCCCCGAAGCGGGAGCCTCCGCTGCAGGCGGGTACAGCCCTTCGATCGCCGCACCGATCTGCGGCGCGAGCTTGGCTGCAAGCGACGGGTCCGGAGCAGCGGCGGACAGTATACGTCCCGCATAACGCATAACGGCATCCGCGCGTTCCGCTTGCGCCCTTCTTCCCGTGACGACGACCGCCGTCCTTATAAGCCCGTAATGGCCGTTCAGCGCGGCCAGCCGTTCCTTCGCTTCGGGGCTTGTCTTGCCTCCGGCGCTTGCGATTGCCGCTTGGAGCGCATCCGTATCTTCGCGCATCAATCTGCGATACTCCAGCCACAGCCCTTGGCCGTTCGAAGACACCGCGTCCGCGGCGAGACGCAGCGATGCCGATGCGCCATACACCTCTTCCGCATCCGGGGACAGCGCGGATACCGCTCGCCGCATCCGTTCCATGGCGGCAGCAAGCGCTGCGGCGGCTCCCGGCGCGGGCAGGCTCTCGGACGGGACCGCGTGCAAAGCTTCTTCGGCCAGCGAAACTTTACGCAGCACGACGAGCGGGTCGCCGTCGCTCACGGATCTGTATAGGCTCTCCGACGCCATCCGGAAACGGTCGACCGGATCCTGATAGGCCGTGTCGCTTGCCGCTGCAGCGGCCTGTCCGCCAAACAAGGCTTCTAGCCAAACAATCAATACGGCAGCCGCGAACACGCGGCGCGACCTGCGAATGCGTACACCGCTCATCGACATGGACATCCCTCCACTAAAAGCTATGAGGGGATGTCCAACTTTAGACCTTGCCTGTAAGCGAGGAGGTACGTCTGGCGCGCTGATTGGCGAACGATACGATCGCGGCAACGCCGACGCTGAAAACGGTCAAGGCAAAGGTAAATATCGCAACGCCAAGCAACCGGTCGTCGAGAGATTGCGGCAGGCTCGGGTAAACGCCGAAGCTGTAATCGACGATATCGTTGAGCAGCGTCCAGACGGCTGCGATGCCGAGCGCGATCGCTCCGTACAGAAAAAATCGGCCGTACAGGACAGCGCATACCGCCATGGACATGTGCGAGACAATAAGCATCCAGTCCTGCCAGACGATCGGGCTGCCATAAGCCGCGCTAGCAAAAATAATTATTGTCGCCCAAATGCCGTATTTAATTGAAGTAACGACCGCAAGCGCCTCGAAAACGCATCTCGCGCCTGTTACGACTTTGTTATCCCCATTGCCAAAAGGCGACAGCCACAGCCATAACGCCGCGATCGTAAAAAACAGCGAAGCCGTCGGACTGTCCGGCACGAAGGGGAGCTGCCAAGCGGGATGCGTATGCATCGTGTCCACCAGCTGGTTTTTGTACCAGTAATAGCCATAGATCGTCCCGAACACGTAAAAGACCATAAGCAGCGTCATTACCCAATTCTGCGTCAAAAATCGGCGCGACAGCAAAACATTCGGATCCATCCAAGCACCTCGGCCATCTCAAAAATCTGGAAAAGGGCCTGACCATGCCGGTCAGGCCCTTTGATCGTACGTCTTATTCGGTTGCGGCCTTTTGCTTCGCCAGCCAGGTCGCGACCTTGTCGATCTCTTCGTCGGACAATGTGCCCTTGAAGGACGGCATGCCGTCGCCCTTGCCGTTGGTGATGATCTCTTTGATCTGATCGTGGTTCAGCGTATCGCCGATTCCCGCCAGCATCGGACCGACTTGACCTTGAAGATCGGTGCCGTGGCAAGCGATGCACTGCGCCTTCATCGTGACGGAGAACGCTTCGTCCTCCGGCGCGACCAACGCCGGCACTTTTTCCTTGCCATAAATGTAACGGCCTTTACCCTCGGCGATCTGCTCTTCGGACTTCATCTCCCGCTCGATATGCTCGGGGATGGTGCCGTTCGCTTCAAGCTCCTTGGTGTAGTGATGCCACGATACCCAAGTCAGGTAGACGCTTGCGATCAACGTTACGAACATGAGCGAGCTTGCGATCGGACGGCGATAGAATCTGCGCTCCTTGCCCGTATCGAGGAACGGAGCGAGGAACAGCGCGCCGAACAAAATCGCCGGAAGTCCGATCGTGCCGAGCACGATGTAGTTCTCGGACGTGTACGGATACTTCAGCAGCTGATAAATGAAAAGGAAATACCAGTCCGGCATCGGAATAAACGCGCCGTTGAGCGGGTTCGCCGGATAGCCGAGCGGAGCGGGCTCCGCGATCGTCAGCGTCAGGAAACCTACGAGCACGACGACGCCCGCCATCCATTCCTTCAGCAGGAAGTTCGGGATAAACGCTTCGGACTTGCCGGGAAACGCCGTGTAATCCGGCGGTGCCGGCTTGTCCGGGTGCGGCTTGCGAATGCGCGAGTCGCCTACGAATACGATCTTCTCGTTAGAATTGCCTTTACCATGTGCCAATGCTTGCCACTCCTCTCTCTTACAGCGGCCCGGAAATGCCCTGTTTGCGAATCATGAAGAAGTGTGCGGCAAGCAGCGTCAGCAGCACGCCGGGCAGGAAGAACACGTGAATCGCGAAGAATCGAGTCAGCGTCTGCGCGCCGACGATCGTGCCGCCGGCCAGCAACTCCTTGATATATCCGCCGATCCACGGGACCGAACCCGCAATCTCCATGCCTACCTTGGTTGCAAAGTACGCTTTGTTGTCCCACGGAAGCAGGTAACCGGTGAAGCCCAGTCCCAGCATGACGAAGAAAATCAACATCCCCACGACCCAGTTCATCTCGCGCGGCGCCTTGTAGGAGCCGGTAAAGAAGACCCGAAGCGTATGTAGGAACATCATGACGATAACGAGGCTCGCGCCCCAGTGGTGCATGCCCCGGACGATTACGCCGAAGGCGACCTGGTGCTGCAGATAGTCTACGCTGTAATACGCGTTGATGATATCCGGCACATAGTACATCGTAAGAAACATCCCCGAAAGGATCTGGATGACGGTAATAAAGAACGTCAGTCCGCCGAAGCAATATACGAACGCGGAGAAATGGTGAGCCGGGTTAACGTGCTCAGGCACCTCGTGGTCCGCGATATCTCTCCACATCGGCGTAACATCGAGACGTTCGTCAATCCAGTTATACATGCCTTTAAACATGGACGAGACGCCCTCCTTCTATACCCGTGTGTTCGATTCAAGCGGTCCGAGATATACCCAGCCGTTCTCGACCTTGACTTGGTATTCGTCAAGCGGCTTCGGCGCCACCTTGAGATTTTTGCCGTCTTTTGTATATCTTGCACCGTGGCAAGGGCAGTGATACAGATCCGGCGCTTCTTCGCCGCTCCAGCTGATCGTGCAGCCCAAGTGCTTGCACACCGGGGACAGCGCGAAAATCTTGCCGTCCTCGCCCTTCGCTACGAAAGCTTGGAGCTTCGGGTCGCTCTCGTACCACCCGTCGACCTGGTGAACCTTGAAGTCGATGCTCTTCGGCTCCTTGGTCACGTCTTTCTCCTCGATCGCCTTAACGAAAGCGGTCTCAGCCTTCTTCTGCAAAAGCGGGTCTACGGCGAAGCGCAACATCGGGATGATCGCGCCGCCCGCCATGAATGCAGTGGCTCCGCCGAGCGTATATGACAGAAATTGACGTCTTGTCATTTCATTGCGCTTGATCGGCTTATGCGAGGTTTCGTGCTGCTTGTTGTGGTCCATTTTTTCTACCCCCTTTGCCCACCAAAATCGCGTCCGATACGGACTTTCACCTTTTGTTCACAAGGACATACCTATAATATCCCACGTGTCAAAGAGCGTCAAGAATGCCCGTTCCGGATTTGGACACATCTCGGAATTGCACGAACTAAAATGTTGTCATTTTGTCACATTTAACCGAGGACGAACATGCTTTTGTTATGCCCCGTTCCATCGATCCTATTCAGTTCGCCGTTCTCGCTCGGTTCAAGCTTGTACCGGCCGCTTCCACATGTCAGACACGCTCCGCCGCAGCGCTTCCGGCTCGGGCTCGCTCTCCTCGTCCGTCGGGCTGGCGAAGAGATCCGCCGACGGAACGCGCGTTTTGTCCCAGCCGGGCTTGCCCGACACGACGACGACAAACTTGAAGCCGGCGGACTTGAGCCGGGCGCACAATGCGTCAAGCGAGTCTTCGTCGCCGGGACCCGCGTAGTGATGGGCCGGATAGGTGACCGTCCTGCCCTTGAAAGCAGACTCGATCGGCGCTAGCCAGTCTCCGGCCGCCCCGACGAGCCCGGCCGCTTCCGGAGGCGACTCGACGCCCCGCAGTCCCGTCACGGGAACCAGCGCGGTGTCCAGATACGGCTGCAGGTCGCTCCAATTGTTTTCGTCAAACTCGCTGAATCGCATCGCTTCAACATCCTTCCATTCCGCACGCTTCCTCTATCCTACCCCATTCAGGCGCGCATGCAAGCCATTTTTTGTCCGTACCTCCGTTCAGCAAAAACAGGCTCGTCCCGTCGCGCGGGCGAGCCTGCCTGACAAACGGGCGGCTGTCCTAATGTAGAATGGCCTTGAGCTCTTCGGTCAACCGCAGGAACGATTCCGAATCCCCTTCTTCGAGCGCATGGTCGATCTCGCCGTACAACTGCTCCTTGCGGTATTTGCGCAGCGCCTCGTCAAGCGTCATCTCGGCCGCGAGGCCGAGCATCGTCTCGTATGCGATTCTAATGTCCATAGGTTGCCCTCCTGATCTTTCGCGAGGCATCCGGCGTTAACGCATGCCTCCCGCTTAATTAGCGACCTCCGTTGCATCATCGTTCGTTTCGCCATGGCTGATCCGCATTTTGGAAAAGAATGCTGCCGGACGCCAAGCCGGCTGTCAAACGGCCCCATAGGACCAGGGAAGCGTATCCTCGAACCCGATCTCGCTTCCTGCGACGAGCACGACGCCTTGCGGCGTCATCGTCACGACCGCCTCTCCGTCCGCCGTCTCGCCGAGCCTCAGCAAACCCAGATGGAGCATCATCGAAAGCGTGCGTTGTTCGAACACGCTTTTCTCCGTGTCATAATAGTATGACTTCACGAGCGGAAGCAGCGCAGCGCCCAGCGAAGAGACGGTTACCCACGAATGTCGCGACAGCCGCATGACCCACTGCGCCAGCGCCTGCAGATTCGGCACGGGCAGCTTGTAGAGCCGAAGCCAAAACCGATACAAATCCGCAGGGTCGCAAGCTGCTTTTCCGTCAGCCATCTCGCTTCCCCGCTCCGATAGCCGCAATTCGCCTTCTTCTTCAAGGAGCAAGCCAGAATAGTAGGCATAGTCATAGAGCAGCGAAAACCGTTCTGGATACTCCTTGAACCGACGACCGTATCCGAAGCGGAAAGCGGTCTTGCCAGGCGCCTGTTCCAGGACCGAAAACGTGTCCAGCATCTGCTGCAGCTGCCTCTTATAAAGATAGCCTTCGGCCGTGAGCGGCGTATCGTGGTCTCTGACGAACTTGAGCATCCGAACGAGATCTCCAGCCATCATGCCCCGCTCGTCGCGATACGCCTGCGGTTCTTCGCGAAGCTCGACGCTTGTGCGAAAATGATCTTCAATGGCGCCGCAAAGCTTTTTTTTCACATCCTCAGGCACATGAAACAAATAACGAGTCTGCTGCGTGATGCCTCCGAACAGCCAGCCGTAGCGCTTGAACCTCGCGATCGCGCTTCTGCGTTCGTCTGCCGGGCTTTGGGGTTCCTCCGGCCGCTTGGCTTTTTTCCGCCCGCCTGCCGGCGTTTTTTTTGCGCTGACGCTATTGGTCGCGCCGCCCGTTTTGGACACGCCGGTCTGCGCCGTTTGCTTCTGATCGTCTGCCTGCGCAGGGACCGATTCTGCCGCAAGCGCGGCTCTTGCGGTCAAGTCCTCCAGACTGTAAGCTTCCCGCTTTTCGAAAAGAAGGGAGTTTAGAAACCGGAGATCGCCGAGACTCATTTCTTCGACGCGCCGCGCCAGTACTTCGCGTCTCTGCACGGCGTTCAAGATCGATTGGATCAGCTCGTTTTTGGAATGGCTGCTGCATTCGCATTGATAGACTTCCGCGATGCCGGACAACTGCGCGATGTCCGCATAGCTGAGCATGTCCGCCAGATTCATCGGGATCCCTCCTAAAACCGCTGATAGGAGCAGTATCGTCGCGATGCCGCGCATTTAAACGTAATCAGATCGCGGGAAGGGCGCGCAAAAAAACCGACCGCATAGAGCCGGTCGGTTATAGGAGATAGATGTAAATGGATTTAAGCGGCAGCATAATAAAAATTACAGCGGGATCTTCTATCCAAATCTATCAAGGGTAAGACTGAGAAAGACGGAACGAAACGTTGTACTCGCGTCCTCAGGTCACGCCATTTCAAGATGCGCCGTGCAATTGTGGAGCGTCGGCACCCAGCCCGCATCTTCGCGCTCTACAATCGTCAGCGACAAGTTCGCGATCCGGCTGTCGTCCACACCGCTCTCAAGCGCCTGAAGCAGCTGTGCCAAAAAACTGCCGTGCGTCACGACCAGCCAGCTCTCGCCCGGATGTCTCGAGGTAAAAGCCTCTACGAATGCCAGGCCTCTCGCTTTCACTTGCTCATCGGACTCCTGACCGGGAACCTGCCCGCGCCAATCGGCGCCCCACCTCGCTACGCGCTCTTCCTCCGTCGTGCCCTCCGCCTCGCCGAAGCTGCGCTCGCGCAGCAAGACGTCGCTGACGAGAGGAAGCCCTAATCGCTCTGCGATCAATTCGGCTGTGCGTCTGGCGCGCATCAGGTCGCTGCAAACGATGCCGTCCCAAGTCGCCGGTTCTCTGCGAAGCCGGTCCGCGAGCAGCAGCGCTTGCCGTTCGCCCTCCGCGCTGAGCGGGATATCCGTCGCGCCTTGGATCCTCCCGGCTAAATTCCAGGAGGTGACGCCATGCCGAACCAAACCTAATTTCATCCTTCTGTTCATACTTTTTTCAACCTCGAATACCAGTTTACGATGAGGAAAGCCGCCAATATACCGAGCACCGACAGCATGATCCAATAACCGGGCATTGCCGGCGAAGAATTGAGTACGAACGGATCGCTCATGCGGGACACGGGCATGTCGATCTGAAGCGCGCCGCGCATATCGCCCGTGCCTGCCGCTTCCATAATGCCCGCAGACTTGGCAGTATCCGCATGCATACGGTCGTATAGCGTGAGCAAAACGCCGCTGCAGCATAGCGCCAGCAGACATGCGACGATCGTGACGACCCTGCGACGGAACGGACCGGTGAACGAGTACGCCCTGCGCGACGGCGGCAGAAGCCAACCGTCTTCCGCATAGATTCGGCTCATCACGCTGGCATTCACCGCTTGGGCGGCCTGCGCGGGCACCGTCTCGGACTCTTCGAGCGCAACCTCACGAATGAGCGCCGCGCTCTCCTCCCACCACCGAAACTCGGCTGCGCATGCCGGGCAGACTGCAACATGCGCGTCGATCTCCCGGCGCTGCGGATCGCCCTCTTCGAGATCCCAGTACGCTTCCATCTGCTGCTGAACGTGTCCGCACGTCAGGGTCATCTTGACTTCAACTCCTCGTAAACCTTCATCAATGCCGGCTCCGGCTCGTGAAAATACTTTTCCAACTGAATCTTCACGCTGGCTCTCGCGCGAAACAGCAGCGACTTGACCGCGCTTACCGTCTGTCCGAGGATGCCTGCGATCTCCTGGTAGTCGAGCCCTTCATACTCTCTTAACACCAGTGCGGAACGCTGCTTTTCCGGCAGGTTGTTGATCGCCTCGCGCACGAGCGCGACTTTTTCGTTGCGCAGCAGGGTCTGCTCCGGCGCCGCTTCGTAAGGCGCTAGCGGTACGTAGGTCGTATCGTCCAGAGACAGATGGGCGGCCTTTTGCTTGCGAAGCTCGCTCAGCACGGTATTGCGGGATATCGTATAAAGCCAGGTCGAAAACGACGCGTCTACCTCGCGAAACGAATGCAGGCTCCGGTACGCCTTGTAAAAAGTCTCGGAGCATAGGTCCTCGGCCATCATCTCTAGCTTGGCGCCGCGCAGCATATGATAAATAAAAGACAAGATCTTCTTCTGATACTTGGCCATCAACTCGGAATACAATTCCGCGTTGCCTTCCTTGATTTCCCGAATCAGTTGAGAATCGGTCATCATTTTAACGCGACCTCCACCTTCCGGGGGACGTCTTCGGCCTGCATAAAGTTATACCGGCACTCGGACATAAAGTTGCGATTGCAGCCAAAAGAATCATGGCTTCCCCAGTTTTTTACATAAGATATCATCATTGTATCATAGGACGCCTATGTAAAGAATTAAATTAGCCTTAAAAATTTCTCAATATTACGTTTGTATCGGCCAAAATAGCGCAAATCGTACAAAAATCCGTTCGTTAATCGTTCTGTCGACCTGAAAGACCGCATCATTAGCGAGAAAACGCAAGACGCAAGAATGTCACCAGAGCGGTTGTGTCGTTGGTCTGTCTTTGGTCTGTTGTCGCCCGTTCCGTTCTTTCGCCGCAATGCCTGCAAATATACAGCTTTTGTAGATGTTTTGGGCTCTTTTGAACAGGAAAGCAGGTGGTTTCTCCTAGGCCCCCTAATCAAATTGGAGTCCCTCCCTACAATGTTTTAAACTAGGGATAAGGGAGATGAGCGGGATGGGAAAAAGGTTAAAGGAAGAAACACGGCTTAGAATTGTTAAGGAAGCATTGGCTGGCGTTAAGGTGGGGGTGCTTGCTCGCATGTACGACATTCACCCCGAAACCATTCGTTTGTGGATACGTGAGCATCGCGACTTTATTCCACCGGAGGACATTCCTGCGGCAGACGAGCATTTGCAAGAAATCCAGCGGTTGCAGGAAGTCGAACAGCGGTACGACAGAGCGGTTAAAGCGCTTGGTGAAAAAGAACTCGAAATTGAAATTCTCCGTGAACTGTTAAAAAAAACAACCCCCGTTTATCCGAGAAATT
>NZ_JBHRYU010000018.1:0-155579 GCF_042649185.1 Cohnella sp. GCM10012308
CCCTTAGCGTTCGATTGTGTTCGAGGAGTGCATGGAAGAAGCCAGCAATTTCGGAATCGCCTTTACAAATTTGGTCTACTTGTTCCTTGCTAAATTCCATCTCTTCACAATCCTCGTTTGGGTTTAAACTACTAATTCTCGATGGGTATGCTTAAATCCCTTCTAGGTTAGAAAAAAACAAAAAATCCCCCCGCCGAGGGGGGGACCTAAGTAGTAACCATAATTGCAGGAATTTGATCGAGTAGCGCAAGTCGGTACAAAATTCATGTACAAATGCAGGTTTTTCGAACCGCCAACCTTCCGAATACGCAGGAACGCCGAGTGTGCGCTTAACCCCTCCGTTTGCCGCCGACCGAATTAGGCAGGACAGTAATGTCTAAAAAAGCGCTGCCTGGGCACAAAATCCCCGGCAGCGCTTTTTCGGTTTATTTCTGCTCTTCCAGCCAATCGATCATGGCCTGCGCGGCGGCCTCCGGCGTCTGGCTGCCTGCGTCCACCTTGCAGTGATGCCGCTCGTAGATGGCCTGGCGCGAATCGTAGAGCGCCTTGATCTCTTCGTCGGTCTTGTTCTGCAGGATCGGCCTGGTGTCGCGGATCAGCGGCAGTCTCGCCTTCCACTGCTCCCAAGGAATATCCATCAAAAAGACGGCCGCGTTCGCCATGCACAGATCGCGGATCTCTTCTTGCAGGAAGGCTCCGCCTCCAAGCGACAGAACGGCGTCGCGCTTCTGAAGGCACAGCTCGCTAATATACTCTTTTTCCATCCGGCGAAACGCCGCTTCTCCCAATGTCCTGAAGATCTCGGTAACCGGCATCCCCCGCTCCGTCGAGATGAGCTCGTCCACGTCGATGAATTCGCGGGAAAGCTTGGCCGCGAGCAGCTTGCCGATCGTCGTCTTCCCCGCGCCCATGAACCCGACCAACACGATATTGCGTTCATGATACGGCTTGGTTTGTTGCGCTGGCATGAAGATGATCACTCTTTTCCGTTAACTTTTTATTTCTCAATTATAGCGATAAGCCGACAGCCCGCCAATGAAATTAAGGAATAAACAAAAACAGTGTTGCATATATACTGTTTATATAATACACTGTGTACATGATAAACAGTTTAAAAAGCGTGAGAGGAGCTTCAAACATGGAATTCGCGATCGAAGTAAAGAACTTGCGCAAAAGCTTCGGCGGACAAAAGGTGCTCGGCGGCTTGGACATCTCCGTCCCCGAAGGCCAGATCTACGCGCTGCTCGGACCCAACGGCGCCGGCAAGACGACGCTCATCAACATCCTGACGACGCTCGTCGCGGCGGACGGCGGCAGCGCGCGAATCGCAGGCTATGACGTCGTAGCGGAGAGCGGCAAGGTCAAGCAGTCGATAAGCTTGACGGGACAATTCGCCGCCGTCGACGAGATGCTGACGGCCGAAGAGAATCTGCAGATGATGTGCAGGCTTTCGGGTATGAAAACCGCCGAATCCAGGCGGCGGACGTCCGAGCTGCTGCAGCAGTTCGATCTCACCGCGGCGGCCCGCAAGCGGGTTAAGACGTACTCGGGCGGGATGCGAAGACGGGTCGACCTGGCGATCAGTCTCGTGGCCAGCCGGCCGGTACTGTTCCTCGACGAGCCGACGACCGGACTGGACACCGTCAGCCGACGCGCATTATGGGATATTATCGAGCGGCTGAAGGCGTCGGGCATGACCATTTTCCTGACGACGCAGTATCTGGAGGAAGCGGATCAGCTCGCCGATCGGATCGGCGTCATTAACGGCGGCCGCATCGTCGCCGAAGGCACGGCCGCGGAATTAAAATCCCGCATCGGCGGCGAGGTTATCGAACTGACGAACGAACGGGAACAGTGGAGCCGCACGGTCGCGACGTCCGGGTCGGCGCAGGATATCGCGCGCATCCTGAGCGGCCTCTCCCCTTCCTTGCCGCCGGATACGCAAGTGACGATCCGCAGGCCCAGCATGGACGATGTGTTTATCGCGTTAACCCATCCATCTTCGGAGGTGTCCGTATCGTGAATCAATCTCCCTCCCCGCTTGCCCCGCCCTCTTTTGCCGCGACCAATGCCGTCTTTATCCGCCGCAGCCTGACCCTCAGCCTTCGTAATACCGAATCGCTCATGATGTCCATCATCCTCCCCGTCATGCTCATGCTGCTGTTCACGTACGTATTCGGCGGCGCGATCGCGCCGGGAGGCGACTACGCCGACTACGTCGTGCCGGGCATCATCCTGCTGTGCGCAGGGTACGGCGCGGCGACCACGGCGGTCGACGTATCCACGGATATGACGAACGGCATCATCGACCGATTCCGCACGATGCCGATCCGGAGCCTGTCGGTCGTCACCGGCCATGTCGCCGCGAGTCTCGCGCGCAATCTGGTCGCGACAGGCGTCGTCATCGGCGTGGCGCTGCTCGTCGGCTTCAGACCGAACGGCACCTTCTTCGAGTGGATAGCCGCGCTCGGCGTCATCGTCCTTTTTATCCTCACGCTCACCTGGCTCTATGCCGCCATCGGCCTCGTGGCCGGCAGCCCTTCGGCCGCGAGCGGCTATGGCTTTATCTTGCTCTTTCTCCCTTATCTCTCCAGCGCGTTCGTGCCGATCGACACGATGCCACACTGGCTGCGCGGCGTCGCGAGCCATCAGCCGATCACGCCGCTCATCGAGACGATCCGCGGGCTGCTGCTCGGCACGCCGATCGGAGATCATGCCTGGATCGGAGCCGCATGGTGCGCAGGCCTCATCCTGGTCGCGCTCGTCTGGTGCGGCATCTCCTTCCGTAAGCGCGCGGGACGCCGTTAATCGTTCATACCGCATAGCCGCCCGGAGAGCCTTGCGCTTTCCGGCTTTTCTATTTCCGCCAGAAAAACAAAGAAGAGCATGTCCGAGGTCAATGAAACCTTGGCCATGCTCTTCACTCGCTTCATTAAGAAGTCGCCCGGGAAATGTGCAGCTCGATGCCGTCGAGAATGCGCTCCAGGCCGAAATCGAAATCGTTCTGGGCCTCGCCCTTGTTGCCGTCGTCTTCGGTATACACGCCCGCCGCAACGATCGGATACAGGTCCGGATACCGCTCCGGCGTGACCAGCTGTCTCAGCGCCCCGCCATACATAAGCCCGGAAAAACTGTCCGGGTTCGCGCCCCCCTCGATCGCCCTGTCCATATCCCGCATCACGACGCCGTAAAATCGGGAATAGCCGCTGATCAGCAGCACGGTAGACATTTTCTCGTATTCGCTAAGCGGCAGATCCCGAAGAATGCGCAGCGGCCAATCCACCATTTTCAGGTTGTTCGGCGTGATCGGCACACCCATGATCGGGACATCCGTGAACCACGGATGCGCGCGCATGAGCCGGATGCACGTCTCCACGTATTCTCTAAGCCGCTCCCGCCACCCGCTTCCTTCGCTTTCCTCCGGGATCTGTATATCGCAAACGGCTTCCGTCATGAGCATCAACAAGTCGTCTTTGCTCTTGATGTACCGGTATAGCGACATCGTCGTAAATCCAAGCGAGCTTGCCACCCGGTTCATCGACACCGCCGACAGACCTTCACGGTCCGCGATGCCGACTGCGGCTTCCACGATCTTGTCGACGCTAAGCTCGCCCTTCGGGCCTCTCGTCGACGGCTTCACCAATCCCCAGGCAAGCTGCGCGCCGTGCGGCAAGCTGCTCACTACGGTCTCGTCGATCTTATCGTTGCCGCTCATTTTCCGCGCCCCTTACCCCCGAATAATTGTATATGGTATATACAGTATAACACAGGCTACGTGACGTCGCACGCAGGCTGCATTTATATCTTGCCAAACAGAGGTAAGCGCTGTATGAGGTTTCTTGTTTATCCATCCGAAGGTAAAAAAACAGTATAGTTTGCCCAAATTTTATCGTGTTATGCTACAATGGACATTCAATATCGGTATGGCCGAAATACGAGGTGACAAACTGCAATGATGAATTCTTCCCCTCTGACGGACACAAGAGCGCAGATCGGCAGCACGGAAAGACCCCCGAGGAGAGCGGCAAGAAAATCCGTCGTGCCGTTCATCTGTTTATGGCTGCTCTTGATCGGCGCAGGCGTCGCGGGCACCGTCTGGTACACGGGACAGCAGCGGGAGCAGGTATCCGCCCAGCTGCAGCAACAGACCGCCGCCCAGATTGCGGCGATGCAGCAGGATTACCGCGTCAGATTGGACAAGCTGGAGAGCGATTATGCCGCGCAGATGGCGCAGCTCTCGTCGAAGGTCGACGCGCTGAACGAGCTGCTCACTTTCACGCAGGACAACGCAAGCGATAAGACAGATAACAGCAACAAGTTGTATACACAGATCAGCGAACTGAAAAAGCAGCTGGACCAGCTGAAAAAAGAACTGGACGTGCTCAAATGAGAACGGGCGTCCAGCAAATGAACCGAACCGTGCTGCTCGCCTGCGCGCCTTTTCTCGGCATGCTGATCTGGCTGTTCGCCGCCGGCGTCAAGCCGGATGCACCGGACATCGGGCCTGCCCTGCAGACGCCCGAGCCTTCGCTCTCCGGCTACGCGGAGCCCCAGATCGAATCGTTGGATAAGGCCGGCGCCATCGCCAAGGATATATCAGCCTCCGTCAAGCGCGTATCCGAGCTGTACACCAAGACGAATATGAGCATGAGCTCGATGATGTCTACTGCCAAGACGCAGGTCGGACGGCCCGCAGCCATCTATGACAGACGCATTTCCATCAAGCTCGGCTATCTGCGCGACTCCGTGCAATCGGATAATTTAACGGCCCAGCTTTACACAATTCGGGCGCAGTATTTCAGCGGCTATGCGCTTAAGGTCAGGCTCAAGAACGATAAGGCGATGTCGATGTCGCTAGCCGGCAACAATCCGGGCAGCTCCGAGACGACGCTTGCGGCCGTCAAGCGGACCGGGGCGATCGCGGGCGTCAATGCCGGAGGCTTCGCTGACCAGGGAGGCAAGCGGTATCCGCTCAGCACGACCGTAGTCGGCGGCGAATACGTCACCGGCTTCGAGCCGAGCTTCAACGATCTTTTTTTCGTCGGCTTGAACGAGGACTTGAAGCTGATCGGCGGCAAATACAGCGACAAAGCCCAGCTGGATAAGGAAAAGCCGAAGTTCGGCGCCTCCTTTGTACCCGTGCTCCGCAAGAACGGCGTGAATCTGCCGATTCCCGCGAAGTGGCGGACGAGCCCGCTTCGCGCGCCGCGCACGGTCATCGCCAATTATAAGGACAATCAGATTCTGATGATCGTCATCGACGGACGAGGCGAGGACGGCAGCTCCGGCGCCACGCTCGAGGAGCTGCAGATTCTGCTCTCCCGCTTCGGAACGATCGACGGCTACAATCTGGACGGCGGCGGCTCATCCACCTTGATCTTCAAAGGCAGAGTCGTCAACAGTCCGTCCGACGGGCAGCTTCGGCGCCTGGCAACGAATTTCCTTTTCTTCAAATAAAAGAGGCCGCTGCCGGCCTCTTTTTTATGCGATCAGCCGCGGTCAGGCGGTCGTCGTCCTGAAGTAGCGGTAAACCTTCGCCAGCTTCTCCTTGTGCTTGCCCCGCGGACTTTCCATGCTGCCGAACTCGAAAAACTTCACCTTTCCAAAGCCGACGTACCGCAGCAGCGCCTTGCGCATAAGCGTCCTGTGCGCATTGTACAGCCAGAGCAGCGTATAGCCCGCCGGTCCCTTCATCGTCGATACGCATACGGCGGTCTTGCCCTTCAGCAAGCCTTCCGGCAGCATTTTGCCATTGTCCTTGTAGGCGAATCCCGAAGCGAACATCCGGTCGATAAAGCCCAGCAGCATCGCGGGCGGTCTCCCCCACCAGATCGGATAGACGAAGACGAGCTTGTCGGCCCGCTTGATCTGCTCCCGGTAGCGCGCGAGCTCGGGATCGGCATGCATATCCCTTCTCCGTTTTTCCTCGTTGAATACGAGCACCGGGTCGAAGCCCTCCGCGTACAGATCGAGAACCTCGACCTCCTCAATCGCGGCGTTCTCTTCGCTCCCGCGCACGATTTCCTGTAAAAAGGCGTAATTTAAGCTCCGATGATTCGGATGGACGTAGATGACCATCAGCTTCATGTCCGCACCCCTTATAATTATCATATGATAACTATAAAGTAGCATGTCGGCATTTAGTTGTCAAATGATCATTTTTATTTGATAACTATATGATTGATTCTCCTCATGGACATACTTTTCATGAGGGGGCTAGCTCTTCGGCTTGTGGTAACCGCTGTCGCCGTACGGCTGCAGCTTTTCGACCCACAGCTCGGCAAGCGCATCCACCTCGTCCTGATATTTTTTCAGCTCGGCGCGATCCGTCACCGTCTCTTCCTTCGGCTTGATCCGATCCAGCTCAGAAAACTCGAATATCTTGCCCCCATAACGGTCCCAGTCGGCCTTCAGTTCAGGCAAAATATTATTGTTCATTTGCTTCATGAATTCAAAACGGTTGCGGGCCCCGTCGAGATCCATCGATGAGCGGACGAGCACCTTCCCATTCTCCGTATTGCGGATCTGATAAACGCCCATGACGCGAAAAGACTGCGTGTAGGCTTCTGCGAGCTGTTTTTTGCGCTGTTTGTCCATCGTTAGTACCCCATTTCCTTTAAGATGCGCGACAGCGTCTGCAGCCGTTCGCCGATCAGTTCGCCGTCCCCTTCGAGCGCGGCGCCGAACAGCTTGATGTCCTCGTGTATACGCTCGTTGTCCGTGCATACCGCCACCGTCATGGCATCTCCCTGCAGTCCGATCCGATCGATGACCGGATTGTCCGGATCGTACAGCTCCTCGTGGCGGTAGGATTCGCGGAAATGACCCAGACTGCGCGCGACCAGTATCGCAAGGTCAAGCACGCGGTGAAGCGGCAGCTCCTCCGATTGCCGGGACCACTTTTCTCCCGTGTACCGCCATACCTTCGCCGAGATGTCGACCTTTCCGCGGTCGTTCCACTGCGCAAGTCCGAGCGAGAGACCCTTGGCATCCGTATGGCCGGCGTAACGGCCGTCCACGTTTTCGTAATTGTCCGATATAATGACAGGCTTATGCTTAAGCGATGTCGGGATTTTCATGCGTAAATCCTCCGTTTTCAATTTAGTAATTTACTAAATTACTAATTCAGTGCCTCTAATATATCGAACGAAAACGAATCGGTCAATCCCGCAGCGCGCATAAACGGCGGGCCGCAGATGGAACGGGGATGCGCGCTGTCGAAGCAGGCTTTCCTTCCCATGTTAATGTCAGTCGTTTCTGGCGTCGGGACAGCGGCGCTCATCGGCAGGAAAATAGTTGTTGAAAGGATGTTAATTCTTCGCCAGTGCGAGCCGTCATCCGGATAATGGCTAAAAGGCAGTTAATTTCTGGTAAAATCCGAAAAAGCTGCGTTGACGCACGGATTAAATGCCTTTTGACAACTATTTCTCCTGGGAGCCCCATAACGCCAAAATTAGCTGCGCTTTAACAATTATCCCTCTATCGCATCCGAAATCGGCGCATCAAAAAACATCGACGCCAGCGCCTCCGATCCAGGCACTCGTATCGATGCTTTTTGGCCGCTTCCGCTTATAAGTGAACGCGAATCCCTCACGGCTCCGACGTATCAATCAACGCCACTTGTAGATCGGCCGCCAGTTCAGCGTCTCCTTGGCAAGCGCGTTGGAAAACAGAGGCGCCGTCCCGCTGAGATCCGCGCGAACGTCCGTCACATCCGGATAGTGCTCCGCGATCAAGACCGACGTATCCTGCTCGCTCAGAGCTTCGTCTCCCGTAATGTTCAGCGCTATCGAGCCGCTTTCCAGCCGCGCCGTCAGCGCCGCCGCGCAGGCGGACGCCGCATCTCGAATGTCGATATAGCTCCACAATATTTTGCTCATACGCTCGGGATGCCGCGCGTCCTCCGCCATTCGCCCGTATTCCTCGGGCGCCGCGATCAGCGAGAAGCGCAGGTTCGCGATCGTAAGGCCGCTTCTGCGCGCGAACATGTCCGACGTCAATTCGCCCACGATCTTGGACAGACCGTAACCTTCCTGGGGAAGCTGCGGATGCGCCTCGTCAACGGGCAAGTATGCGGGTGAAAAAGGCTTGGACGCCCAAGCGAATCCATAGCAGGACGTACTCGAACCCATCACGACCCGCCGGATGCCGAGCAGGTCCGCCGCCTCCAGCACATTAAAGCTCCCGAGTACGTTGTTCGCAAAAATCGTGTGATGCGGATAGCCGAGCGGCGCGGGAATCGCCGCCAGATGAATGACCGCATCCGCGCCCTTCAGCCCGCCGGCCACTTGTCCGAGATCGTTCATGTCCACGCGGACCTGCCTGCAGGGAAGCCCTTCGGCGATGCGGTGATCGAGCGATACGGCTTGATAGCCTTGCCGTCGCAGCTCCTCGATAACGTAACGTCCCAGCTTGCCGCTGCCTCCGGTAACGGCGATCGTACGCATGCTTGCTAACTCCTCTCTCATGGCCGGACGATCGTACCGTCGGCTTTACGGTCCAGCGGGTACGGCGAATGATAGCTTTGGCGCGACCAACCCTCGCCCGTCAGCGCTGCGGCCAGCGCCTCGTCGATGTCGATCCCGAGCCCAGGCTTGGACGACGGATACAGATAGCCGCCCACCCGCTCGATATGTCCCGGAAATGCGGCCAGCTCCTCCGGCCGGAAGTGATTGACCTCCTGGATGCCGAAGTTCCAGACCGCCATATCCAAATGCACCGCGGCCGCCTGGTTGACTGGATCGTTCTCCCCGCCCTCCTGCCAGGCGGTGCGCACGCCGAACGCTTCGGCCAGCGCCGCGATCTTGCGGCATGCGCTGATGCCGCCGGCCTTGGACACGCGGACGCGGATGAAGTCGATCAGCCGCTCCGAGATGAGCGGCACCCATTCCTGCGGGTTCGTGAACAGCTCGCCCACGGCTTGCGGGGTCGCGCATTGCTGCCGTAGCTGCCGGTACCAGCCGGCCTGGTCCGGAGGCAGCGCGTCTTCGAGAAAAAACAGGCCGTACGGCTCTAGCCGCCGCGCCAGACGCACCGCCTGAATCGGGGATAAATGCTCGTGAACGTCGTGCGTAAACTGGACCTCGTCTCCGAACGAAACCCTTAGTGCCTCGAACATGGCCGGGATCGCATTCACGTAAAGGTGCTCGTCGAATACGTGGCCGGACGTATCGGCGCCCCGGGGTACATTGGCGCGGTCCGCCCCGATGAAGCCCCCTCCGCCGTAGCCGCCCATCTGGACGCGCAGCACCGAATAGCCTTCCTCGATAAAACGGGCGACGTCCTCCTTGAGCTCCGCGGCGTCCCTGCCTCCCGCGTGACCATAGCAGGGAACGGCAGACCGGGCAGCGCCGCCGAGCAGCTGATACACGGGAAGTCCGGCTTCCTTGCCTTTAATATCCCAGAGCGCCATGTCGATGCCGCCGATCGCGGTGTTCAGCAGCGCGCCGCTGCGCCAGTAGCCGCTATGGTTCATGAGCTGCCACAAGTCTTCGATGTTGGCCGCGTCGCGGCCGATCAACAGCGGCCCGAGCAGCTGTTCGACGATCTGCACGACCGCTTCCGGATTGTAAAGATCGGTCGCCGAGCCCAAGCCGTACAGGCCCTCCTGGTCCGTCGCCACCTTCACGATCGTCCATGTCCCGTTTTTCCTCGTCCGTATGCACGTCACGCCGGTGATTTTCGCCATTTGCGCTCGCCTCCTTCAGTTCGCCCACGTAAGCCTCATTCTACTTCACATGTACGCCACTCTTAATGAGACGATGACAAACTTAAGTCGGCGATCTTATCCGATTCGAGACGGCAGCGAAAACAGAAAAACGAAGCGCAAGGTGCGCCTCGTTTGTATGTCGTAGCGTTCTGCTATATAAATCTGCCGCTCCCTACCCGATCGCGAGTCTTGCCTGCGCCTCCAGCAGCAGAAGCTGCTCCCGCGCCAGCACGACTTCGCCGATGACGATCAGCGCGGGATTGCCGATTTTCATCGCTTCGGCGAGCTTGTGAATGTGCTCTAGCGCCCCGGTCACGACGCGCTGGCGGTCGGTCGTGGCCCGTTCGATCAGGGCGACCGGCGTTGATGGCGGCTTGCCGTGACGGAGCAGCTCCGTCCGAATTTCCTCGAGACGTCCGATGCCCATGTAGACGACGAGCGTATCGACGCCATGCGCCAGCAGGTCCCAACGGACCGGGGGTGCATCCTCCCGGCAGCGACTGCCCGTGACGACGGCGAACGACGCGGCCAGGTCGCGATGCGTGAGCGGGATCCGGCTCGCCGCCGCGGCGCCGATCGCCGACGTGACGCCGGGCACGATCTCGCAGGGGATGCCGCGCTCCGCCAGCGCCAGCGCCTCCTCGCCTCCCCTGCCGAATACGAAGGGATCGCCGCCCTTGAGTCGCACGACCGTCCGGCCGCCGAGCGCGTAGTCGATCAGAAGCGCCTCGATCTGCCGCTGGGACATTGCGTGCTGCCCCGGGCTCTTGCCGCAGTAAAGGAGCGTTGCGCCCGGCTTGGCATAGGCCAGCAAATCTTCGTTAACCAAGCGGTCGTACAGGATGACGTCCGCTTCCTGAATGCGGCGGATCGCCTTGAGCGTGACGAGCTCCGGGTCGCCCGGACCGGCGCCGACGAGGTAGACCGGCGCGGGCCTCATGCGCGTCGCTCCGCTTGCAGCGTCTTGGGCGAATCCAGCGCGGACAGCGTCCTGGCAGGCAGTCCGACTCCCTTTTGCGACAGGTAGAACAAAATGCCCGTGAACAATGCGCCTCCGATGAAATTGCCGATCAGCACGGGAATCTGGTTCCACAGCCACCAATCTCCGAAGCTGACGTCCGCGCCGAGCAGCATGCCCGCCGGGATGACGAACATGTTGACGACCGCATGCTCGAAGCCTTGACCGAAAAACGTGAGGATCGGCAGCCACATGGCAACGACCTTGCCGATGGTGGAAGAAGAGGTCATCGCCATGACGACGCCTAGCGTTACCATCCAGTTGCACAGAATCGCCTTGATCACGACAAGGATCATGCCGTCCGCCCCCATATGTTTGTAAGCGATCGTCTTCGCCTCGGCTGCGGTTATCAGCGTCTGGGCGAGCGGATTCGCCATGTCGGAGCCCATCTTGGTCGCGGTCAGATCGTACAGAACGGCGTAGACGAAGCATCCGATCAAGTGACCCGCGATGACCCAGCCGTAGTTTTTGAGCATGCGGCCTACGGTCGTTTTCTTTTGCAGCACGCTTAAGGGGATGAGCGCGAAGCTGCCGGTCACAAGCTCAAGGCCCAGCAGAACGATCATAACGAAGCCTACCGGAAAAATGATTGCGCCCGCCATCCCGATCTTCGTCTGCGCGACGGCCGTGAACGCCAGCGTCGTGGCGAAGGCGAGGATCGCCCCGCCCAGGAAGCCCCGAATCAGCATTTGCGAGGCGCTCATCTCCGCCTTGGCGGCGCCGCCCTCGATCATCGCCTTCAATACATCCTTCGGTTTAACGAAATCCATGCGCTCATCTCCCTGCTGCGTAAATGGTCTATATGGTGATGTAGATCGAGCCTGCGGCGTCTACTTCGGTCTCGTAGGACGTCACGCACCCGTCGTCCGGCTCATACACCTTTCCCGTCTTCAGATCGATCTTCCAGTCGTGCAGCGGACAGTGGATCGCGGTGCCGCACACCATGCCCTCCGACAGCTTACCGCCTTTGTGCGGGCAGCGGTTCTCGACGGCGCGGATCTGTCCGTCCGACAATTTGAAGATGGCGATCTCCAGCTCCTGATGGCGGTAGGTGCGCGACCCTTTGGCATCGATATCGGCAACGTGAGCGACCAGCATTTTTGTCATGTTCTCCGCCTCCAGTCCTTAGTTCAGCGGCGCGGGCACCGCGAGCGCTTCGAAGTTTTTGCGCAGCTCTTTGTCCTGGATGATCTCTTTCCAAGGATCGTTGATGTAGCTGAGCGAAGTCTTGATTCGACCGTGAAGCGCTTTGCGTTCCTCCGGATCGTCCAGCACGGCCTTGATGGCTTCCACGCCGAGACGTTCCACCCACACGGAAGTCCGCTCGCCCCAAGTCGCGTTCTCTCTATAATATTGAAGGAACGCGCCGCCCCACTCGACGACTTCGTCCTCCGTCTTCACGACGCACAGCAGGTCGGTCGCCCGGACATGCACGCCGCCGTTGCCGCCAACGTGCAGCTCCCAGCCGCCGTCGATCGCGACGATGCCGTAATCCTTGATCGTCGCCTCGGCGCAATTGCGGGGGCAGCCGGATACGGCAAATTTCACCTTGGCCGGCGCGTTCATCCGCTCGAACTCCTTCTCGAGCCGGATGCCCATTCCGATGGCGTCCTGCGTGCCGAACCGGCAGAACGTATTGCCCACGCAAGTTTTGACGGTGCGCAGCATCTTCCCGTAAGCGTGGCCCGACGGCATGTCGAGATCCTCCCACATGCCCGGCAGGTCTTCCTTTTTGACCCCAAAAAGATCGAGGCGCTGTCCCCCGGTGAACTTGACCAGCGGCACGTCGTACTTCTCGGCGACCTCCGCGATTTTCTTCAGCTCGGACGGCGTGGTGACCCCGCCATAGATCCGCGGCACGACCGAATAGGTGCCGTCCTTCTGAATGTTGGCGTGATAGCGTTCGTTCGTAAACCGGGATTCCTTCTCGTCCTTGTAGCGCTCGGGCCACAGCATGCCCATATAATAGTTGAGCGACGGGCGGCACTTGGTGCAGCCTTCGGGCTGCTTCCATTCGAGCGCGAGCATCGCTTCCTTGACCGTTGCCGGCTCAAGGCGGCGGAGCCCGGCGACGATCTCGTCGCGATCGAGCGACGTACAGCCGCAGATGCCTTCTTTGACGGGCTGCCCGGCGCGTTCTCCCGCATAGAGGCCCAGCAAGCCTTCGACGAGCGGCTTGCAGCCGCCGCACGATCCGGTCGCTTTGTTGCAGGCTTTGATCTCGCCGACCGTGGCGCAGCCCTTCGTCTCGATGGCGTCCTTGATCGCGCCCTTGGAGACGCCGTTGCAGCCGCAGACGATCTCGTCGTCCGCCATGCTCTCGAGCCGGCTCGCCGGAGAAGCGGCCGCGCCGCCGGGAGAGAAACCAAGCAGAAGCTCCTTCTCCTTGCCTTTAATCGACTCGCCTTTTTTCATGATCGAGAACAAGGACGCGCCGTCCGACGTATCGCCGAAAAGCACGGCGCCGACGAGCTTGTCGTTCTCGATTACGAGCTTCTTGTAGACGCCGTCCAGTTCGTCCTGATAGCGCAGGGCGCGCGTGCCCGGCGTCTCCTCGTACTGCCCGGCCGAAAACACGTCGACGCCCGATACCTTAAGCTTGGTGGAGGTCATCGATCCTTCGTAGCCTGCCGTCTCAACCCCGGCCAGCCGCTTGGCCAGCACTGCGCCCTGATCGTACAGGGGCGCGACGAGACCGTAGGCGATCCCTCTGTGCTCCGCGCACTCCCCGACCGCGTATACGTCCGGGACGTTGGTCTCCATGTAGTCATTGACGACGATGCCGCGACCCACCGCAAGGCCCGCGGACTTTGCCAGCGATACATTCGGCATGATCCCGACCGCCATGACGACAAGATCCGTTTCGATCTCGCTGCCGTCCGTGAAGCGAAGTCCCTTGACGCGCTTTTTGCCGTAGATCAGCTCCGACTGCTTGCGGAGCAAGAACTTCATCCCTTGCGCCTCCAGCTCCTTCTGCAGCATTTTCGAGGCAGGTTCGTCCAGTTGGCGGTTCATCAGGTTCGGACTGATGTGGACGACCGAAACGTCCATGCCCAGATTCAGCAAGCCGCGCGCAGCCTCGAGACCGAGCAGGCCGCCGCCGATGACGACGGCGTTTTTGTAGGATCGCGACGCCTCGAGCATCGTCTGGCAGTCTGCGATATCGCGGAAGCCGATGACGCCTTCTTTGTCGGCGCCCGGTAGAGGCAGCATAAACGGCCTAGAACCCGTCGCCATAATAAGCGTGTCGTAGTCCGCTTCGACGCCTTGATCCGAATAAACCTTGCGCGTTTCCGTATCGATTCGCGTCACCGTGTGCCCGACATGCAGCGCAATGCGATTTTCCGAATACCAGTCCCAGTCGTTAATGACGATATCCTTAAGCTCCGTGCCGCCGGCCAGTACGGACGACAGCATGATGCGATTGTAATTCGGATAGGGCTCGGCGCCGAAGATCGTGATCTCGTACAGCTCGGGAGCCAGCTTCAACACGTGCTCAAGCGCCCGTACGCCAGCCATTCCGTTGCCGATCATCACCAGTTTCTTTTTGTCCGCCATGTTCGCGTCTCCCCCGTTTCGGATATCTCGTTAGAAACTCAAAAAGCCTGCCTCGATACACGGGGATACGAAAATCTCCCGTGATACGAAAGCAGGCTCCATTGCCGCTTCATCCGAATACGCCATTGTATTCGCAATTGATTAACCTGAATATATTACGAAATATAGCTCGCGTCAATATAGTTAACATTAAAAAGCGGATTATCTTTTCTCTCGACACTCCGCTTTAATTTGTGTTATAAAAAGTAACGGAGAAAAAGTGTCGCCTTCTTTATAGAATTGGCGAAGCGTTAGGTGAGGAGGGCGTCGATGCGTTCATTGCTCGTTGTTCATAACCATCCGACAGCCGCCGAGCGGCTCGAATTCGTTGCCTCCAGGCAGCAGCTTCCCGAAGCCGTCTTGCGCGCGGCGGGTTATACCGTAGCGACGGCGCGAGGGCAAGAACAGGCGCGCCAGCGCATCGCGGAGGCTGACGCCTTAATCCTCGATCTGCCCATTCCGCAAATTGAAACGTGGAGCCGCAGCGTCCTCGATTGGAAAGTCGTGCCGATCCTCTGGTGGTGCAGCCAGGCGACCGCGACGCTATCCGTAGAAGCTTGCGAGGACGGCGTGATGGCCGACGGCGTGCTTGGCGCGTCGATGCTGCCGACAGAGATACACTGGACGCTGCAGTTCGGGGCAAAGCAATGCTTCGAACGTCAGCAATGGCACCTCGAACGCCGGCAGCTGCTCGCCAAGATCGAAGAACGCAAGTGGATCGACATGGCCAAAGGCATCCTGTGCGAAGTGAAGAACATCACGGAGACCGAGGCGTACGACATCTTGCGCAAACAAGCGATGAACGAACGCAAGCGGCTGGTCGACGTCGCCGCCTCCATCGTCAATGTCTACAATCTGCTGCAAGAGCAAAAACAAGGGAGGTCGAAGCGATGATCCAGTTGCTCAAGGAGGTCGCCCGCGGCAAACGCGGCGCTCGCGATCTTACCTATGACGAAGCCGTCCTGGCTGCGGAAGCCATCCTGACGCAGGAAGCCACGCAGGCGCAGACCGGCGCCTTTTTTATCGCGGAACGCATTAAAATGGAGAGCGTCGACGAACTGGAGGCGTTCGTCCGCGTATCGCGCAAGTATGCCCGGCGTATCGACGGGCTCGGTATCGGACTCGACAGCGCCGGTCCTTACGACGGACGCAAAACGTCCTTTTACGCGACGTGGCCGACTGCCTTCCTGCTCGCGGCTGCCGGATTGCCGAACGCGCTTCACGGCACCGCCTCCCTCCCGCCCAAATGGGGCATCACGCTGCAGGACATCGTGGAATGCGTCGGTCTTGCGGCGGCCGACTTGTCGCCCGAGCGCACGCTGCGTGCGTTCGAACGGTCCGGCGTGTTTTTCGCGTCGACCGAGCAGTGGTGTCCGCCGCTCGGCCGGCTGCGCCAGATTCGCGAGGAGCTCGGCATGCGCACGGTGCTGAACAGCGCGGAAAAGTTGCTGGATCTCGCATCTTCGCCGCGCATCGTGTTCGGCGTATACCATAATACGGTGTTCGACAGGCTGGCCAGGCTGTTCATCAAGCTCGGATATGAGAAGGCGCTTATCGTTCAGGGGGCCGAAGGCTCCGAGGATCTGCACATTAACCGCCCGACCCGGGCTTATCTGGTGGAAAACGGCGAGTTCCGGCTGCAGATCTTCGATCCGGAGACGTACGGCATCGAGGCGGAGCCGCCGGAACGCACTTGGACGCCGTCCGATCAGCTGGCCGTCGCGGAAGCGGTGCTGCAGGGAGAAGCCGATCTGGCGTACACGAATCAGGTGCTGTTCAACGGTGCCGTCCGGCTGCATCTGGCGGGCAAAGTGGACTCGGTCGAGCAAGGGCTGTACGCCTGCAAGGCGCTGCTCGACGGCGGCGAAGCGCACGCGGCCTATGCGAGTTGGCGGACGGCGATGCTGGAACCGATGAGCGCGGCGCCTGAGGCCGCGGCTTCGCGATGAGCTGTGGTTTAAAAAAAGAGACGCTCCTTCTATCGGCAAATTGCCGGAGAGGGAGCGTCTCTTTGGGTTTGGAGCAGTGGATTGGGCGAATCGCTAGCTAGAGGATGCATTGGGCTCGGCGCAAGCCGGATCGGGATCATCGCCTCCACTACGAGAGGCGATTGGCTCGGCGCAAGCCGGGTCGGAATCATCGCCTCCACTACGAGAGGCGATCGGCTCGGCGCGCGCTGGATTTGGTGCATCGCCTCCACTACGAGAGGCGATTGGCTCGGCGCGCGCTGGATCGGGATGTTCGCCTTCACTACGAGAGGCGAATGGCTCGGCGCAAGCCGGATCGGGATGTTCGCCTTCACTACGAGAGGCGATTGGCTCGGCGCAAGCCGGATCGGGATCTTCGCCTCCACTACGAGAGGCGATCGGCTCGGCGCGAGCCGGATCGGGATCTTCGCCTCCACTACGAGAGGCGATTGGCTCGGCGCAAGCCGGATCGGGATCTTCGCCTCCACTACGAGAGGCGATCGGCTCGGCGCGAGCCGGATTTGGTGCATCGCCTCCACTACGAGAGGCGATTGGCTCGGCGCGAGCCGGATCGGGATTTTCGCCTCCACTACGAGAGGCGATTGGCTCGGCGCAAGCCGGATCGGGATTTTCGCCTTCACTACGAGAGGCGAATGGCTCGGCACAAGCCGGATCGGGATCTTCGCCTCCACTACGAGAGGCGATTGGCTCGGCGCGAGCCGGATCGGGATCATCGCCTCCACTACGAGAGGCGATTGGCTCGGCGCGGGCCGGATCGGGATCTTCGCCTCCACTACGAGAGGCGATTGGCCAAGTGCGCGCTGGATTTGGTGCATCACCTGCTCTACGAGTGGCGATGCACCATCCTTTTTTTATTATCCGCGCTCGTAGACGCGGTACAACAGCACGGCCGCCTCCGCGCGGGTCAGCTGGCCCTGCGGCCGCAGCTTGCCGCCGGCGCCCTGCAGCAGGCCGGCGCCGACGAGCGCCGCGAGATCGGGCCTCGCGTACGCGGCCGCTTCGCTTGCGTCGGCGAACGCCGCCAGCGCCGCGGCGCCACCCGCGGCCAGCCCCGCGCCTGTGCTGCGCAGCGCGCGGGCGATCAGCGCCGCCGCTTCCTGGCGGCTGACCGCATCGCGCGGCCGGAACCGGCCGTCGCCGTCGCCGCCGGCGATGCCTAGCGCCGCGCCGACGCGAACGGCGCCGGCATAGTAAGCGCCTGCCGCCACGTCCGCAAACCCGGTGGCTCCCCCGTTCTCGCCTGCCGCCACGCCGACGAAGTCCGCGTCCGCGCCGCCCGTCTTCGCATTCAGCTCGAGCATCCGCACGAGCAGCAGCAGGAGATCCGCCCGGCTAACCGTTGCACCAGGGTCGTAGCTGCCGTCATCGCGTCCCTCTACGATACCGCGGGCAGCCAGCGCTTCGACGGCTTCGCGCGCCCACTCGGTCTTGCCAAGATCGGCGAAGCTACGTTCGACGTAGGCTACCGCGTATTGGCTGAAATGCGTCGTCCGGAAGGTCACGACGCCCCGAGCCGCATTATAGCGCCCGCTGACGACCGGATGCGCCATTCCCGCAGCGTCGATGTAGCGAATCGTCAGCTTCTCCGGATGGGCCGCTTCGTTCGCCGTCGCCTCGTATGGCACAGTGACGACGACCGGCGACTTTTTATTGCTCCACTCGATCGGGACGCCGTTCGACATCAAATACACGTCGATGGCAGGACGATTGCCTACGATCGTCTCGAGCTCTCCGCTCCAAGCCTTCCGATCTGCCGTACGCACGACCAATGTTACCTTTCCTCCCACTACGCCCGTCAAACCGGCTTCGTTCAACATGGCACCGGTCACCGTTACGGAACCGAGCGGTGTCGACAGTTCGATCCGTCGGTCGTCACCTCCGTCCGAGAGCGCATTCGCAGGCAGCTCGACCGCATATCCGGTTGCTCCGGCAGCGCCAGACAATGCGATCTTAACCAACTTAACGCCATCCTTGCCGTAAGTCTGGGCAAGCTCGCTCTCTCCGACCGACGCCCGCACAAGACCGCTAACCGCATCAAGCGCGGCAACGGGCACCAGCGTGACGGTTCCCGCTGCCGGCGTTGGCGTCGGCGTCGGCGTCGGCGATGATCCATTCTGCACGGGCGAAGGCGTCGGCGTTGCCGTCGATGTCGGCGTGGGCGATGTTGTCGGTTCCCCTCCGCCCTCCTCCAGCGCATCCAGTTCCGCTGCAAGCGCCGTCCTGTCCGCTCCTTCTGGCAGCAGCATCACAAAGTTGCGCGCCGCATCGATCGACGTATCGCCCTTATCCAGCTTCGCGGCAGCAACGGCCGCCTGTGCCGAGGCCAGCGACCAATCGAGGAAGCTGCCGTCCAGCAAATACAGATCGCCGAACAGCGTAAAGTCCTTACTGGCGCCGATGCCCTGGTTGTATTCCATGTATCCCTCGCGTCCATTGCCGTCGTTCTCGTTCATGAGCAACGTGAATCCGAGCGCTTCCTGCGGATCGAACTCGTAGCCCGTGCCATGCAGTTGCTCGAGCGGTATCGCGATCGCATATCGGGTCACGCCCGTCTCCGCGTCGCGGGTTATCCTCGCCTCGACACCGGCGCCGAGCGCGCCGGTCTGCAACCCTTCCGGCGCTTTCCAACGCCACTTGACGACGCCGCCGTCATCGCGCAAAGCAAAGCCGAGCTCGCTCACCTGCTTGCTCCCCGCGCCCGCTCCGCGATTGAGATCGATGCCGAGCTGGATGCTGTCTCCCTGCCAGATATCGACGCCGCCGTAAGATTGGTTGTGAACGTCATCTTGCACCTTAATGTCAAAATACAGTTTGTCGTCATCCCAAGCGACGCCTGCATCGGCGCTGAGATCACCAGCGCCGGACCATCCTCCGCCGGCGTATTCGTCCTGCGCGGACAGATCGATGCGAGGCGCATCCGCATCCGCTTCTGCTCCCCCCGCCGCGACCGGCCCGGCGAACGTCTGCCCGAGCTTCACCGAGGACAGATACGTCCGGCCGTCGTCGAGCGTCACCTTGAACTTGAGCGATGCGCCAGCCAGGTACGGCAAGTCGATCTCGACGCTTTCCCCGTAGGCGATGCCCGTAAATCGAATCGGCTTCAGCAGTCCCGCATACGCCGACGGCTGTACCAACTCGATCTTGCCGGACAGCGCCGCCGCATCGGTTGCATTGGCCAGCACGAGCCGAGCGTTCGTCCGCTCCTTGTGCGCGGGATCGAGCCCGGTCTTCTCCAGCCGCAGCGCGACCGGCACGAGATTCGAGCCGCCGACTTTGACGCCCGCTTCGTTGACGAGCTGGAGGCCGCCCTTGAACAGATTGTTCGTGATCGTCATCCGCTCGATGCCAGGTCCCGCGTACACATGCGTCGTTCGCGGCTGCTGGAAGTACGAGTCGTACAGCGCGACGTCGCCTCCTAGCGCATTGATGCCCTTTTCCCCGACGGTCGTAAAGTTGCTCTGCTGCATCCGCAGACGTCCCGATCGAATATCGACCGAACGCGACGTATCGCCCCACATCGAGGTGTTGAAAAACCGCGCGGTCGCGTCGAAGCCGTCCTCCAGCGTGATGTATACCTTGTCCGTGGAGCTCATCGATACCAGCTCCGTGTTGACGAACGTAAGTCCCCCTTCGCCGGCGCCCTCCAGGTACACGCCTTTCTTGCTGCCGTCCGTGCCGTGCCCGAGCACGGTCGCGACCGGACCGCCGCCGCTCTCCGATGCGAAGTGGATGCCGTACTGCGAGCCGTAGACGAACGTGTTAAAAATCGTCTCCCCGTCGACATGCCCGATGCGGAACGCGTCCAGATGCTCCTTTTGGTAGCTCCACACCTTGTCGAAGTCCGCGTCCGTGGACGGGTGGTTCGGGTAGTTGTTGCGCCCGTAATAATGAGGGTTGAACTGCACGTTGCGCATGATGCCGCCCTCGGCGCCGCCCCCGAGATAAATGCCTTCCATGAGCGGAGAACCCGCCACGTAATCGATATAATGGCCGCTCGTATCGTAGGTGCCGAAGTCGATGCCCTGATAGGAGTTAATCAGGGTCGTGTCGATCGCATACACGCCGTGTCCCTCGCCGCGAATCGTCCAGGCGTAAGGCTTGACGTTATTCCAATTCTGCTCGTCATAATAGACGGACAATCCGCGGACGCCTGCCGAAGCCGCCAGCGTGATCAGCGCGGCCGCTCCTTCCGGAGCCCCTTGGCCGTAGCGGGTGAACAATACGGTGCCGCCCCCGATCGTATGATGCGGCACGTCCCAGGAGCCGCGCAGTTCGACGCCCGAAGGCACCGCCAGCGGTGAATCGACGCGGTAAATGCCCGCCGGCAAGTATACGGTGCCGCCGTCAGCGTCGCCCGCCGCGTCCAGCGCCTGCTGGATCGCGGCCGAGGCATCCACGACGCCGCCCCGGTCCGCGTTATACGGCGCGGCGGTCGCATCGAACAGCTGTCGGCCCGCCGGCTTGGGCCTTGCCGCCGCGTCCGTCGCGATCCCTTCCGGCAGCCGCTCCAGCGCATAACCGGCATTCTGCGTGACGTTAACTTCCGCAGCCTGACTCTCGTCCGTCACCTGCAGACTGCCGTTCAGGCCCGCGTTCACCGCGTTCAGCGCTTGCACGGCACCCGTCAGCTTCACCTGCTTCGCGGCCTTGGCGAAGCTCGACTGCCCGAGGATGAGCGATCCGCCGCCCAGCTCGACCGCATACCTGCCGTTCGTGTCGTCCCAGCCCGCGAACGCCGTGTTTTCGAACGACAGCACGCCGCTGCCCTCGCTGACGACCGCGCTGCCGCCGCTGCCGTCGACCTGCACGTCCTGGAACTGCGCGATCGAGTGGAAGCCCGCGGTCGCGTAGATCGCGGCCGGCGATTCGCCGACGCCCGCCGCGAAGCTGCTGCTCGTTACCAGCAGTCCGTAATCGTTGACGCCCTCGATCTTGAGCCCGATCCGGCTGTCGCTCACATGAACGTCGTACAGCTGCGCGTTCGCCGTCTCGGCGGAGCCGGTGCGCGTCGTCACCCGCATGCCGTTGTCGAAGCCCGACAGGCGAATGTCCGACATATACTCCCAGTCGGATCGGCCCATCACGATGCCTTCGGCATGCGTCGTCGTGTAAGCGCGCAGCTGCACGGCGTCCGGCGCGCAGGCCAGCCCGGACGTCGCCCAGTACGACGGATTCAGCCGGATGCCCTCGAGTCTCCCGATATCGGTCGTAAAGTCGAGGAAAATCCCTGTATGCAGCACGGTGCCGTACAGGTTTTTCACGTAATGAAGCTCGTTCCACTCCGGTCCGATCTTAATGCCGGCATAGCTGTTGACCAGCGTGATGTTTTCCATCGTCGCGCTGTCGCCCGGCAGCTGCTCGAACGTCCAGGGGTACGCCGCCGGATCCGGGAGCGACTGCTCGGGGTACCACACCGACAGATTCGTGACGCCGCTCACCGGCTGCAGCTGGATGAAGCTCTCGCCGTCCGCCTGACCCCGTCCGCCGTAGGACGCCAGGACGGTGCCCTTCGCCTGGCCGCCAGTCTCGTCCGGACTGATCCAGTCGCCGCGCAGCGTCACGCCCGTCGGCACGTTCAGATGGCCGTTCAGCCGGTAAGTCCCTGCAGGCGCGAACACGACGCCGCCCCCGTTGCCGCCGGCCGCATCGAGCGCCGCCTGGAACGCGGCGGTATCGTCGCTTGCGCCGTCGGCCTTCGCGCCGAAGTCGAGCACGCTGAAGTCCGCGATCACGACGTCATCCGTGGCGAATTGCGTGTCGTACACCTTCGTCTGCGTCGCGGTCGACGTCCGCGCGACTTTTTTGACCGATACGCGGGCAACGGTCAGGTCCGGATTGTTTTCCGGATTGCCGCCGCCGCTGATGCCGATGCGGAAATCCGAGCCGTTCGTCCTGTTGGCGAACTTGGCGTCGACGAGCTTGAAGGTCTTCGTCTTCCACTGCCCGCTGTTGCCGTACGTGAACAGCGGCGAGTCCTTGAACGAGGCCGAGAGCGCGTCGTACTGCAGCACGAAGCTGCCGCCGCCCTGGTCCAGGTACTCCACGGTCACATAGACGTCCTTGTCCGCATTGTCGTACAAGTAGGCGTCGTCCACGTTCATGTACATATAGAGCGTGCGGTCGCCCGGCGCGCCGCGATTCGTTTTCCAATATCCCTTGCCGTCCAGCGCGCCCTTCACGAGGCCCGATTCGTTGTCCCCGCCCCGGCCGACGATGCCGTGCTCGATCGCCGTCTCGCCAAGCGTCACGCTCGCCTCGTCGGCAGCGGTCGCCTTCAGCGTCTTGGTTACAATGACCTTCGCCAGCTTCAGCTCCCCATTGGTCTGCCATCTTGCGCCGCCGCCTTCGATGCCGAGACGGAAATCCGAGCCGCCCGTCCGGTTCGCGAAGCCCGCGTCGGTCAGCTTGAACGTATGCGTCTTCCAGGCGCCCGTATCGCCATAGCTGAACAAGGGCGCATCCTTGAAGCCGTTGCCTTCGCCTTGCGCGTCATACTGCAGTACCAGCTTGCCGTTGCCCGCGTCATAATAATCGACCGTCACTTCGACGTCGTACGCCGCCATGTTCGCGGAATAGCCGTCGTCGACGTTCATGTAAAAGTACAAAATCCGCTTGCTCTCGTCGTCCGCGGACTTGTTCGTTTGCCAGTATGCGCGGCCGCTCAGTTCTCCCGTAACGAGCCCGTCCGCTCCCCCGTCTCCGGGCCTGGCAGCTATTCCATGCGCCTCCGGCACACCCGCAAGTTCGATGCTAACGCTTTCATTTCCCTCCGAAGTTCCCGCCGGAATCTCCGCTGCGCTTGCCCGACCCAACGTCCGGCCTGGCGCGTCTCCCGGCCAGCTGCCCAGCAGCAGCAGTACGGCGAGCAAGCCCGATATCCACGTATGCCATGCCTTATTCGTATATACTCGCATCATTTGGTCCCTCCAATGCCTGTTTTGGACAAAGCAAAGGGAGCCCTGCTCGCGAATCATCGACAGCTATGATGAGTTCGAGGCGGGCTCCCGCCGTTCATAAGCGTATTACTTCTTGGTTGCGAGGAAGGCGTCGACCTGCTTTTGCGTTTCGGCGATAATTTTGTCGAGGCCGTTTTTCTTTTGCTTCTCGATATATTCGTCGACCGATTTCTCCGGGTCCTTCACCGTGCCGAATTCGATCGGCTTGTTGAATTCCTCGATCGCCTGGTCGCGCTTGGCCAACTCGTTTTTCATCGGCTCCTCGGAGACGAACAGACCGTCGAGCGGAGAGTTGACGTTAATCGGCTCGCTCGCGAACTCGGCCTCGTGCAGCCAGAAATCCTTGGGATAGGTCGACGTCGGACGCATGAACTGCGGCTTCCAGAACGCCCATTGGCCGCCCCACTCCATGTAGTTGCTCGTCGTCGTGCTCATGCCGTCGGGATAGACGGCCGTATCGCCGTCAAGCTTGTACGTCTTGCCCTCGATGCCGTATTGCACGAGATCGTACAGCGTGCGGTCCGTCTCGATCATGTCTAGGAAGCGCAGTACGCGATCCGGATGCTTGGAATTGCGGTTGATCGCGGCGACGTTGGCGAGCGGCGTGCGATTGACCTGCTTTTTGTCCGGATAGATGAGCGACGAGTCCAGCTTGAACGACGGATCGGAAAAGCCGGGATCTGCGTTGACCCATTCGTGCGAGGTGAGCGTGAACACCGACTTGCCGTTGCGCCATTCGGCCGCGCCGTCCGTCTTGTCGATCATCGCGTCGCGGTTGATCAGCTTCTCGTCGTACCACTGGCGCGCCTTGACCGCGGCTTCCTTGTAAAAAGGCTGCTGCTCGATCGGCTGGATCTTCATCGCCGGATCGCTCAGGTAGTAGCCGAGTCCGTGCTGGTTCAGGTCGATCCACTCTTCGCGGATCTTGATCAGCGTCAGCGGACCGGTACGGTTGAGCTTCATGTTCGGATATGCCTTGCGGAGCTCGCGCAGCAGGTTTTCCGTGTCCTCGATCGTCTTGACCGAGTCCTTGCTTACATTAATGCCCGCCTTCTCGGTGAGATCCGAGCGCCAGGTGACGAATTGCCGCTGATTCATCTTCATCGTCCACGGCAGGCCGACGATATTGCCGTCGATCGTCGCCGCGGAGAGCGTGCCCTGCTCCTCGTACTTCTTGTACAGATTCGGCGCATACTGCGGCAGCAGGTCGTTTAGCGCCATGTAGGAGCCCTTGGCCGCCATCTGGTTGTAGGACAGCCAGTCGCCGTCGAAGTTCAGGTCCCAATTGTCGCCGGAAGCCGCCATGACGAGCATCTTGTCCTTGAAGTCGTTGAACGGGATAAAGTTGATGTCGAACTTGACGTTCAGGCCTTTGTCCTTGACATAGTCGCTGACTTTGGACCATACCTCGTCGGTAGCCGCCTTCTTGTCGCCGCCGAAGTAGAACTTGAGGGTGACCTCGTCCTCTGCCTTGGCCGTAGAGCTAGGACTCGCGGCTCCGCTGGCGCTGGCACTGGCGCTTGAGCCTGCCGTTGCCGTACCCGACGGACTTGCCGTGCCGTTGTTGTTATTGCCGCCGCAGGCCGACAGCATCGTGCCCAGCAGCATGACGCCGGCAAGCACCGCGGTAGTCGATTTCCCCTTGCGCATGTGAACCTCTCCCCTTAATTGTGAGATATATACTATCACGGCCGGAGCCGTTATAGTCAACCTTTGACTGCGCCTACCATGAGGCCTTTGACGAAGTAGCGCTGGACGAACGGATACAGGAAGATGATCGGCCCGATCGTAATGACGGTGAGCGCCATCTTGATCGATTCGGACGGGATCGTCGCCGAGATCTGCTGCATGGCCGCGGCGTTGCTGGAGCTCTTGAGAAACTCGACGTTGGAGACGAGCGTCCGCAGCAGTAGCTGCAGCGGCTGAAGCTCCTGTTTGTCGATGAACATAAGCCCGAGAAACCAGTCGTTCCAGTAGCCCAGGGCGACGAACAGGCCGACGGTGGCGAGCACCGGCACGGACAGCGGCGCGATGAGGCGGAAGAAAATCCGGTATTCGCTGGCGCCGTCCATTTTCGCCGATTCGTACAGGTCCTCGGGGATCGCCATCATGAAGTTGCGGATCAGGAACATGTTGAAGGCGTTCGCGAGCGGCGGCAGGATCATCGCCCACAGCGTGTCCTTCAGATCGAGATACCGGACGCAAATGATGTACCAGGGCACGAGCCCCCCGCTGAACAGCATCGTGATGATGACGTAGATGGAAAGTACGTTGCGGTATTTGAAAGATCGCCTCGCCATGACGTATCCGCCCATGCCGTTCACGATGATGGACAGCGCGGTGCCGATAACGGTGACGAGAATGCTGATGATATAGGCGTCGACGATCCGGCTCGAGCCGAGCAGCAGGATCTTGTAGGAGCTCAGCGTCACATGGCGCGGGATGAGCGCGTAGCCGTAATTGACGATGTCGTTCTCGGTGCTGAGCGAGCCGGAGACGACCATGATGAAGGGGAACAGGCACGCCAGGCTGAACAGCAGGACGATCGTGCCGATCGCCGCCTGACTAAGCGAAAATCTTCTGGTGAGCATCGATATCAGCCTCCTTGCCAAAATTGCGGTAGTGGTTGCATGCGCCGCGAGCCGTCGGAACCCGATTAAAAGATCGCCGAGTCTCTGTCGATTTTGCGGGCGGCATAGTTACTGGAGAGCACGAGCACGAAGGCGACGACGGACTGCAGGAAGCCGGCCGCGGAGGCCATGCCGATATCGCCGGATTGGCGAAGGCTGCGATACACCAGGGTGTCGATGACGTCGGTCGTAGGGAACAGCAGCGTCGCGTCCCCGACCATGGCGTAAAACATCCCGAAATCCGCGTTCATGATCCGGCCGATCGCCAGCAGCGTCAGAATGACGACGGTGGGCCGCAGCATCGGCAGGCTGATATACCGGATCTGCTGCCACCGCGAAGCGCCGTCGATCGAGGCGGCCTCATAGTACGAGTTGTCGATCGAAGTCAGGGCGGCCAGGTAGATGATCGTGCCGTAGCCCGTCACTTTCCACCGGATCGCGATGGTCAGGATGAGCGGCCACAGGCCCGCTTCGCTGTAGAAATCGACGGGTCCGGCGCCGATCCACTCGAGGAACCGGTTGACTGCCCCTGTCTCGTAATTAAGCAGGTTGTAGGTGAACACGCCGACGACAATCCAGGAGATAAAGAACGGCAGGAACGTCAGCGATTGGGTGACGCGCTTGAAGTACTTGTTCCGCAGCTCGTTCAGCATGAGCGCGAAGCCCACTTCGAAGATCAGGCCGACGGCGATAAAGAGCACGTTGAGCAGGATCGTGTTGCGGACCGCGCGGAAGGCGGCATCGGAGGACAGCAGGTAGTCGAAGTTATTGAACAGCGGGTGCATCCAGTCGCTTCCGAATATGCCCTTTTGGAAGTCGAAGTTTTTGAACGGAATGATCAGTCCTGACAGCGGCAGGTAGCAGAACAAAAACAGCAGCGTCGCGACGGGCAGGAACATGACGATCAGCTGATGGTTTTGCATAAGGTCCCGGACCAGGCCGTTTCGGCGTTTCATGCGCGATGTTCCTTTCTGTTATCGTGATACCTTTATGATAAAGGGGGGCCGCACGCCCGGCCATGAGCGGATCTTATCCTTTGCGGTCCGTGAATGTCCTGTTCCGGGGGAAGCCTCCGCATGCGTAAAAAAGAGCCGTCCCTATTCGGGTCGGCTCTTGTCTTCTTTGTCCAGTATCGGATGCCGCAGCGCAATCTTCGTGCCGAACGCGGGTCCCGTTTCGATCTGCAAACGGTAGCCTTCGCCGAAATAAAGCTTCAATCGATTGTTAACGTTGCGCAAGCCGACGCCCTTCGCGTTCTCGGAGCTTCGGCTGCCGGGAGGCTCCTCCATGTCGAGCTTCGCCAGCGCCTCGGGCGGTATGCCGCCCCCGTTGTCGATAATATCGATCGCGATATCGCCGCCCTCGCGGCGCGCCGATATGAGAATTTTCCCGCTCTCGAAGTCGTTGCGGATGCTGTGCTGGATCGCGTTCTCGACCAGCGGCTGGAGCAGCAGGCGAAGGAACGGCAGCTCCTTCAGCTCGTCGTCGACGCCGTACAAGATCCGGATCGGCCTTCCCATCCTGGCCTGTTCGATCTGCACGTAGGCTTTTACCTGCTCCAGCTCTCTGCCGAGCGTCGTAATCTCCTTGCCCTGGTTCAGGCTGAGACGCAGCAGGTTGCCGAGCGCGGCGACCATTTGCGCCACTTCGCCCGCGCCGTGCTTCTCGGCCTTCCAGCGGATCGACTCGAGCGTATTGTACAAGAAATGCGGATTGATCTGATGGCTCAGCACTTGAAATTCCAGCTCTTTCTTGGCGCGCTCCGCGCGCGAGGCTTCGACGATCAGGCCTTCGATCTTGCGGATCAGGCTGCCGAAGCCCCGATACAGCCATCCGACCTCATCCTGCCTTCGGGACGGCGGAATCTGCTGCTGATAATCGCCGGACTCCAGCTTGCGCATATAACGGACCAGGCGTACGATCGGCTGGGTAAAGGAGGCCGTAATATACAGCACGACGCCCACGCAGCAAATCAGATAGCCGATCAGAAAGTAGACGGTCGCCCGGTTGATCTCGTCGATCGTGCCCGTCAGATCCTTAAGCGGCGTCAGGCTGACGATCGCCCAGGGCTCGTTGTCCATCCGGACGAAACTCGCCAGGTATTTGCTCCCGCCGAGCGCGATCGTTTTCTCGCCTTCGCTGTCTATGCGGAACTGCTCCACGAAGCCGGAAGAAGGGAACGGCGTGCCGGTCCAGCCGTTTTCGAACGAATCGTACAACACGACCCCGTCGTCGTTCCTCAGCAACAGGAGCCGCTGCTCGATCATTTGCCCGCTGGGCGAGAAAAAACGTTTGAATTGGTCTTCGGACACGTCCGTGGCGATGATGCCCCGCGGCGTCTGGTCGTACAAGCCCGAGAAGCGTTTGACGTAAGTAAGGAGCGGACGCTCCAGCCTGCCCTGCTCCGGCAGCTTCAGGTACCAGGACGGACTGACCTGCGCGGCGGATTGACGGAACCATGCCTGCGCGCCGACGTTCGGTTCGCCGATCGTGCTGAGATAATCGGCATAGTCGTCGGGGTCGATCGGATAGACGCCGACCCGGAAGGCATCGACGCTCGACGTGCGCTGGTACAGCCAGGTCAGCAAGTCGACCGTAAACGATTCCTCGCTGGCCGCGCCGTCTCCGGTCGGCTGGAGCAGATCCTGCAGCCGTTTGTCGCCGATCAGATCGTTTACTTGCTCGTTCAGCGCGCTCAGGTAGTTCTGGAAGTTTTTGCGCACCTGCAGCAGGTAGTTGTTGGTCATCGACAGGTTCGCGTTCGAGATGCCCTCGATCGACTTGACGTGCGCATAATAGGCGAACCATAAAAAAGGGACGACAATGATCATGAAGAAGATCAATATCATCCGGTTGCGAAGCGACGAGGCGAGCCGCAGCGAGATCGCCTTACTCATCCGCGATGCCCTGCAGCCTGCGGTATTCCTTCGGCGTCAGCCCAGCCTGCCTTTTGAATACTTTGGTAAAATGTACGGGATCCTTGTAGCCGACCTGCGCGGAAATCTCGTAAATTTTATATTGCACGTCCGCCAGCATCCGCTTCGCCTTGTCCATGCGAATGTCGGTTAAATATTCGAGAAACGTTTTGTGCATCTCTTTTTTAAACAGCTTGCTCAGCCAGACGGGGGTCACGTGCACCTCGGCGGCCACGCTCGGCAGCGTGAGGCTCTCCGCGTAATGCGCGCGGATGAACTTGTCCGCCTCCTGGATGATCTGGCTCGGCGGCGCCGCGTGGCTTCGGAAGTCGACGGCCATGGCGAGCAGGAACTGCTCGGACTGCTCCCGCAGAGACTCGAGCGTGTCGAACTTCTCGAGCCGCTCCCAGACGATGACCGGATTGCGCTCCCAGGACCGGTCGGTCCAGCCGAGCGCCGCCGCTTTTTTGAACAGGCTGAGCAGCCATTCGAAAATCCGCTGCTGCGTATCGCGGATATGGCCCGCACCCCAGCACTTCACCATCTCGACGAAGCGGTCCATCGCCGTGCGGATATCCTCGTCCGTACCGTAGCGGACCAGGTCCAGCACCTCGTCCGTCTGGGCGATGGACGGCACGTCCCGTTCGGCCTCGTTTTCCCAGCCGAGACTCGTCAGCATGCGGTTGCCGCCGTAGACGGCCTTCTGCATCAGCGTGTCCTCCGCTTCCTGATACAGCGCATGCAGACGTTTGGTATCACCGCAGCCCGAGCTGATCGCGACGCTCACGTTCACCTTGACGTACTGGTTCACGCGGCCGATCAACAGCCCGGCCAGCTCCTTGCAGGGCTCGAGCCAGCCGTTCTCCGGACACTCCAGCACGATGGCCCACCGGTTCTTCTGGTCAGCCACAAGGACGGACAGATGCGGCGTGTCCTCCTCGAGCGTCTGCTTAGCGACGTTGCCGATGCCGAACAGGATCAACTCCTTTTCCAGCCGCGAGCCGTCCCGCGTCTCGATCGACCTCAGGTCGTCCACCTCGACGAGCAGCAGCGCCAGACGCCCGCCGAGCAGCCAATCGAGCTCCAGCGTCCGCAGCCTGTGCAGAATTCGCGTCTCCCGGTACGGATCGTACGGCACCTCGATCAGCTCGCGCACGACCTCGTCCCGCATCTTTGGCAGGGCGGAGTTCAGATGGCTCTGCAGCCGGCTCTGGCGCTCGCGCTCGAGGCGTTCCTTGCGCAGCTGGCCGATCATGCGGATGACGATCTCTCCGAGCTCGCCGGTATTGATCGGCTTCAATATATAATCCATCGCGCCCAGCTTCATAGCCGTCCGCACGATGTCGAAATCGTCGTAGCCGCTGATGACGATCCCTTTCCACCCCGCGGGTCGCTCGGCGGACAGGCGCTCTAGCAGCTCAAGCCCCGACATGCGGTTCATCCGGATATCCGTGACGACGAGATCGGGCATACGCGCTCTGGCAATGTCCAGCGCCGTATCGCCGTCGTCTGCGACCACGGTCTCCTCCACCCCGTATTCGGCCCAGGGAATTTGCGTTCGCAGCCCTTCTCTAATTTCCAGTTCGTCGTCCACGATCAGAGCCAGCATGAGGGTCTCCCCTTTCCCATGAAACCGCTATAGTAAAATACGGACATTCGTCAGAAAAGCATACCCTCGGGGCTCGCAAAGCGCAATGAGCATATCTTAGCTTTTATGGTGCGATTGAATCTCTTTTTGCGCGGAGTGCCGGCGAGCGTGTGTGGTGAGTTTGGGGCGGTTGAGCGGTTGGGGCGGTTGGGGCGGTTGGGGCGGTTGGGGCGGTTGGGGCGGTTGGGGCGGTTGGGGCGTTGGGATCGGTTGGGGCGGTTGAGAACGAAAATTATGGACGTTACCGGTTCGACTCATTACAATGGAAAGTATGAGACGAAGCACGTCCCTCTTCATTCCGCGCGAATGGAGACGGGGCGTTTTTTATTTTTAAGGAGAAAGGTTGTTGTGCGAATGATGGAATTTGAGCAAGCCCATGCCGGGTTTATTGCCAATCATTTGGCCCGGCGGACCGGGGAGCGCAGAGGACGTCTCGAACGCGGACACCGGGAGGCGGAGAAGCTGTTTTGCCAGAACGTATGGTGGCGGCTTCGCGGAAATTTCGAGGGGCTGCACCCCGAGTACGAGGTGATGGATTGGCGGGGCATATCCTATTTCTGTGACTTCGTATGGATTTTGATGACCGTCAAAATCGTCATCGAGATTAAAGGCTTCGGCCCGCATGTTCGGGATATGGACCGGCAAAAGTATTGCAATGAGCTGAACAGAGAAACGTTTCTCGGAGCAATGGGTTATCAGGTCGTTTCCTTCTCGTATGACGACGTGGTTGCCCGGCCGGATCTGTGCGTCACGCTGCTGCGCATGCTCATCAGCCGCTATCAGGCGGAGGCCGTCCCCGTCGGGGTGAACGGACTCGCGGAGCGGGAGACGATTCGCTTGGCATGCGGTCTATCCAGGCCGCTGCGTCCGATCGACGTAGAAGCACACTTGCAGGTCAACCATCGCATCGCCGTCAGGACGCTGCAGTCGCTGAGCGAGAAAGGACTGTTCACGCCGCTGTCGGGCAACCAGGGCAAACACATTGTGAAGTATCAATTGAATCCGGCCGCGCTTAGGCTGCTGTAAGGGCGAACTGGTGATGGCGCGTATATAAGTGGGTGAATGCTGATTTGGTGCGGGTGCGGACGGTGTGTTGGGGTAGGCGGCGGCTGGAGCGGGCGGCGATGAGTGCGAGCAGTGTGTTGGGGCGGGCGGCGATGAGTGCGAGCGGTGTGTTGCGGCGGGCGGCGGTTGGGGCGGGCGGTGTATTGCGACGGTTGGGGCGGGCGGTGTATTGCGACGGTTGGGGCGGGCGGTGTATTGCGACGGTTGGGGCGGGCGGTGTATTGCGACGGTTGGGGCGGGCGGTGTATTGCGACGGTTGGGGCAGGTGGCGGCGAGTGCGAGCAGTGTGTTGGGGCGGGCGGCGGTTGGGGCGGGCGGCGAACAGACCCATCCGATCGGACACTATTACTAAGAAACCTGCATTTATACAGGCTTTTTCGTGTCAGTTCCCCCTTAAGAGTCAAATTCCTGCATCTATACATCCTTTTTAATCTTTTGGGTCACTTCAACGGCCTTTCTGCCGAAAAGCCTGCATATTTGCAGGCTTATAATGCGGCGTCAACCTTTGGCATTAAAAGCCTGCTTATATGCAGGCATTTAATCAAATCCATTTAAAATCCACTATTTCCGGATTCCAAAAACGCCTACCACACTACCATACAAGTATGGTAGAATGGATTTTGTCATCATAAGCTGTTTCACGAGCAATTTCACAAGCAGTTTCACAAGCAGTTTCACAAGCAGTTTCACAAGCAGTTTCACGAGCCATTTCACCGCAATTTCACAGGCAATTTCACGAGTAATTGCATCGTCCGAACGGAGGAACCGCACCATGTATACGAACGGACGCGCACAGGAGCCCTCGGCGCGGGAAACGGTCTACGCGAAGCTGAAGGAACAGATTCTGAATCTGGAGCTTGCTCCCGGCACCGCCCTGTCCGAGAAGGAATCTTCGCTCGTGCTGGGCGTCAGCCGGACGCCGGTACGCGAGAGTTTCGTGAGGCTCGCCCAGGAAGGCCTCGTGCAGGTGCTGCCGCAACGGGGAACGTTCGTCTCGCTGATCGATCCCGCGCTGGTGGAGGAAGCCCGCTTCATGCGCGAGCATCTCGAGCGGGCCGTGGTCAGGCTCGCCTGCGCGCATTTTCCGAGCGAACATCTCCATGCGCTAGAGGACAATTTGTCCCTGCAGCTGAAGAGCATCGAGCGCGAGGACGACCGCAGGCTGTTCGAGCTGGACGAAGCCTACCACCGGATCTTGTTCGACGGCTGCGGGAAGCTCAATACGTGGCGCGCGATCGGGCAGATGAACGTCCATCTCAACCGCAGCCGAATGCTGCGGCTCGTGGCGGACCGCCATTGGCAGCATTTGTACGAGCAGCATGAGACGATTTATCGGGCCGTCAAGGACGGCGATGCCGACCGGGCGGAGCGCCTCATGCAGGAGCATCTGCTGCTCAGCGTTCGCGATCTGGCGCATCTGATGGACAAGTATCCGCAATATTTCGTATCGGGAGGAGACGGCAAGCCATGAGAATGACGTTCCGCTGGTTCGGCACGGGAAACGATACGGTCTCGCTCGAGCAAATCCGGCAGATTCCGGGCGTCGAGGGGATCGTGTGGTCGCTGCACGACACGCCCGCCGGCGAAGAGTGGCCGATGGAGAAGATTGTGGCTTTACGGGACGAGGCGCACGCGGCCGGACTCAACATTGACGTGGTTGAAAGCGTGAACATCCACGAGGATATCAAGCTGGGGCTTCCGAGCCGGGACGCCTACATCGAGAACTACAAGCGCACGCTGGAGAAGCTGGGTCAGGTCGGCGTCAAGGTCGTCTGCTACAACTTCATGCCGGTATTCGACTGGCTGCGGACCGAGCTGCACAAGGAAATGGAAGACGGCTCCACCGCTCTGTTTTATGAAAAAAGCCGGATCGACAACATCGACCCCTTCGAGCTGGTCCGCCAGATCAACGAAAACTCGGAGCTTACGATGCCGGGCTGGGAGCCGGAGCGGCTCGAGCATTTGACCGCTTTGTTCGAAGCTTACAAGAACGTAACCGAAGAGGATCTCTGGGAGAACGTACGCTACTTCCTGGACGAGGTCATTCCCGTCGCCGCCCGGTGCGGCATCAAGATGGCGATCCACCCGGACGATCCGCCGTGGCCGATCTTCGGTCTTCCGCGCATCATGACGAGCCAGGCCAACTTCCGCCGGTTCCTCGCGCTGCACGACAGCCCGTACAACGGCATCACGCTGTGCAGCGGCTCGCTAGGCGCCAACCCGGACAACGATATCGTGGCCATGATCCATGAATTCGCTGACCGCATCCCGTTCGCGCATATCCGCAACGTTCGCGTGTACGAAAACGGAGACTTTATCGAGACGTCCCACCGCACGCAGGACGGAACGGTCGATATTGCCGGCATCGTCAAAGCTTACCACGACGTCGGCTTCACGGGTTATGCGCGGCCGGACCACGGTCGCCATCTCTGGGGCGAAGTATGCCGTCCTGGTTACGGTCTCTACGATCGCGCGCTCGGCATCATGTATTTGTGGGGACTGTGGGATGCGGCGGCGCGTGCCGTTGCGGACGCGGACGCCAAGACCGAGGAGGCTGCGGTATGAGCGCGAGTCTCCTCCCGATTCACGAGTCGCTGGCGGGCAAAGTCGCTGTCATCACCGGCGGCTCGGGCGTCTTGTGCCGCGTGATGGCCAAGGAGCTCGGCCGGCAAGGCGCCAAGGTCGCCGTACTTAACCGGACGGTCGAAAAAGGCGAACAGGTCGCCGCCGAGATTCGCGCGGCGGGCGGCACGGCGATCGCCGTCGCCTGCGACGCCACCGACGCGGACAGCGTGCGCGCGGCCGAAGCCGTCGTCTCGCGGGAGCTGGGTCCGTGCGACATCTTGATCAACGGCGCCGGCGGCAATCATCCGAGCGCCAATACGACGGGCGAGATTTTCCGTCTAGAGGACCTCGGGCGCGAAGGCGTGACCACCTTTTTTGACCTGAGCGCCGCGGGCTTCCGAGGCGTGCTCGACCTGAATCTGATGGGGACGCTGATTCCGTCCCAGATTTTCAGCCGGTCGATGGCCGAGAGAGGCAGCGGCGTCATCGTCAACGTCTCCTCGATGAGCGCTCCCTCGCCGATGACCAAGGTGCCCGCCTACAGCGCGGCCAAAGCCGCCATCAACAACTGGACGCAGTGGCTCGCTGTGCATCTCGCCGAATCGGGCATTCGCGTCAACGCGCTGGCGCCCGGGTTTTTCCTGACCGAGCAAAACCGCGCGCTGCTCAAAAACGAGGACGGCTCGCTGACGGAGCGCTCCGGCAAAATCATCGCGCACACGCCGATGCGCCGGTTCGGCCAGCCCGAGGATCTGCTCGGCACGCTACTATGGCTCGTCGACGATGCGGCGTCCGGCTTCGTGACCGGCGCCTTTATCCCGGTGGACGGCGGATTTATGGCTTACTCCGGCGTGTGAACGTTAGAAAAGTCTACGCAGCGTCGAACAACGAAAAGCCCAGCAGGATACGGATCGCAGCGGAATCGTCCGCTCAGCCATCGTATCTGTCGCCGGGCTTTTTTACGTCGCAGATTATGTCGCTGACATCGTTATTTCATAGCTAGCAGCTCGCTGGCCGTCACGAAGACGTACCCTTCCTTTTTCAGCGTACGCACGAGCGCTCGCACCGCTTCGACAGTCTGGGACCGGTCGCCGTAGCCGTCATGGAAAAGCAAAATGCTGCCCGGCTCCGCAACGGCGAGCGAGGCTTCGAGAATATGGTCCGCACCGGGCATCTCCCAGTCCCGCGCAGCGCCGTTTACGCCGCCGACGACCGGGTAGCCAAGCTCGCGCGCGATGCGTTCGACCTGCGCGTCGGTCGCCAGATAGGGCGGACGAAATGTCGCAGGCAACGCGCCGACCGTCTCGCGGATCAAGTCGCTTGTGCGGACAAGCTCCGCCCGGACGGCCTCTTCGTCCAGCTCGGTTAGATGGGGATGCGTGTACGTATGATTGCCGATCTCATGGCCCGTCTCCTGCACGAGCCTCGCCGTATCGGGATAACGCGCGATCTGCTCGCCGGTCATATAGAACGTCGCGCGGCCTCCCTCTTCGCGGAAAATGTCCAGCATCTGCGGCGTAAAGTCGGGGTTCGGGCCGTCGTCGAAGGTAATGGCAACCGCTTTGACGGAAGTGCCGTGAATCGAGATCATGTCGGATGAATCGCGCGATCGGGTTTCGGCCTGGCTCATTCGGGCAACGTCTCCTTATGTACGGAAATGAAAGGCTAACTGCTTTCCACCACGGAATAAAACTTACTTCAGCAATTCGTTCTTCCAAAAATTAGATTAAACGATTGCCGCGATTTTTTCACTCTTTTTTAAGAGTTGCTAAAGCCGTGCTTGTGTGCCGGCTATAAGCGCTTTAAAGCATTATATCGGCGGGAAGACCCGGCTTCGCCTTCATCCGCCGCGCCGCCCGGCTTGGGACGGCGCGGCGGCATGTCGTTTACTCATAGTGATTGCGCCTGAGCGCGATGCGGCCGACGAGCGCGACGACGCCGTACAGCGCGATCGAGAGCACCGCGAGCATCGCGATGGCGACCATGACCATGTCCATCTGGAACACCTGGCCACCGTAAATGATCATATAGCCAAGCCCCGCTTTCGACGACAAAAACTCGCCCATGATGACGCCGACGAGCGTGAGTCCCACATTGACCTTCAGCGTCGCGATGAGGTTCGGGACGCTCGCGGGCAGCAGCACCATCCGCAGCGTCTGCAGCTTGGTCGCGCCGAACGACTCCATCAGCTTCAGCTTCGTCTGGCCGATCTCCTTGAAGCCCGATTCGAGCATCATGATCGAGACGATGACCGAGATGGCGATCGCCATGCCGTACACCGAGTAGCGGTCCCCGAGCCAGATGTAGAAGATCGGCCCGAGCGCCACCTTGGGCAGCGCGTTCAGCACGACCATATACGGCTCGAGCACCTTGGACGCGTACGCGGACCACCAGAGCGCGACGGCAATGGCCGTGCCGATCGCCATCGACAGCGCCAGTCCGATGACGGTCTCCGACGTCGTGACCCAGGCGTGATGCCACAGTCTGCCCTCGAGCGCCAGGCTTTGGAATGCGGCCACAAGCTGCGACGGACGGCTCGTCAACATGGCGTCGACCCACTTACGGTCTGCGGCCAGCTCCCAGATGCCGAGGAACGCCGCGAGCAGCGCGACTCTCGCCAGCCAGACGGCCATGCGCAATCGCCGCTGCGCTCGCAAGTATTTCCTATACTGCGGCGAGGCCGGGGCGGCTGGTTCGACGGCCGCAAGGCCTTGTGAGCCTTGCTTTTCGTTATCCGCGTTCGACGACATGACCCTCCAGCTCCCTCCATATCGCGTTAAAATACGAATGGTAACGGCCCGCTTCCCGCTTTTTCCAGGGAGACAGCCCCTCGCCTTCGTCGAAGCCGATGTCGTGGACGCTAGCAATCTTGCCCGGCCGCTTCGACATGACCAACACCCGGTCGGCCATGCCGATCGCTTCGGAGATGTCATGCGTCACGAGGACGGCCGTCTTGCCCTGGTCCTTGATAATATGATAAATCTCGTCGGCCAGCGTCAACCGCGTCTGGTAGTCCAGCGCGGAAAAGGGCTCGTCGAGCAGCAAGATGTCCGGCTCAGCCACAAGCGTCCGGATGAGCGCCACCCGCTGCCGCATGCCGCCCGACAGCTGGGCCGGGCTGTGCCCCGCGAACCCGCCGAGACCGTACCGCTCGAGCAGCTCGAGCGCCCTTTGCTTCGCCTTCTTCCTGTCCATGCGCCGGATCTCCGCGCCGACGAGCAGGTTGCTCAGCAGGTCCCGCCATTCGAACAGATGGTCGTGCTGAAGCATATACCCCACCTTGGGGGAGGCGCCGCGCACCTCCGCCCCGTCGATCAGCACCTTGCCCTTCGTCGGTTTTTGCATGCCCGAAACGAGGGAGAGCAAGGTGCTTTTCCCGCAGCCGCTCGGTCCGACGATGCTGATGAATTCCCCGCGTTCGATCGCGACGTTGATGTCGCTCAGCGCCTCGGTTTCCTGCTTTAACGTAAAATAGCTCAGTCCGACGCCCTGCAGCTCGATTTGCGACATCGGTTCATCCCGCCTCTCCGATCCGCTGGACGAAGGACATATCGACGATTTCGTTCATATCGGCGATCTTGTCCTCGGTCTTCAGCACGCCGTTGTCGATCAGCACGCTTTGCAGCTTGTCGAACGCTTCGGCGGTCAGTACGGGCGTTGCCGGCCAGGTATCTTGCTTCTGATAACGGCGGACCGATTCGACGATTCTCTCCTTCGGCGTTCCCTCGAAATACGGCGTGAGCGCCGCCGCGATCTCGTCGTCCGATGCGCTTGCAAGCCAGGCAGTCGCCTTGGCGACGGCGTTCACGAAGCCCTGGATAACCTGCGGATGCTTCTCGATATAGTCCGTGGTCGCGACGAACGACGTCTCCGGGAAGTCGCCGAACGTCTCGCCGAGCGAAGCGGCATAGTAGGCTTTGCCTTCCGCGATGAGCATGGACGCGACCGGCTCGAACAGCTGGATATAATCGCCTTGCCCGCTTGCGAATGCGCCTGCCATCGCCGGCGCGGCGATGTTCGTGACGACGCTCGCCCCCTCCGCGCCCTCGGCTTTAAGCGCCGAAGCCATCACCATCTGCGGCGCGCTGCCCGGACGCCAGCCGATGATTTTTTTTCCTGCGAGCGAAGTCCAGTCGAAGGCGTCTATCTTGTTGCGGGACAGCAGGAACGAGCCGTCCTTCATCGTCAGCTGGTGGAAAATCTTGAGCTTCTTTTCGCCTTGCTGATTGTAGATATAAATGGCGGTCTCCGGTCCGACGAGCGAGATATCCGCCGTTCCCGCGATGAGCGCGGCCGCGCCCTTGTCGGAGCCCTGGGCCGTATTCATGTCCAGCTTCAGGCCCTCTTCCTCGAAGTAGCCTTGAGAGATTGCGGCGTAGTATGGCGCATAGAAGATCGAGCGGATGACTTCGGAAAATTTGATCGTCACGATCTGCTTCGGCTTATCGGACGGGCTCGGACTCGGATCGGCGGCGGACGGCGAGGGGGATGCGGACGTTGCGCTCGGGCTTGCGGACTTTTCGTTCGCGCTGCCGCATGACGCGGCGAACGCCAGCAGCAGCGCGGCGAGCAGCAGCATGACGGGTCTTGTCGGCTTGAACATGTTGTTGGCCTCCCTATGGAATGGATGCATGGGACGGACGGCGGGCGATCTCCTCCTCTTCAGGCGCCGCGAGCTTAGGTCAAGCTCCGTGCGCAGCATCGCATGGCCCGGATCCGAGAAGGAAATGCATTATATGCTAGGCGGGCTTTTCCCGCGCCCCGTCCAAGCCGGCCGTACCCGCCGCGATGCGGCCGCACCGCGAAAAAAAACGCGAACGGCATTAAAAACGCCGATCAAGCGCATAAGGCGATCATCCTTCGATAATCGCGATATGCCTTGATCGGCATTCACATCGGCAAATAAATTTGTTAGGCCGGCAATTCGTTCGGCGCTTAGCTAGACTCGCCCTCCAGGCCGATTCGAATCGCTTCCTGTACGCCTTCCCAGTGCGCCTTCATCTCTTCGCGGGCGGCCGGCCCTGACAGCTTGTCCTGATGAATGCTGATCGTGGCGCCCTGCTTGGCCGGAAGCACGCGGATCTGGAGCGATGACGGCGCTTCCCAATCGCGCTTCATCCATTGCAGCCGCATATGGGACAGGGGCTTGACGACCGTGAACCTCCCCGAGTCGCCTTCCCGCGTCGCGAAGTTCTCCCCTTCGCGAACGACGGCGCCCTCGTTTTCCCCAAGCCAGGCACGCAGACCCTCCGCGCCGGTCAAAAAGCCCCACGCCGCCTCTACCGTAACCGGTACCGTCCTGCGCACGCCGATCTGATAACCCGCGTCCTTCGTTTTGCCCACAGCGCTCTCGGCTTCGCGCTTGATCGTCTTATCCATTCTTCCGTCACTCCCCCATTCGGAATAACTAGGCGTCAACGCCTTCTCGAACAAAGCCGCGCTCGATTCGATTACGTCCGCCATGGACACTTCGGACAACGGATCGCCGCCGTACAAGCGAGAGACGAACGCGCCGAAATGCATCCACATGAACGTCATCGCCTGCATGCGCGTATCCGTTTCGATCAGTTTGCCTTGCAATCGCATCTCGTTAAGGTAGTCCGCAAGCAGCTCCAGCATCTTTTTCGGATGGCGCTGCGCCTTCTCCCGTACCCCGGCGAGCGTATCGTCCTTAAGCACGATCAGGTACAGCTTGCGGTTGCGCGCCATAATCTCGTGATAGACCCGGCCGATCGACCGCAGATCCTCGCCGAGGTCCCAGACGATTTTCTCCTCGAACGCCTTGGTCATCTCAACGGCATAATGGTACCGCTCCACCGCCTGCTCGAGCAGCGTCAGCTTCGTGCCGAAGCGCCGGAACAAGGTCATCTCGCTGACGCCCGCCGCCGCCGCGATTTCCTTGGTCGATACGCCCTTGAAGCCCCGCTCGGCCATCAGGTCGATGGCGGCTTGCATCAGCTTTTCTCCGCTGTCGGTTTCGTCTTGCGGGATAAAGTCCGCCCTCCTTCAGCCCGTTAGTTAGTGATCACTAACATACAATATATTTAATACGATACTGTTTTTAACCTTGATTTGCAACCTTTGATTTGCAACCTTGAAGTTTTGTGAAACCAGACAAAAAAGCACGCTCCCGGGAACGTGCTTTACGAATCTGTCGGCCGCTTTATCCGCTCGCCGGCGCAAATCGGTTCGTTGCTTTGCCGGATCCGGATTTTATGCGGCGGGATTGAAAGGACGCGCCTAAGTACTCGAACTTCACGTTGGGATAGCTGCCTTTGCGCGTTCCGTCCTTGCAATAGACGATTTTCGTTTTGTCGGGATGGACGACGAGGCCGTGCGCCTTTAGCCGACCGCGGATTTGGCTTAACAGCGCTTTGGCCTCCGCCTCGCTTTTGCAGTGACACACAATGTCGTCGGTATATCGTTCAAAGGGCACGTGAGAACGATTTTTTTTCATCCACGAATCAAAAATGCCGTGCAAATAAAAGTTTCCGAGCAAAAAGTTTAGTTTGTTGCCCTGCGCGAGTCCTTTTTTCTTTTGAATCAAAGCGCCGGATTTCGTTCGTTCGGGCGATTTAATCGTGCGTTCCGTATAGAGCAATACCCAACGGTTGCGGATATGACGTTTTAGCATGTTCATGAGCAGCTTGTGATCGACGCTGTCGCCGAAGCTCTGAATATCGAGCACGACCGCCCAGTCGTAACGGAGACATCGACGGCCCGCGACGCGGATCGCTTCTTCGCGCGCTTGTTGCTTTTGCCTGTGTCCGTACGAATTCGGATGAAACAGCTTTTCGAGGCGCGGGTACAGTTCGTTTTTTAGCATCGTCTGTACGATAAAGTCATTGACCGTCGGAATGCCGATGGCCCTTTTTCCGCCTTTCCGCTTGGGAATATACACCCTGCGGACCGCAGACGGCCTGTACGTGCCGGAGGTCAATTGGTCGCGCTGCTCGCGCAGCCGCTTGGCCAGATTCCGCTTATAGTCCTGAATCGTTTGTCCGTCCACGCCGACGACTTTGGTTTTCCTGGATTGCTTGAACGCTTCTCGAATCAATCGGGGCGATATTTGAAACCGGATAGCGCGTTTCACGCGAACCCCCCTTTGAATGAATGCGGCCTGATCCCTACTTTATATGTTGCTGCGTTTTATTTGATTGTGCCGGTATCCCACCGGGGCTGTTCCCGATTATTGCAGGTTGACGGGAATGCATCAGTTCGCTAAACTGAATTTAGTTAAAAGGTATTAACTATTTGTATTTGAATTATTAAATGAGTTGAAATAAAAAGAATCGAGGTGGCCGGACTGGACAAGCAAGAGACGCTGTCTACGTTATTCGCGAATCAGATGCTGACGGTCGTCGCGAGCTACGCCAAGCTGCTGGAGAGCCATATGACGGCGCCGCAGTATTACATGCTCCAGACGCTGGCACGCTCGGACCGGATGACGGTATCGCAATTTGCGAGCCTGCTGGACGTGTCGCTGCCCGCCGTGACGAATCTGAGCGGCAAGCTGGTAAGCAAAGGGTATGCGGAACGCGTCGTGTCCGAGGAGGATCGCAGGCAAGTTTTCCTGAGAATCACCGATGCCGGCCTGGCGTTCGAGAAGCGCATGCTGGACAAGTACAAGGAACTGACGAGCGGGATGTGGGACGGGTTCTCGGAGGCGGAGACGGATCTGCTCATCGAGGCTTACCGCAAGATGTCCGCGCATTTACAGACGAAAGTATAAAACGGGAGGTTATCGATCGTGGGAAGATTGGACAACAAGGTCGCGATTATTACGGGAGCCGCAGGCGGCATGGGTAAAGCGGACGCGCTGCTGTTCGCGCAGGAAGGCGCGAAGGTAGCGATCACGGACCTGCAGGAGGAGAAGCTTCAGGAGGTCGTCAAGGAAATCGAAGCGGCCGGCGGCACCGCGATCGGCTTCAAGCACAACGTCGCGTCCGAGGAGGACTGGGTTCGCATTGTGGCGGAGGTCGTCAAGGCTTTCGGCAAAATCGATATTCTGGTCAACAACGCAGGCATCTCCAACGCTACGCCGTTCCTCGAGATGACGGCCGAAAGCTGGGACAAGACGATGTCGATCAACGTATCGAGCGTCTTCTACGGCCAGAAGCACGTCATCCCGCACATGATCGAAGCCGGCGGCGGCTCGATCGTCAACATCTCGTCGATCGCCGGCCTCACGGGCGGCAGCGGCGCCGGACCTTACACCGCCAGCAAGGGCGCGGTGCGCATGCTCACCAAGGCGACGGCCGTCGACTACGCGCAGTTCGGCATCCGGGCAAACTCGGTCCATCCGGGCTACATCGAGACGCCGATGACGGCGGGCATTTTCGACGACGACCGTATGACCAAATGGGCGCTCTCCCAGACGCCGCTCCAGCGGCTCGGCAAGCCCGAGGACATCGCGCGCGGCGTCCTGTTCCTGGCGTCGGACGAGTCGTCGTACATTACGGGCGTCGAGCTGCCGATCGACGGCGGCTATTACGCCAAGTAAGCCCGCTTCGGGGTCCGTTCAGTCCCCGAACGCGAGTTGCAGTTAGCCTTAGCCTTTCCCGGCTTGCGCGCCTCCAATCGTCCGAGGAAGAGGCGGAGATCTTCGCGATCCCGCCTCTCCCTCGGACGTGCGCCCGGGAAGGGCTTTTTGCGATATGGGCGCTTCGCGGCGCTCGGGGGTGCTCGGAAGTGCTCGAGGGCGAATCGCCTTCTATCGGGAAGGCGTTGGGGCAGCTTGGCGCGCTCTCGGGCGGATCGTGGTACTCTCTCGATCATCTGATGCATGAGGTGATTCAGAGCATCTGGGCGGGACTGCGGCGATAACCGTAGGGGGAATAGTTGTCAAAAGGACGTTATTTTTTCGTTAGTGCCGCTCAACGATAGGATAGTTGCTAAAAGGCAGTTAATTTCTCATAAAACCTGCAATAGTCCCGCCTACACTCGAATTAAATGCCTTTTGACAACTATTTCCTCCTCCCACTCAAAAACGCCGAAATTAACTGCTCTTTAACAACTATTTCTATTTCGCACCCCGCAATTCTGACGCGCAATCCGTGCCCACAATACGCACGCCAAAAAGCATCGACGCGAGTGCCAGCGCCTCTCTCGCCGGCACTCGCGCCGATGCTTATGCCTTGTTACGCGTAGCGCACGCGGTGCCGTTCGTGCGCCCGACGACGCGGTCCGCGTCCGTCATGCGGTGATGATGCAGGTTGATCGGGTCCTCGTTCACGTCGTCGTTCCAGGTAAGGCGCACCTCGCGCACGGAGACGAGCTGCTCCCACACGAGCGCGAGCCAAGCTTCTCCGCCAACCAAGGCTCGGACGCCCGCAGGTTCAGTCCGTTATACGGACGATTATAACCCCCTGACGGCCTGCACCGGCGAACAGGCTGCCGTCTCGCCGAGCACGCTGGAGCAGAACGGCCGCCCGACGAGCTTTTTCATGCTCCCACGCGACGACGGTCTGCGTCTCGTCGTGATCTTCGAGCGTCGACCGGCGTTCGGCGTTGCGCCATGCTCGAACGCGAGCGCGCGCATAAGCGCCTCGGCAGCCTGATGCGAGCGAATCGAAGCGTTACGCCGCACGATGGAGACCGTCATCTCGCTAATCATCGTTTCCGTGCGCATATGCCGATTCACCCTTTTACCGCAGAATTGGTCAAGCCTTGAATGATGAAGCGCTGGCCGATGACGAAGACCGCGATCATCGGAAGGATGCCGGCGGACGCCGCGGCCATCATGCCGTTATAGTCGACCGTGTTTTCTAAGATGAAATTTTGCAAGCCCAGCGGGACCGTGTACAGCTTCTCGTCGATCAGAAAAACGAGCGCGTTCTCGTAGTCGTTCCACTGCCAGGAGAAGTCGATGATGGCGAGCGTCGCGAGCGCGGGCTTGGCCAGCGGCAGGACGAGCCGGAAAAAGATGCGAAAGTGGCCGGCCCCGTCGAGGAACGCCGATTCGGAAATCTCGTGCGGGATGGACAGGAAAAACTGGCGCAGCATGAACACCCCGAAAATCGTGAACAGGCCCGGCAGGATAAGCGCCAGATGCGTATTGTAGATGCCTGCCCACTCGAACATGATGAACTTCGGCACGAATAGCACCTGCGGCGGCACCATCATCATCGACAGGTAGATCATGAACAGCGCGTTGCGCCCCTTGAACTCGATTCGGGCAAAGCCGTAAGCCGCGAACGCCGACAGAAACGTCGCGCCGACCATGCCGATGATCGAGATTTTGAGCGAATTGAGATAATACGTGCCGAAGCTCTTCGGACCGGTCCACACCTTGTGATGATGCGCCCATGTCGGATGCGACGGAATCCACTCGATCGGATACTTGAATACTTCGGCCGGCGTCTTGAGCGACGTGCTGATCATCCACAGGAAAGGAATGATCATGACGATCGCAAGCGCCAGCATGATGACCGTGACGAGCAGCCTTCCGGCCGCGCCCGACGTCAATCTGCGTTTAAGCTCCATCGCTGATGCCCTCCTTGGCGGCTTAATAGTGCACCCATTTTTTTTGACCCAGCCACTGCAGGAGGGTGATAAGCAGAATGATCAAGAACAGCGCCCAGGAGACTGTGGCGGCATAGCCCATATCGTAGTAACGGAATGCGTTCTGGTAAACGTAAAGCGACAGGATCGTCGTGCTGTTGCCCGGTCCGCCCTGCGTCGTAGCCTGGATGATGCCGAACGTCTTGATCGTCATGATGAGGCCCGTGATGAGCAGCAGGAACGTCGTCGGACTGACGAGCGGCCAGATGATTTTGCGCAAAATCTGCGTCGGCCTGGCGCCGTCGATCTTGGCGGCCTCGAGCAGCTCGGACGATACCTCCTGCAGCGCGGCCAGGTAGATGATCATGTTGTAGCCGAGCAGGAACCACACCCATATGATATCGATCGCGTACATCGAGGACGTCGTGGTCGACAGCCAGCCCGGCGGATGCTCGATGCCGATGCTGCGGAGAAACCCGTTGATCGGCCCCTGCTTCGGCTGGAACAGCAGCATCCAGACGAAAGCGACCGCGACCCCGCTCGTGATATAAGGCATGAAGTACAAGCCGCGCAGCAGCTTTTTTAAATAAATCTTCTGATTCAAAATGACCGCGACGACGAAGCCGAGCGCGATCGACACCGGCACCGCGAGCAGGAAAATGACCGTGTTGCGCAGCGACAGATAAAACAGGTCGTCGTGCAGCATGCGGACGATGTTGTCTGTGCCGACGAAATCGACGTTCGGGTTCATGAACTTGTAATTCGTGAACATGAGGCCGAACGAATAGACGGCCGGGATCAGGAAAAACACCAGCACCCCGAGCATGCTGGGGCCGATGAACACGTAGCCGAGCAGGCGCTGCCTTCTCATCCAGTTGTTGTACATGCGCGTTAACCTCGCTTCTCGAATGAATAGCTCCAGTCTACCAACCGCGGGCCGATCCCATAAGGAACAAAACCATCGTCTTCATCGCACATATCCATGCAAAAAAAGCCGCCCGGGGGGCGGCTTCGAGATGCGGACAGCATCAAAATGTTCTATTCGGGCGGCGGGGGCGCCAAGAGGAATTGTAATTGGTCGTACCTGGCTTAAGCGTAATGCGAGGCTGCGGAAAACCGCCCGCGCAGACGTCATTCCGAATATCCCATCAAACCGATATACGCCAGATTCGGCTGGGCGATATCCATTCTGCCGTACTGGATGACGACCTCGATGTCGCTGTGGAAGCGCAGCGAATACTGGACTTGCCGCCCCAGCTCGACGCCTCCGATCTCCTCCGGATGATCCATGCGGACGCATTTGACCCGGCGGGCGGGCACGACGATCTCGATGCCGGCATCGGGCTCCCGGTCCTCATAGTAGATGTCCATCCGAACGACCGCCTGCTCGTCGTGGCAGTTCAGAATCATGATCGCTTCGTGTCCTTCGAACGGCTCGTCGTCCACCTTGCCTTTGAAGGGAAGGTAGCCGTCGATCACGTACCAGTTTTTAGCCCCTTGCTTGCTCATGACAGCCTCCTAACCGACCGACACTGCGCCGGTCTTTTTCCAATTGGCGCTCAGCGTGCGGACGAGCGCGGACATCGATTCGTAGCCGTCGGCCGTGACGACCAGACTCTCCTCGACCCGATTCGAGCCATGGGGATGGCCGAACAGGCTGATATCCGTGTTCACCGTCATCCCGGCCTCGAAGCGCGCTTCGCTGTTCTCGTCGGGATACGGAGATTCGGCCTCGGCCAAGCCGCAGCCGTGAAGCGGCGGGTACAGATCGTAGCGCGTCACGTTACGGTCCGCGAAATAACCTTTAACCGCTTGCACCAGCTCGCGTTGAAGCGCGCCGGGCCTCAGTTTGGACAGCGCGATATCTTCGGCTTCGACCAGCAGGTCAATAAATGCGCGCTGCTCGTCGCTCATCGTGCCGGCGACGAACGGGAAGCCGACCGTAGCCACATATCCCTCGAATTGAACCGCAATCGCGGTCATGATCATGTCGCCGTCTTCGATCACCTTGCTTGTCGGACGTCCGATGATCGTGCGGACCCGCTCTCCGCTCGCCATAACGATAAACGGCACGGACTCCGCGCCTTGCTTCATGCATTCGCCGTATGCGAACGCAGACAGCTCGAGCTCCGTCATGCCGGGCTTCACGTTCTCGATCATCCGCCGATAACCCGCGTCCGCGATTCTGGCCGCCGTCCGGAGGCATTCCACCTCGGCCTCCGTCTTGGTCATGCGCAGCCGGAACAGCAGATCGCCGGCGTCGACCCATTCCGCGCCTTCCAGGCTGTCCTCGATCGACTTCAGCAGCGGCGCCGACATCGCGTCGATCCCCGAGATGCCGATTCTGCGAAGAGGGCCTTGCGCTCTCAATTCATCCATGATGACCTTCAGGCTCGTATAGTTCGCTTGCGGATATTCGATCTCGTCCGGCACCGTGACGCAGGTGAACTGCGGCAGCAGGCGAATATCGTCCCAGACGGTCATCTCGCGGCACATCAGCTCGCCTTCCGGCGCGGCGATGACGATGGGCTCGCCGTGCTGGCGCACGAGCGTCGCTCCCCGTTCGAACAGCGGCCAGTAATTGCTGACATAGCGCAAATTTTCCTTGCGGTATTCGTCGCCGTATACGAGGCAGGCGTCCAGTTCTTTTTCTGCCATAAGCAGCTTCAAGCGTTCGATCCGTTCCCGGTACTCCGCCGCGGATATATTTCCAGGCATACCTATAACCTCCGATTAACCGATTAGTAAATGACTTTGCGAATCTTCATCAGGTCCGCGATATGCGAGAGCTCCCCGGTCATGTCGCCGTAGCCGATAATGCAGTGATGCGCAAAGCCCTCCGTGATTAAATCCCGTAAAAACGCCTTGATCGGCTTCTCGACCCGCACGACCGCCGTGATCTCCTCGCAAGGGATGTTGTCCGGCACGTCCAGCGCCTCGCCCTTCAGAATCAGCATCTTGTAGCCTTCGGCATCGATGATGAGATGCGCGATCGTCACCGTGCCCGGCTTCAGCGTATACTCGAAGCCGAAGCCCGCGCCCTGCAGGCCCCATTGCTCCGGCGAACGGTTGACCTTGACCGCGCTCCGGTCCCGCGCATAGGACGGATCCGCGAAGCCGTGATGCACCATGAGCAGCGCGTTGCGCGCCTCGTCATATTCGCCCCATTCGGCATAAGCCGGCACCTTGCCGCTGAGCTTGTGCATCAGCATCATGACGATGAGCCCGTGGACGTCGCCTTCTGTGTTCACGACATAGCGGCTCTCTTCGTGCAGCAGCGTATTCGCGAGATATGGCGTCGTGCCCGTCTTCTGCTCTACGTAATGCTGTCCCAGCAGCGTCAGGCCGTCGAGCCGGAAGCGCTCCAGCGTATTGCGCAGCGCGACGGCCAGCCGCGCGGACTTGGCGATATCGTCCGCGCCGAGGCCGACGATGTTGAACCGGCCTTCGGCCTCCTCCCGTACGGCGCCGATCTCCTCCGCCGTCGCCTCGCGGAAGCGCTCCAGCAGATGGTCCATCTGGATGGCGATCAGATTCGGCCCCAGCGTTCCTTTGATCATCGTCTTGTCGTATTCGAAGTCGTACATGCCGCGGAAGACGTGGCCGATGACCCCGATGTTCGTCTGCCGCAGCTCGCGGAACGCCTTGAACGCGCGGATATACGTCCCCATTTCGTGATAGGCTTCCTCGTCGCCGATCGCGCCGACGACCACCTTGAGGTCCGGATACCACCCCATCTTGCGGAAGGTGGCGGCCAGCTGCAGATTCGCGATCAGCGCGCTGTTGCGCAGTATATTTTCATAGTTCGTCTTCAAATCGATCTTGTTGTCGTGCTGCGTATTGAACAAGAGCACCGGCACGTGCCGGACATGCTCCAGCGCCTGGATCGCCATGTAGTCCGGACAATAGGTGCCCGCCGCATAAATAATAAAGTCGACTTGCCGCTCGGCGAGCAGACGGCCTGCGGCCTCCGCCGCATCCAGCGTATCGATGAGACCCGGCCATACGAGCTCCTCGCCGGACAATTCCTGCGCCAGCCGTTCGCGCACCTTTGTCATATCCGCGGTGACGTTCTCCTTGAGCGTCACCGGGAACATCCGCCAGTACTCGAAGAAGCCGACCGTCACCAGTCCGATTCGGAGCGGCCTGCGCGCTGTCCTCTCCGTCAGCAGATCGCCGAATACATTTCCTTTTGCCGTCTCGAACGATTCGATTACGATATCCGTCAAGCTGTTCACTGCCTTTCCCTTATGAACGGCCAGGGGCGCTATCGCCCCAGCAGCCGCTTCGCGTTGTAATAAACGATGTGTCGGATCTCTTCGTCCCCGATGCCGGAGAACAGCACGCTTCCCAGCATGTAATGCGGGTCGTACCAAGGGAAATCCGTGCCGAACAGCACCTTTTCCGCCCCGGCCTCCCGCACCATTTTGCCGATCATGCCGCTTAGCCGCCCCGTGTCGCACAGCTCCAGATAAACGTTGGACTGCGCCTTCGCCAGGCCGATCGCATAATCGGTCTCTCCCGGCGCGGAATGGCCGAGAAGAAAGGTCATATTGCCGTATTCGCGCGACAGCTCGGCGATCATCTGCGGCGGATTGTACGGACTGTGGCCCCATGTATGGGAGAGCAGAAGCAGGCCGCGCTCGTTGGCGAACTCGTAAATGCGGCGGTACCGCTCTCCCGTCAGCGGGTACTTGTGATAATCCGGCAGCACCTTAAAGCCGACATAGCCGCCGACGCTGTCGAACTCGGCGAGATCCCGCTCCAGATCGTGGTCGTAGTGCGGATTGACCACATAATAGCCGAGCACCCTGTCGGGATATTGCCGCATAGCCGCACGGATCTCCCGGTTGCCTCCCACCGGATCGAACAAGGCGCTGTGCGGCGCTGAGAGGATCAGCTCGATATGCTCCCTGTCCATCGTCGCGATCATCGTGTCGAGGTTCGCCTCGGGCAAATACGTGCCGTAGAAAGGCCCCATATGCGTATGCATATCGATGATGGGCTGGCTGTCCAGCCTGCCCGTGTCCGCGAACTCTCTCGCCAGCAGCGACGGATTGGTCATCCTGCCCAGTCTCATAGCTTCACCTCGTTCCATAGCCGTTCGAGATTGAGACTGGCGATGTTCGCCAGCTCTTCGCGGCCGATGCCCGATCCGAGCAGCGCCGCCAGCGGACCGCCGATCGCATTGCTCGGGAAGTCGGAGCCGAACAGGATGCGCTCGGACCCGAACTTGCCGCAGATTTCCTTAATCTCGCCCGCCGTTTGCATGTCCCCGCTCTCGATGTACACGTTGCCGTACGCCCGGAACAGCGGGAACGTGAAGCGCGAATGGCTCCACAAGCCGTAGTTGTACAAAATGACCGTCAGGTTCGGATATTCCTTCAGTACCTCGTAGATCATCGGCCAACCTTCGCTCGGCGACAGGTACAGCGGGATGCGCGCCGCCTCGATCTCTCCGAGCAGCTCGCCCATGCCCACCTTGCTCAGCATGTAGCGATTGCGCTCGGGATAAGCGCGCAGCATCTTGACGCCCGACGCCTTCATCGCCGGGAACAGCCGCTCCGGCGCGTACTGCGCCTCCGTGACGGGCGGGAGAATCGTCCACGTCGGATAGAGCCGGTCCGGCGCCTTTGCGACCTCCTCCATCACGAAGCGGTTGCCGTAATCGGGGTCTACGTCGGCCATCGTCTGATGGCTGACGACCGCGCCGTCGATGCCGCAGAAGTCCAGCTCCGCGAGCAGCTCCTCCGCGTTCCGGGCCTGCTTGACCTTCTCCCGCACGAGGAAGTTTTCGTGATTGACCACTTCATAGTTGACGGTCTTATAGCCGATGGCGCAGCTGCTATCGATGAATCTCAAGCCGATTCCCCCCGATCCGGTCCGGGCGCTTCCGTGTCTCCTTCATCTTCCCTGGCCGCTTCGCGGACCGCGGCCGTATAGCTCGCCCATGCCGCCTGCGGATCGTCGCAGCGGAGAAACCCCATGTTCGCGGAGCCTTCGAAGCCCCAGGCGAAGATGTTCCGGATGCCTGCGCCGTAAGCCGCCTTGACGGCCACGGCAACCTCGTCTTCCCTGCCGCGCGGGACCATGAAGTTCTGAATCCAGATCTGTCCCTCCTTGCCGTAGCGCTCGCACAGTTCCTTCACCTTGCCTGCGTAGAAAGACACGAACTTTTCGGCGCCGAGGCTGTAATAGTCGTCCAAGCCCGTCTCGCCGAGCATCGTATACGGATCCGTAGCGAAAATATCGATGTCCGGATGCGACGCGATCTCGTGCCAGTGCTGCCAATCGCGCTCGGACTTCAGCATGGGCAGCAGGCACACCGCCACCCGCAGGCCGAGCGACTTGGCATAGGCGGACAGTTGGAAGAGCAGCCGCGCGGCGCTGTCGTGCTTGAATCCGACGACTTCATCCGTCTCCTCCAGAGGCATATCGACATCGTACCGCTCTCTGTAAAGATCCTTGCATCGCGCGCACCGGCATCCCCAGACGGAAGGATCCATGTCGAACAGCCCCGTCTCGTACAGCAGCCAGTGCGGCTCATCCCAGAAGACGACATCGGCGCCGGCCGCCTTGACGGCGTCGACCCACCGGATCATCAGCTCGAACAGCTTCTCGCTGTTCAGGCAGGCGGCCGGGTACGTTTTCCCGTCTGAGCCGACCTGGCATTCCTCGGGATGGTAGCCGACGAACTTGGAGAGCGCCTGGCCGCCGAAAATATTGGCCACCGACCAGGGGCTCATATAAACGGTCAGTCCGCGTGCATGGCTCTCCGCGGCGATATCCCGCACGGAGTCCCGATAATATTCCATATCCTCTTCGCTGAACGTATGGAGCACGTCCGTAAAGCCCAGCAGGCGCAGCCGCTCCATATCGCCGGCGACATGCCGGACCGCGCGGCTGCCGAAGTAGCTCGTTCCGATTCTCATCTGCCGCTTGCTCCTTTGCTAATGTTTGACGAAGTAGAACCGGTCCACGTAAACGGCTTGCACCTGGCTCGCGTTGGCTGCCGGCGCCACGTAGACGTACTCCGTATGCGTCTGCGACGGTACGAACGTGCCGATCTTGACCGTATGCCAGAACATGTTCTCCATACTGCCTGCCGCCACGGTAATCGGCGCCGTCACGTACGTATTCGTCGTGCCGTCGAACGCGGCCGCCGTGAAGGCATCGCCCGTCGGCTGAGGGAACGAAGGGTACTGATTGGCGTCGTAAACGACGTCGTGCGCATACTTGATTTTCACGACGGCATACAGATCGTAGGTCGCGCCAGGCACGAAGCTGGTTTTGTTCCAATACCACTGCATGTTCCAACCGGCCGTCGCGCCTGTCGTCTGGACGGCCGACGACGAATCCGAAGCGGAGACGTCCGCCTGGTTTTTCTGCGCGCCGCCGAAGACGGTGAACGCGCCGTCCTGCCCCGATACGGTCTGCATGGACGCGCTCTTCGTCAGCTTGAGCACCTTGCCGGCTCCCGGCGCGAAGCTGAGTCCGCTGATCGTATAGCTCCCTGCGGAAGCCGTATAAGATACGGCGGCATTGGCATAGACGTCGGTAATCCCGCTAATGTCGATGCCGAGCTTGCTCCTGTCGATCGTAATCGTGACCGGCGCGCTCGAAGCGACGTTGTGGTTGACGACGACGAGGTACTTGTCGCCGGTCGCCGCATTCTCATGCGTGGTCACGTCCGCGTTCGCATACGCGCCGCTGCCTCCGCCGCCGCCCGATGCCGTCGCCGCGTTCGCGATCTTCCGCATGCCGAGGATGGTCGGCTTCAGCGTCTCGATCTCGGAGAGCAACTGCGAGATCCAGCCGTACTTGACCGTAGGAATGCCCTGAGCGTCGACCATGCCTTCCCAATCGATCTCCGTCTGGTACATGAAGTAGTAGAAGCCCTTGGAGCCCCGTCCGATCGCTTCGTAGGTCATCGCCCGGATCTCGGGCTCCGTCGGCTCCCGGTACCAGCCCTCCTGGCCGAACGCTTGCAGAATCGTCCAGAACGGCGCGGCGTTGGCCGGCGTTCTGCGAACCTGCAGCGTCAGCAGGTCCAGCAGGTTTTCATAGTGGACGTTCGGATAGCCCAGATTCGTAAAGTCGCCGGCATTGCGTCCGGCCAGCGCGCCGTACGGATCGGAGGTGAGCATCTGCGTCTGCGTCGAAGGATAGTACTCCTCGGCGCTGTGCACGCCGCTTAAGTCGACCATGACCGGGTGCGCGGGATCGATCGATTCCATCATCCGCTTCATGTCGGTCAGCGTATCGACCAGCCGCGGATTGTTGTGCGGCGGCTCGTCGTACAGGAGGTAGCCGAACAGGGCGCTATGGTTTTTGAGCGGCGCCAGGTTGGCCGCGATCGCCTGGTACATGGCGCTCTCGTCGTTATTCAGGGCATCGTTGTAAACGGTGCGGAACACGTAGGCGTGAATGATCAGCTTGAGATTGCAGGCAGCCGCTTCGTCCAACACCGCCGTGAATACGGCGGTATCGTCCGGGTTGAAGTTGGCGATGATGACGGTATTCATCCCGGCATCCCGGATTTTTTCGAATGCCGCTTTGGCGTATGCCGCCGCGTCCGCCGAATTTTTCGGGATCGCCGCCCCCTCGAACCAGACGCCCTTGGGAAAATAATCCTTGGCCGTATTCACGGTCGGCGCGGTCACCGATACGCCGTTTTGCACAAGCACGTTTTGCGACAGCAGCACCGTGCTGCCGCTCTTGACCTCCACCGTGTACAGATCGTTCGGCACGACCCCGCCGCTCGCGTTTTTGCCGTCCCACGTCAGCTTGTTCGCGCCGGATTGCGACACGCCGCTCAGCAGCGTCCTGACAATCGCGTGGCTTGAATTGCTGACCGTGACGGAGACGGTCTGCGTGCCGGTCAACTGATAGTTAATCTCCGTCGTATCGTTCAAGCCGTCGGCATTGCCCGGCGAGATCTTGTACGGATAGGCGCTAATGAGCGGCGCGGCGCCGTCGTCGACGGCGTACTTGGTCAGAATGACCTTGTCGACGCGGAGCGCCTGATACTGTCCGGCATTGTCCACCTGATAGAAGACGACGCGGTTGTCGTGCGCGGGATTTAAGGTAACGCTGGCCGGCAGCGTGATTCCCCACACGAAAGCGTAGCGAAACTTGATCGCGTCGTCGGCGGTCGTATACACCTTGGGCGGCGATACGAAAGCGCCGGCAGTGGCATCGTATACGCCTACGCCGAATGCATCGCCGGTCGCATGCAGGAAGTTCGACCGCTCCGTATTGACGACGACGCTGACATCGTACGGCACGCCTGCCTCGATGCGCGCGCCGTCGATCGGCGCCTGAATGTTCCTGCCGGCGCCCGGTCCGTTCGCCATGCGGGCGGCGCTGCCGTCCGCCGCGGTCGGCTCATGCACGAGCGCCGCGCCTCCGGCCAGCAGGAAGCTGTTGTCCTCGATCGTATACGGCACATACTCCCGGAAGATAAACTTGTCGACGTAGATGTCGGACACCTGGGCGGCGTTGTTTGTCTGCGCGACGTAGAACGAGAGCAGGTTCACGCCGTTGTTCAGCTTAAACGTGCCGATCTTGTAATTGGCCCATACGTCGTTCGTCGTAGCCGAAGCCACGATCGTCCGCTCTGCCAGCACGTAGCGGGCGTTGGTCATATCGTAAACGGCCAGGCTGAAGGCGCCGCCCGTCGGCGCGGATACCGCGTGATGCACCTTGACCCGGGCATAAATCTCGTAGGATGCGCCGGGCTTCAGGCTGCCGAAGTCCCAATTGCGATACTGGATGTTCCAGCCGAGCCCGCTGTTGCCCATATGCGCCGCGGAGCCGTCGGAGGCGCCGCCGTCCGATACGGACGACGCACCTCCGAACAAGACGAAGCTGCCGTTTTGAATATCCGTATCGGCGGCCTCGGACGACGCAGGCCATAAGACGAGAAGAAAAGCGAGAAAGAAGGAGGCCAGTAAAACGGGAAGCAGTCGCTTGGACATAAATACACTCTCCCGATCCGATTAGTCGTATTAATACAAAATACGGGACGGCCGCCGCCGTCCGGCGCTCGGTTTCTTTTACTTCGTATTCAACTAAACGTGCCGGCACCCGTTCCGCTTACAACGGCTTGCCGTCGTCCATGAAGACTGCCGGGTTGCCGCGCATCAGCGTCTCGATCTGCCAGGGCTCGATGCCCGCATCCTCCATCATCGGCACGATGTTGGTCAGCATATGGTCGTAACCCCAGCCGCCGTATCGATGCAGGCCGTTTTTCAGGCAAATATCGTTCGAGACGAGGATTTGCCTCAGATAGCCCCATTCGATCAGCGTCCGGATCGCTTCGACGCGCTCGATATCCCTGGCGAACCGCCCCCGCAGCACGCTTCTGTCCCGCTTGTCGGCGTAGAACTCCTTGCCGAAGTTGTCGAACTCCACGTAAACCCCGCGCTCCAGCAGTCCCCGCAAGTAGTCCATCCGGATATCCACGTCGATATGGTTGATGCAGATTTTACCCGCGTCGGCGCCGTGACCGGCCAAAATATCGATGACCTCGTAGCCGTTCGTCTCGTAGAGATCGGTGTGTACGTGCAGGCCAAGCCCGGTCTCCTTCTGTACGAGGGCGGAGGCGATCAGCGTCTTGCGCTCGTTGGGATAAATGATCTCGCTGGTGCCGATCTCGCCGATGACGCCGGCTCTGACGGACGTACCCTCCATCCCTTCGCGAATGTCGCCGAGCAGCTCCGCCGCGATCTCCTCCACCGTCCTGGCATCCATATCCGGCGGGTGCGTCGCGCGAATATAATAGCCGCACCCCGCCACGATGTGAATGCCTACTTCTCTCGACAGGCCTGCCAGCAGCAGCGGATCTCTGCCGATGTCCCGCAGCGTCAGGTCGACGAAGGTGCCTCCCCCCGCCCGCTTGAACGCCAGCAGCTCGTCGCGGGCGACGGCGGCCTCGTCCAGTACGGCGTTGTCGAGCACCGCGTACGGATTGCGCCGCAGCCGGCCCGAGTTGGCGAGGCTGACCTTTTCGCGCAACAGCGCCTTGGCCGAGATCAAGCTCGGCTCGGGCACCAGCGGGCGCAGATCGATAAAGGCATGCTCATGGGGCAGCACCCACCCCAGGCTGTCTGCGGACACGCGTCCGGTGACCGTCATGATTGCCATGTCATTCGCCCTCTTTTCCGCCGGCTGCCGTCACTTGGACGCGGCCCATTTGGCCACTTCCGCGGTGATGGCGTCTCCGCCGAGCTTCTTCCAGTTCGCGACGAAGTCGTCGAACGAATCGACCGAAGCGCCGCCCATGACGATTTTCGTGAACGTCTCGAGCTCCAGCTTCTGCAGGGTAGGCTGCTTTTCGACCATCGCCTCGGTCGGCGAAGCGATGAATTCCGTCAGCTTCAAGCCGTCGTTTTCGTTGTATTGATTGATGATCTCCTGGGCGCCGCCGACGTCGAATACGCGCGTATAGCCCCAGCCGCTCTGATCGCCGGCCTTGAAGTCGTTGATCGCCTTGTAAATGACCGGCTGGCCGGGCGCCTTTGGATCGAGCAGCGACTCGTCCTGCTTTTCGATCGCTTCCTTGACCCGTTTATAAGCATCCAGGTTCTGCGTCGGGTTGGCGCCCGTCACGAGCGCGTAAGCCCACTTTTGCACGTCGCCGTTCTGGCTGATCTCCGTGGCCGGATATTTCGCCGGATCCCAGCTGTTATGGAAGGCGTTCAGCATCTTCACCACGGCTTCCGGATGCTCGGAGCCCTTGCGTACGGCATAGTACTGCGTAATGTTAAATACGGTTTGCGGCTTGGACGGCTCGCTGTCTACGGAAGGCAGCGGGAGCGGCTTCCAATCCATGTTCGGATCGAGCTTGCGGCCCTCGCCGAATACGAGCGGCACCCACATCGGCCCGTAGAACAGTCCGAGCTTGCCCGAGTTGACGGCCTGGATCAGCTTTTCCGAGTCCTTGACGCCGAACTCGCGATCGATCAGGCCTTCCTTGTACATCTTTTGCAGCTCGGCGAGCGCCGTCTTCACTTCCGGCTGGATGCTGCCGTAGACGAGCTCGCCGCTCGCGTCCTTCACCCAAATATGCGGATAAGCGTGGTAGGCGTTGAAGAAGCCTTCTACCGCCGACATCCCGCTGCCAAGCTCCGGAATGCCGCCGTAAAATTCCTTGGACAATCCGAGTCCGTACGTATCCTTCTTGCCGTTGCCGTCCGGATCGTCGTTAACGAACGCCTGGGCGATCTTGTAGATGTCCTCCGTCGTCTTCGGCTCGGGCAGGTTCAGCTTCTTCAGCCAATCCGTCCGCACCCAGAGCAGCGTCGCGCTGTCCGTGGAGCCCGGATTGACCGGCAGCGCGAGCAGCTTGCCTCCAAACGTCGCGGAGTCCAGGCCGACCCCGCCGTCCTTCGCGAGCAGCTCCTTCGTCCGATCGGAGCCGTACTGCTCGAGCGGCTGCGTCAGATCTTCGAGCTGGCCGGCGTCGACCAGCTGCTGCAGCTGAATGCCGCTAACCGGCATAATGTCGGGCAGCTTGCCGGACGCCATCGTGACGTTGAACTTTTGCGCGTACTGGGAAGGGTCGGTCACCCACATGTACTTGAGCTTAATGCCGAATTCCTGCTCGTAAAGCTTCGTCCAGGCATTCTGCTCGATCGTGTCGCCGTTCTCGTACTTGACCGTCGGATCGATCGACCGGACGGCCGTCAGTTCGACGGGCGGGTCGATTTTGCCGAACGGATCCGCTTTTTCCGCGCCGCTTGCCGAGCTGGTTGACGTACCCGAAGCCGAAGCCGTACTCTCCGCCGTCGACCCCGCCGTCTGACCGCTCTCTTCCTTGTTCGTTCCGCTGCACGCCGATACGAGCACCATGGCGCCTGCCAGAACGGACATGAGTCCGACCTTTGCCGTCCGTCTTTTCATTGCCGATTCCTCCCGTTTCTATGTTTCTGTCGTCTTCTGCTTCAGTATAGAAGCAAGCCCGGCAGGCGGCTATTTGCCGATGTTGACTTCCTTGACATCTGTTGCGGTGTTCGGATCGCAGGCGTAAGGCCTGCGTTATTCGCCGTACAGCAGGCGGTCCCTGTACTCCTGCGGCGTCATTTTGTATCGTTTCTTGAACGACCGGTTGAACTGCGGCGCCGCCTCGTATCCGATCCGCGATGCGACGTCCTGGATACGAAGCGCAGGCTCGGCCAGCAGCGACCGGGCCCGCTCCATCCGCTCGTCCGTAATATAGTCCGAGAGCATCCGGCCGGTCATTCGCTTGTAGAGGCGGGACAGATAGGTCGGACTATGATGCACGACCTCGGACAGCCGGGTCAGCGACAGATCGCCGTGCAGATGGTCCTGAATATAGCCGTTCAGCCGGACGACCAGCCGATGCTGCTGCGCCTCCTCGGACTGATCCTGGCAAATTGTTGTCCCCGTACCCTGTTCCTGCCCTAGCCTCGCATCGGACGCCAATTTAGCCGTACCTTGTTGTCCCGGCACTTCCCTGGTCGCGGTCGAGTCCGACGGCGCAGCCTGCGGCCGTATGGTGTCGCTGTCCTGAATGAGCAGCGACCGTGCGCCTTCGGTGTCCTCGCCGAGCAGCGCGTTCAGATGGCGGAACGGCGCGGACATTCCGTTCCAGGGGACGGGCGCGCGTCCGATCGCGAAGGAGACGGACAGACGCAGCATGCGGCGGCACGTATCCTGCACGACCTCCATGACGCCGTACAGTCTGGACCTGAGATTGGCCCAAACTTCCTCCTCGGGGCGATCCGCCGCGGACCAGGGCGTCTCGCCGCCCTCGCCGCCCGGCTGGATGAACCATAGCAGCCGGTTCGCGTCGAACACAAGCGACACAAAATCGGCCGACGGCCGCAGATATTCCTCCGCGACGTTCTGGCAGGCATAGAGCAGCAGCGAACGGTCGGCCTCGTCCGTCCCATCCTTCCATTCGTCGATGCGGGCGACGACGAGCAGCGCCGGCTTGTCCGCCGTGAGCGCGATGCCGGCTCCCGTAAAAAGGTCCGACCTGTCCCCGCCTGCGACCAGCGGATCGAGCATCTGGTTGAGCAGGACGGCCGACCGCAGGGAGGATTGCTGAACGTACAGCTCGCTTTTTAATTCAGCCATGTATTTTTCGCGGCTCTCTACCTGCTCCAGCTGCTCGAGCGCCTTGCGGACGGCATCGATCAGCACCTGATCGTCCTCGTTTTTTAACACGTAGTCGACGATGCCGCCGGACCGAATCGCTTGCCGGGCATAATCAAAGTCGTTGTATCCGGTCAGGAAGATCACTTTGCAGCGCGGCCAGGACCGCACGATACGATCCTGCAGCTCGATGCCCGTCACGCCCGGCATGCGGATGTCCGAGATGACGATATCGATGCGCATCCGCTGCAGGCAATCGAGCGCCTCGTATACGTTGTAGGCGCGATGCAGGGTGAGATCCATCCGCTCCGTCTCCGAGAGCAGCTGATGGATGCTGTTGACGATGATCGGTTCGTCGTCGACGATCAGGACTTGCGTCATGGCTTTGCGCCTCCTTCGCAGGGGATATAGATCCGGATCCGGGCGCCGCCGCTGTCGCCGTTGGAAGCTTCGATGCCGCCGGCGCTGCCGAACTTGAGCTTGAGCCGTCTCTGAATATTGACCAGGCCCGTCGTCTCGCCCTCTTCCTTGTCTTTGAAAAGCTTGCGATGCAGCTCGGCCTCCGCTTCGGCCGTAAAGCCCTTGCCGTTGTCCTCGACGGTGAAGTACAAGCGGTCTTCCTCGGTTTCGAACGAAATCCGGAGCCGTCCCTCGGTCACGACATCGCCCAAGCCATGCTCGTAAGCGTTCTCGATCAGCGGCTGCAGGATCAGGCGCGGCACTTTAATTCGTTCATACGGCTCGGGGAGCGGGTCGATATCGACGCGGATGCGGTTCGAGAAACGAATATTCTGAATCTCAATGTATGAGCTGATGTGACGGACCTCGCTGATCAGATCGACCTCCTCGAGGCCGTTGCGGGTGATGTACTGGAAGTACTCGCCCAGATTTTTGGACATCAGCTCGGCCGTGTCGTTATCCCCGTTGCGGATGAGCCGGTGAAGAATGTAGAAGCTGTTGTAGAGGAAATGAGGCGCGATCTGCATCTGCAGCTGCTTGAGCTCGGACTGCTGCAGCCGGATCTTCTGCACGTACAGCTGGTCGATCAACGTCCTCAGCCGGTCCATCGTACGGTCGAATCGCTGGTACAAATAGCCGAACTCGTCCTTGCGAAGCGACTTGAAGGCGGCCTCGAAATTGCCCCGTTCAAGGTTGACGAACCGCCCGATCAGCTGCTTGAACGGCCGGTGGACGAGCAGATAGATGCTGTAGGACATGAGAATGATGACGATCAGCGAGGCGCAGATGAGCAGCCAGGACCACGTGCCGTACGTTTTCAGCTGGCCGACGATGACATCCTTGGGGAAGTAAACGATCAAGGACGTGTCCAACACCATCGACTTTTCGTACATGGCCATGTAGGTATCGCCGCCGATGCGCAAGGTCCGGGCGAACGCCGTCTCGCGCTCCCTGTCCGCGGCCGTCTGCCGCATTACTTCGGGCAGCAGCTCGCGAAGCGGATCGCGTGCGGCTTGCCAGCTGTCGCCGAACAGCACTGCGCCTCCCTGGATCGGCAGGGCGTCCAATGCGCGGCGCAGCGCAGGCATCGAGAGCTCGATATTTTGCACGAACTGCGGAGGCTTGACGGATGCGTCCGGTTTGACGGGAAAATAGGGATATGTCAGGTTGAGATAAAGCCCCTCGTTCCAGTAGGTCAACGGAATCCCCCCGTCATAGATCGCCTGGGAGATCTTCATCATGTCGGATGCCACGCTCTCCGAATAGTCCACCCCCTCCTTGGTCGAGAAGGTCACGCGGTTGGAAGGCACATAGACGCTGATATTGGCGATGTACGCGCTCGAATCCTTGAACGCCTTCAGCCTGGCCAGCAGCGCGTTCGTCGTGGACGTACGGTCGTAGTCGGTCAATATCGCGTATTGGTTGCTCAGCTCGAGCAGACTTTCGTCGTTGATGAATTCCTGCTGAGTGCGGATGACGCGGCCCAGCTCCTGCTCGAGCGTCATGAAGTAGTAATGCATGGCGGTCGTGATCGAGTCCGCGATCTGACGCTGGACCTCCCGTTTGCCTTTTTCGTTCAAGGTGACGCTGAGCGCGAAAAGGGGGATCATGATGGCCAGCAGCGTGAGGAGAAGCTTGGGAAAAAGGGGGAATCTGCTGTTCTTGATCGCTCTCCAGATAGGGCATCCCTCCTCGGTGTGACCTCATCGTAACATGAAAAGGAACAGCGCGAATACGACATCATTCGACTGTTCCTATCTATTATGGAAAGCATGGTTTTAGTAGAAATCGGCCTCGATCGCGACCATGCCGCGGCCCGGCACGGACAATCGCACTTGATGTCCCTCAGGCAGCACCGGCACGCCCGGAAAGTCGGTCAGCGTCTCGATCCGCCGGATCGGCCGCCGCAGATCAAGCTGCGCGATCTTGTAGTTCATGGCGAGATTGCGGATTAGAATGCGCCAGCGGGAATCGGACATCCGAAGCGCGATCAGACGGATGTCCGACGCGTTCTTCGTCGGCCTTGGCGCGCCGGTCGCGTCCAGCAGCGCCTGCGCGGCGCGATCGAGGAAGCGCTCTTCGACCGGTGCGTAATATAGCGGCACGAGCCAGTTATGGCGATCGTTGATCGCTTCGTCCCGCTCTGGCTCAGCGCTATGCGCGGGCTCCTCAAGTATGGTCTCGAGCCAGCTGCCATCGGCCGACCGGACTGCGCAGAAGCGCGCTTGCCGGTTTTCCGGCAGCGTCAGTCCCGTCGCTCCCAGCCCTTCAGCCAATGCATCCGTCCGGCGTCCGGCGAGCAGGACGGCGCCGCCGCGGTAGCCGAGCACGGCGGACAGCTCCGCCTCCGGCAGCAGATGCGCATGCGTCGCGACGATTACGCCCTCGTGCGCGCCCAGATCCCGGACGTTCACGACGCTGTGCAGCGGCGCTCCGCGCTCCAGCCACTCGTGGACGAACTTGTGCGCCGGCCATTCGCGTCTGTCCGCGTAGTCGGCAAGCGAACGATGAAGCGCCGCATCGGACCAGACGAAGCTGGCGCCCAGCGTCCGCTCCGGCAGGCCGTCGTAGCCCGCCGCCCACAGCTTCGCGATCCGGGCCCAGCCGTGGGCGGCGACATCGTCGCCGAGACAGGCGACGAAGCCCTCCGTGCAGCGCCGAATGCCGTTTTGATCATACAAGTACAAATTGGAAAAACACAGGATGTCCCTGTCCAGCAGCGTCGGCGCGTGGTTCAGCACGTCCCACTGCTCGTACGTATCGTGAACGGCGTTCAGGCAGACGAGCCGCACGTCCGGCATGTAGGCCTTGAGCGACAGAATCGTCGCCATGAACTCCGTGCACGGCTCGTAGTCCCAATCCTCGCCGCCCGAGGAGAGCGCGGCGGCGCCCGCCTCCACGACAAAGCCGTCGATGCCGCAGGCGGCCAGCCGCTTGTAGTCTACGCCGTAGCGGTACATCGCCTCGAAGGGGTCGCGCGTCCAGGCGGTGTTGAGCACCGCCTTTTTGCCGTCCGCCTTCAGCGCCGTCATGATCTTGCTCCACAGCTCCTTCCAACGGCCCGCGTGAAAGTCGATCCAAGCCAGCCTGTGCCCCGACCAGATTTGCGCCGCTCGCGCCTCCATCGCCTCGGGATTGCCTTCGCATGCCGTCTCGAAGTCGAGAGCCAGTCCCCTTTTTTGCATATAAGCGGCGAACTGGCCCGTCATGTCGTCCGAATAGTCCGCCTCGGCCAGACAGAGCCTCGGACTCGTATAGCCGTCCGCGCCGTGATAACCGTCGAAGCCGTAATCGCGCATGACCGCCGTCAAGTCGCGGACGAACAGATCCTCGTAATACGTGCCGTCTGAGAGCCGGCGGAGCGGGTTGATCACCCTGAACGCTTCGCCCGATCTGCGCATCTCGTACAGCTCCGGATGGGCGGCGCACCATTCCGTCGGCCGGAGCCGCTCCGGGTTATGCGTCTGGAACATATCGAAAAAGCTGCAATACACCTGCGTTCCGGCCCGCTGCAGCTCGCGCACGAGCCCCCGCAACTGTAGATTCGTCCACGATTGCAGCATCCGCGATTTGCCGTAGGGTCTGGCCCCGTAGGAACAAACCTCCGGAGGAAGCGGCTTCTCTACCCCCATGCCTTCATGCGTATGGATGAAGTCGGACGTAAACAGCAGCAAGGACATGGCGTCCGGGACGAAGCCCGCGTTTTCCATGTAGGCGCCGACCCCATAGTCGGACAACGTATTGTCGAAGCCGATCAGCTCGATCCAGATCCATTTTTCGTAATAAGCGTGCATCTTCTTCGCTTCCCTTCTTGTCGGATCAAGCCTTGACGCTGCCGAGCACGATGCCTTTGACGAAAAACCGCTGCAGCATCGGATAGACGATCAGGATCGGCAGCGCCCCCAGCAGAATCTGGGCGGCTCGCGTCGTCCGCTCCGAGATCTCGAGCGCGGCGCTCAGGTTGGTCGGATCGAGCTTCATCGGATTGCTGTTGATGACCATTAGCTGCAAATAAGTGGACAGCGGATATTTCTCCGGAAAATTCATATAGATCAGCCCGTCGAACCAGCTGTTCCAGTGCCCGACAAGCGTCAGCAGCGAGACGGTCGCGATGACGGGCAGCGACATCGGCACGATCATGGACCAGAGCGTGCGCCAGTGTCCGGCGCCGTCGATGAATGCGGACTCCTCCACCTCGCGGGGCAAGCCACGGAAAAAGTTGAGCATCAGGATGATATTGAACACGGGAACCGCGACCGGCAGCACCAGCGCCCAGACGGAGTCTAGCAGATACGTTTTGCTGACGGCGATATAAGTCGGAATGAGGCCCCCGCTGAACAGAATCGTCACGATAAAAAACCAGGCGTAGCGGGTACGCGACCGAAAATCCTTCGTTTCCTTGGAGAGCGGATACGCGCAAAGAATCGACATCAGCATGTTGACGGTAAAGCCGAGCGCGACCCGCTCCAGCGTGACGATAAAGGAAGCGATAAACTCCTTTTTCTGAAGAATATACTTGTAAGAATCGAAGGTCGCGTCGACCGGCCAGAACCGGACGAGGCCGCCGGAGGCCGCCGCGCTGGAGCTGAGCGAAACGGCCAACACATGCAGCAGCGGGAATAGGCACAGGAGAGACAAAGCGATCAGGAATACATAGTTAAGCGTTAAAAAGATTCTTCTGCCGACGGTGGCTGTAGCGTACATTTTCCGCCCCCCTTTACTAGAAAATCCTGTAGTTGGCATAGCGGTAGGCCATCGCGTAAGAGACGGAGATCAGCACAAGCGATACGACGGATTTGAACAGGCCGATCGCCGTCGCGACGCCGAACTGCGCATCGACGAGACCGATCCGGTAGATCAGCGTATCGAGAATGTCGCCGCTCTCGTAAACGATCGGGCTATACAGGTTGAACACCTGGTCGAAGCCTGCATTGAGCACGTTGCCCAAGCTAAGCGTAGCCATCAGCACGATGATCGGCAGCATGCCGGGGATCGTTACGTACCACATCTGCTTCCAGTGGCCCGCGCCGTCCACCGTCGCCGCCTCGTACAAGGCCGGATTGATTCCGGTAATCGCGGCGAGATACACGATGGTCGAGAAACCGAATTCCTTCCAGACGTCGGAGAACACCAGCACGAACCGGAACCAGCCGTTGCTCCCCAGGAAGTAGATCGGCTTGAAGCCCAGCCATACGAGCAGCTCGTTCACGAGGCCGGTGGACGGCGAGAGAATCTCGACCAGAATGCCGCCAAGGATAACCCACGAGAGGAAGTGCGGGAGGTAAATGAGCGTCTGCACGCCTCTTTTGACCAGGACCGAACGGATCTCGTTAAGCAATATCGCGATGGCGAGCGGCACGATCAGGCCGGCTGCCATCTTCATCAGCGCGATGCTCACCGTGTTGCGCATCACCTGCCAGATATCGGGCATATCGAGCACGTACCGGAAGTTGTCCAGGCCGACCCACTTGGAGTTAAATAAACCGTTGATGGGGACGAACTTCTGAAAGGCGATGACCGCGCCGGCCATCGGAAAATAGCTGTAGACCAGCAGGAGAATGACCCCGGGCAAGAGCATCAGATGCAGCGGCAGCTCCCGTTTGCGATAGTTTGTTTTCATGTTCTCCTACCTTCCTGACGGTGTGGCGTATCTAGTTCAAATTATAAGAGAGCGCCCGCGCCCCTTCTATTTGCCGTTGTTGCCTTCCTTGACATCTGTTGCTGCATTGCCAAGACAGACGGCAAACGCCCCTCCTGCAGCCGGTTGGCAGCGGGAAGGGCGTTAAAGATTCGATGCTATTTAGAGTAATGGATCGGGGCTTTCAGATCATGGTCATGCAGGTCATGAGGGTCATGCGAATCATGTGTCATGCTGGGCCGTGCGGCCGTTCAGCGGCGAGCCTGCACCGTACGCGCGTATTCCGACGGAGACATCCCCGTCTCGTGACGGAAGTGGCGCGAGAAGTTGTGCACGGTCTGGTAGTGCAGCATGGCGGCGATCTCCGTAAACGTATGCAGCTGCTCGCGAATGAGCGCCTTGGCGCGTTCGATCTTGAGCTGCCGGTAGTACCTCATGATGCTGAGCCCCTTGCACTTCTTGAATAACGCGAGCGCATGCGTCTTGCTCATATGAAACTGACGGCAGATCAGCTCGAGCCGCACCTGGCCTTCGACGTTCGCTTCCAGATAGGCGACCATCCGCGACGCGAGATCCGCCTCGCTGCGAATCGTGACGGCGCTGGACAACCGCTGTTCGCGCGCCGGCTCGCAGCCGGCTTGGTACAGGTCGATCAGCAGCAGCTCCAGATAGAGCTTGATCGACTGCTCCGCTCCGAAGGGCGCATCGGGTCTGCGCAGCAGCGTATGGTCGAGCGGATCGTCGTACGGCGGCAGAAAGGCCGCGAACCCGCTGCGGATCAGTTGTGCGAGCAGCTCCTTCTGCCGGTCGTTCAGCGATAAAATCCGATTATTAAAATGAGCGATAGAGGGAGACGGACACTCGAACGAAACGATGATCACGTTGGGAGACCGGATGCCGTTCGCCCAAACGCCGTGGAACTCGCCCGGCTTGTGAAAGATGACATCGCCCTGTCTTAGCAAAAAGCCTTCCGTATCCGCGAATACTTCAAGCTCCCCTTTGTCCACGTAAACGAATTCCCAGAAATCGTGCTTCTCGCCCTCGAACTTGAAGTCCGGCGCGAATTCGAAGTAATGGAAGGACACGAGTCTGCGGACGGAAAATCCGATCTGCAGCTTGGTCCGCGGATAGGCGATGCTGAGCGCATGCTTCTCTGCCGCGTCGCTATCGTTAGACCCGCCGGTTCCGTGCAGGGAGTCCTGGGCATCGGCCGCGGACGCGATCCGTCCGGCTGCCGGCTTGGCTCGGCCCTTCCGCTTTGCTGCAAACGGTGCGCCTTCCATCTTTTTCACCTCGCGCTCTGTAATCCCTTTCATCTGTCCCCCATTATAGCATCCCGCCAAAGAGGATGACGCGAAGATCCGGCACAATTGCTACAAGCCGCGCTCTTTTTGATAAATCGCCTGGCGTAACACGCCGCTACAATAAAAGCAGATGGGATTGCGATCTCCCCATAAGCCGACAGGAGCTGATATCACATGAACGTACTGGCCGTAGGCTGCCACCCCGACGATCTGGAGATCGGATGCGGCGGGACGCTTGCCAAGCTTGCCAAACAAGGGCACAACGTGACGATGGCGCATGTCGCCAACGGGAACAAAGGCCACCGTACGATACCGCCGGAAACGCTTCGCGATATTCGCAAAGAGGAAGCGCGTCAAGCCGGCGCGTTGATCGGAGCGGAGGTCGTAAGCCTCGACATCCCCGACTTGTCGGTGAAGGCGGACCAGGACGAATTGATCGAGGCGCTCGTGAGCCTCATCCGCCGCGTGCGCCCGGATTATATCATCACGCATCCGCCCGAGGATTATATGAAGGATCATATGGAGGTTTCGCGCGCCGTATTCGATGCCAGCTTCGCCGCTTCCATCTCGCACTATGCGCCCGACTCCGCGTTTCCTTTTCACGACAAAGTGCCGCCGATCTACTACATGGACACGCTCGCGGGCGTCGGCTTCCTGCCCACGGAGTACGTTGACGTCACCGACGAGATCGAGGTCAAGATCGCCATGAACGACAGCCATCAGAGCCAGATCAAATGGCTGTATGAGCATGACGGGATCGATTTTCTCGACTTCGTGAGGACCGTCTCCAAGTTCCGCGGCCTGCAGTGCGGCGCCGGTTATGCGGAGGGCTTCAAAGCTTGCCAGGCATGGCCGCGCATTCCGACGCAGCGATTGCTGCCTTGAAGAAGTCAAGAAGATGTCAAAAACGATGACTTATAACCTAACACTTATGGCCACTTAAAAGGAGCTGCTCGAATGGATCTTATGACGACTATAAAAGGCTCGCTGCTGGAAAATTTCTATCCCGAAGGCTGGGATCTGGCCCGGATCGACGCCTGCTGCGCCCAAGCCCCCGAGACGATCGGCGAGCGCCAGCCGTTCTGGCACCCGGCCTTCGCGCCGGTAGGCTGCGCCGATGTCGGGGAGCTCGACGTCAAGCTGGGACATGCCATCGCGCTGGAGATTCGCACGGCCAAGGAGCGAGGACGGCAGCTGGCGATGATTTTGCCGGCCGGTCCGATGGGCATGTACAAGTGGACCGCCTACTTCCTGCGGCAATGGGGCACGGACTGCGGGCACCTCCATACGTTTAACATGGACGAATGGAGCGACGCGGAAGGCCGGACGCTGCCGTCCGACAACCCCGGCTCGTTCCAGTACGCGATGGAGCAGGCGCTCTTCCTCCCGCTCGGCGAGCTCGCCGTGCCGGAGAGCCAGCGGAACTTTGCCACGGCCGACAACCTGCCGACCTATGCCGGCAAGATCGCGGCGCTCAAGGCGGGAGGCGCGGAGCTCATTACGGTCTTCGGCATCGGCCGCGCGATGCACATCGCCTTTTGGGAGCCGCACTTCGGCGGCGAATTCGCGGACGACGCGGCCTGGTCGGCGGCGACGCACCGCATCGCCGCCCAGCTGCACCCGCTGACGATCGAGCAGAACGCCATCACCAGCTTCAAAAGCCGCACGACGCTCGTTCCGTGCCGCGCCAACACGATCGGTCCCGGCCTGTTCCTGCAGTCCGACCGCATCCTCGGCGGCTGCGACGGCGCCCTCGGCCGCGGCATGCAGTGGCAGGGCCTCTCGCTGTGGACCACGCTCCGCCACGGCCCCGACCGCTGGCTGCCGTCCACCTTTATGCCGACGCTGCCGGGCACGCTGTTCTATCTGGAGGAGCTGGCGGGACCGCTAGGCGCGGAGATTAACTGAATCGGCCTCGTTAAAAAAAAGGGAGGAAGCAGCGCTTTGCGCTGTCTCCTCCCTTTTTTTTGCCGGGCTCGTGCTGGGGCTCGTGCTGGTTTCGTGCTGGGTTTCGTGCTGCGGCTCGGTGCGCCGGTTAAAATTCATGCCAACATTTGCCTGACATATTCGCCTCTTATATTGAATGCAGCACCCCACTACAGCTCAATATTGAGAGGAGATCGATCCCATGAACAAGAAAACGAAAAAAATCGCCGTTACGCTCGTCGCCCTGGCCGCATTCGGCTTCGGCTCCATCCAGCTTGCCCTAGCCGCTGTGGACAGCGGCACAAGCAACCAGACGAAAGTTTCCGCAGCAACGGCGACGCCGACGCCGACGAATGCTGCAGGATCGAGTTCGGCCAAGTCTTCCGCATCCGGACAGAAAAACTCGGCTCAAGCAGATCAAGGACAAGCGGATGCGGGTCAGAAAAAACCGCGGCCGGCTCCGCGCGAACGCGGTCCGGGTCAAGGCGACGGTAAACAAGGCGGCGGTCGGCAAGGCTCGAATTGCGACCGGCAAGCCGGCGCAGCGCCGGCAGGAGCAACCGCAACGAAAGCAACGAGCGTTGTCGATGCCAATGGTTATACGATCACGATCACGGGCGGTTACGAGACCGACCAGGTCGATCATGGCCGCCCTGTCGCGCTCATCGCGGCCGCGCTCGGCGTGCCGACCGAGACGTTCCGCGAAGCGTTCAGCGGCGTAACGCCTGCAGGTGCCGACAGCGGCGGACCGACCGAAGCGGAAGCCAAGGCAAACAAGGCAGCTCTCCTGAAGGTGCTCGCTCCATACGGCATCACGAACGACAAGCTCGATGAAGTGTCCAACTACTACCGCTACAGCGGCAGCAAAGGCGAGGTATGGAAGCGGACGCCCGCCGTCCTCGAAACGATCGTCGAAAACGGCGTCGTTAAAGGCGTTAAAATCGTAAAGGCAGGCGCGGGCTATTCGTCGACGCCGACCGTGACGATTGAAGGCAAGAGCGGCAAACTGACGGCCAAGGTCGAAATCGCCTACACGACAGACTTCTCGACAAACGGCAGCATCAAAGCCGTCACGCTGAAGTAACGATTATTTCCCGCAGTAAAAAAACCGCACCGGCGCGCATCGGCTGGCTTTCCTATGCCGCTGCTGCGCCGATGCGGTTTGCTCGCTCCATCATACCCGTCCAGTAAATCGATCCGGTCTCTCTTGGCTCGCAACCCGCCGGATCGTGCCAAAGCAGCTCTATCCAGAGCTTCTTCGCCCGCAGCGCGCTCGTTTCCTCGCCAAGCAGCTCTATCCAGCGTTTCTTCGCCCCCATCACGCTCGTTTCTCGCCGAAGAAGCTCTAACCGGAATCTCTTCGCCTTGAGCCTACTCGTTTTCACGACTATTACGGCCGCATCGCCGCTAAGGAAGGCGCCGGCTTTTATACGTCGCTGCGATGGGTTGCGAACCACGACAGCGCATCCTGAAGCATTGTCTCCGTGAACGCATGGCCGACCCCTTCGTACTCGGTTATGACAAAGCGCTCCGGGCAAGACGCGTATGCATCCGCCAGTGCCGCCTGGAATCGTCGGGCGCCGTCTGGCGGCACGTGGCCGTCCTCCGCGCCATTGAGGAAACGGATCGCCGGCGCATGAGCGTACAGTGCCGCGTTCGTCAGCGGATTGTACCTTCGATAGCAATTCCAGGCATACGTATCGGGTTCGCTTGGCGCCTCGTCCGTGCCCGGACGCAGCCAGTCCGGCGTAGATATGCAGGCCGCCACCGCCCGGATGCGGCGGTCAAGGCCCGCCGCCGCCACCGCGATGTCGCCGCCCATCGAGATCCCGCCCGCCAGGACGGCGCCGTCCAGGCCGAACCGACCGAAAGCCCAGTCGATGACGCGCGGGTATTCTTCGGCCGTGTGAGCGATCATCGGCCAAAAGTATCGCCGTTTGTTCGCGCTAAGCTTTTGCCGGAACGCCTCCGGCGTCTCGCGCATACGGTCTCCGTGCTCGTAAGGGTCGTAGGATACGGCCGTGAAGCCCGCGTTCGCGAACAGACGCAGATGTTCGCGCAGCTTGTCCTTGCTCCCCGACAGTCCAGGCAGCCAAACGACCAGATCCTGGCTTGCGCCGGACTTCGGACGCTCCCAGATCAACGGAATGTGATCCACTGTCTCAATGCCGCTTGCGGTGCCCCGCTCCTCTGGCTTATCACTGTTCATGCAGCCTGCTCCCCCGACTCACATTTGATTTAACCATTCATGCGGCATTCATGCGGCTACGCCCGTTTTGCGGCGAATCGCCTGCCCGCGTAATTCTCTTTGCCGACAATAAACAGTTCCATCTTCAAACAGTTCCATCTTCGCCGCGTATATCCTCCTTTACGTCTCGTCAACCTGCTCCTTCATATTAAAAGCATTTACGGGGAGCGACGGCCTGCGGCCTGCCGACTCTCCCGCGCGGCGGCCGGCTCGACATAAACCTGTGTCACGGCGCCGTCCACGATCTCCAGCGCGTTCAGCTGATAGCCGTACGAGCATCCGCCGTCGATGCCGATCTTGTCGCCGCCGAACCATACGTCCGGCTTGTTATGCAGCTCGATCGCCTTGGTGTGGCCGAAGACGACCGTCTTGCCGGCCCTTACCGGATGCTTGTAGAACGCCTCGCGGATAAACAGATAATCCATCACGCTCTGCTGCCTCCAATTCCGGATATCCGGATTCAGGCCTGCATGCACATAAATGAATCGGTCGTCCTCGTAGTAATACTGCAAATGCTCCAGGAACCGGATATGCTCCTCGCAACAGGACAGGATACGCGCGCGATACTCAGCGACTCTCTCGGGCACGATCTTCGACTTATAGCCAGGGCCCAGATAACTGCCGATCGCCTCGGCGCCTCCCTTTTCAAAAAACTTGCGAAGCTCCTCCGGATGCGCCCGGCCCTGTATCACCCGGACGAACCGCCGGTCGTGATTGCCCTGGAGCGCGATCGCGCCGGACTCTCTGACCAGACGCCGGACGAGGGCGACGGCCTGCCTGCTCCGTGGGCCGCGGTCCACGTAATCGCCGAGCAGGACGAGCTGGTCGCGGTGCGGGTCGAAGCCGCACCTTGCCAGCAGCCGCTTCAGCTGCTCCGCACAGCCGTGGATATCGCTGATCGCCAGTGTACGCGTCTTGTTCATGACGCCTGCACCTCCTATGGCTGAATCCGCCCTCGTCTTCGCAGGCTGCGCGCCGGCGGGGCGAATCGCCCGATTGTAGTTCCGCTTGTCCTTCTTTACCCGGTACGGCGCGATCCGCACGCATGGCCGCCTACAGCATCATTCGCCGTTCGTCAAAGGACGCCAGGAACCGAGGCAGGCAGACATAACATGACATAACAAAGCGGCCGCACGCGCACATGCGCGGCGGCCGCCTTGGCTGTCGATGGACCCTGTGTCTAATACGCTCCTATTTCAAATAAGGACCGTCCGTTCCGATCTTGCCCGGCGCCGGATTGCCCGGCAGATCCAGTACGTACACCCGCAGGTTGCCCTTGCCGGACAGCGATACGGACAGCGTGCCGTTCGTTACGGTCTTGACGTCGCCCGTAATCGCATCCTTGTAGGTGCCGTTCGGGATGCCCGAATAGCTCGCGGAGCCGCTGATGGTCACGAGCGCGAAGCTGTCGACGCCCTTCGCGCTATCCGTGAACCGGCGCTTGAACGCCATGCCGCCCGAGATGCCGTCGGTCGAGTACTGTCCCTTCTGCAGCGCCGGAATCTGGCGGCGGATCATGTTGAGCCGCTGCAGATGCTTGACGAGCGGCTGCTGCAGCGTCGTCGCGACTTGCCCGGTCGCGGAAGCGACCTGGCCGAAGCCGGACGCGACGACCGTACCCGCGAGATGATCGCCGAAGTAGGCGCGGCGCGTCGTCGCGAGCGGGCAGGAAGAGCCGCAATCGATCGTCTTGCCGGCCTGGAACTCGATCTCGTCGCCGTACATGATCGTCGGGATGCCGCGGAACGTCCACATCAGGCTCATATTTTCCGCCCATGCGTCCGTGCCGCCGTTGTACGCCGTGCTCGACTTGTTCGGCCCGTAGTCGTGACTGCTCACGTAAACGACGTTGTAGGTCGCGTCGTTGTACGAATCGTCTGAATCCTTGCCGTTGGTAAACGCATTGTACGCGTCGCTGAAGTTCATGTGCATGCGCATGTCGATGACATTCATGCCCGATGCCTGGCTGTGGTCCGGCGTATGATAGTTGTTGCCCTGCAGGAACGCGTTGTTCGAGGTCGGCTGGTTCGCCGTGCCCTGCTGCTGCTCGTAGTTGTACATCTCGAGCGACGCTGCCGCGTCGTCCGCGCTGTACGTCTGGCGCTCCTTCCACGTATAGAACTGTGCTGAATGGTTCACCGAGCCGCGGTTCCATTTGTCGTTGACGAACGCGGCTACCTCGCCGAACATGAAGAAGTTCTGGCCGTTCGCGCCGAACTTCGTCGCCGAATGGCTTTGCGCCGCCGGCAGGAAGCGACGATTCCACGTCGTGCGCGGGATGTGCACCGCCGTATCGAGCCGGAAGCCGTCGACGCCCATGTCGATAAAGTTGTTGTAGGCGCCGATCAGGTAATTCTGCACCTGCGCGTTCTCGGTATTGAAGTCCGCCAGGTCCTCGTGCAGCCAGCAGCTGCGCGCGTCTTCGCCCTCCCAGTTGCCGATCCAGCACTGGTGATAGAGCGTGGACGGGAACATGCCGGACGTCGGACTCGGCCATTGGCAATTGTAGATGCGGTAGCCTTCCGAGCTGTAATTGTTCGTAGGCGTGCCCCAGTTGCGGCACGTATTGCCCGCCGGCTCGGCCGTCGACCACAGGTCGCCGTTGTAGGTCTTGGCGGAAACGCCCGTCGGATACAAGCCGTCATATTCCTGTCCCGGAATTTTCTCGTCGTAATACCAGCTCCATTGCGTGTCGCGGATGCCGAAGACGGTCGGGGTGAACAAGCCCTTGGCGCCCCAGCGGCTGGAGTGGTTATAGACGACGTCCTGGAAAATCTTGATGCCCTTGTTATGCGCGGCGTTGATCAAATCCTGGTAGCTCGCGCCCGACGATTCCAGACGCGGATCGACGCGGTAGAAGTCGTAGCCGTGATAGCCGTGGAAATCGTAGTCCGAACGGTTAAGCACGACCGGCGTAATCCAGATCGCGGAGAAGCCGAGCGCCTTGATGTACTCGAGCTTCTCCATCAGGCCCTTGAAGTCGCCGCGGAACATCGGATCGTTGTTGGCCGCGTTGCCCGACTTGACGTTGAGCTGGCCGCCGCGATTGTTCGACGTGTCGCCGTCGTTGAAACGGGCGGTCACCACGAAGTAGATCGAGTCCTCGCGGGCATCTCCTCCGAGCGGCGTGCCTCCGGCGGGCGGCAACGGCGCGTCGCCCGTCTTGGCCGTAGCGGCCGCGCTGGCAGCCGACTTATTGGCAGGCACGGCCTTATCGTAAGCTTTGACCGTATAGGTGTACGTCGTCTGCGCTTCCAGATTGGACTCCGAGAAGCTCGTCTGCGTCGTCGTATACGTCTTCTGTCCCAGCGTGCCGCCGGTGCGCGTGATCTCGTATCCGTCCACGCCCCTGCCGCCCGCATTGTCCGTCGAGGCGGTCCAGCTAAGCGAGATCGTCAGGTTGGTCGCCGAGGCGGTCACGCCGGCCGGCACCGAAGGCGGCGTCGTGTCCGGCGGGAGCGGCTGGCAAGGCGCGGCCGCATTCGCGGTCACGACGCCGTCTCTCACGGTCGTGATGCCGGTCCCGATCGTATAGTTGTTGCCGTTGTTGTTGTCCCAGGCCGTGCCGTTGTTGAACGCAGCCTTCATGGAAGTGGCACTGCCAAGGTTGACCGTGAGCTTGGTCCAGTCCGTGCACGCTTCCTCGCTCATCGCGACGCCAGGCGACGTCGTCCAGGTACTGCCCGTCGGCATGTAATGAAGGTTGACCTGCGACCAGCCGCGGGTCGTCTTGTAATAATAGACCGTGGCCTGATTGCCCGTGCCCGCCGCCGAAGTCGTCACGGACAGCGCCGCCGACTGCGCCGACTTGTTGCCTGCAACGTCCTTGGCCAGCACGGTGAGCGAATAGGCCGTGGATGCGGTCAATCCGGTGAACGTGTAGGCTGTCGCCGTCACGTTGGCATCGACGAGCACACCGCCTTTGTACACTTCGTATCCCGCTATCCCGCTGCCTCCCGCGTTGTCCGCGCTCGCCGTCCAGGAGACGGATACCGTCGTATCCGTCTTCGTCGTCATGGCGAGCCCGGCAGGGACCGAGGGCGCCGTGGTGTCGGGCGCCGTACCCGCTGGCGCGCCTGCCGTGATGACGCCCGCATTGTACGTCCACGTACCGACGCCGAACAAATAGTTGCTGCCGTTGTTGCTGTCCCATTGGCCGAGGCCGTTGTTGAAGCAGGCCTCAAGCTGCGTCGCCGAGCCGATGTCGATCGTCTTCTTCGCGTAACCCGTCACCTCGGCCGCGTCCATCACGACGCCGGGCGTCGTCGTCCACGTCCCGCCGGCCGGGCGATAATGGATGTAAGGCGTCGTATAGCCTTTTTTGTAGTAAACCGTTACCTTGTTCGTCGTGCCGGGCGCGTTGGTCGTCACCGCAATCGCGGCGCTGTCGGCCGACCAGTTGCCGGCGTTGTCCTTGGCCCGCACCGTGTAGGAATAAGCCGTCGAGGCGGTCAGTCCGGTGTCGGTGAAGGACGTCCCCGTAACAGCAGTGCTTACGGCCGTGCCGTTGCGGTATACCCCGTAACCTGCCAGGCCGCTGCCCCCGGCGTTGTCCGCGCTGGCCGACCACGAGAGGGATACCGTCGTGTCCGTCTTGGCCGTGCTGGCCAGGTTGGCGGGTACGGACGGCGCCGTCGTATCGGGCGCGTCGGGATTCGTATCCGTCCACGTCGAGCCGGTATACCAGCCTTCCTTGTCGCGCAGCAGTCCCGCCTGCCCGGAAGCCGGCGTCTGATGATTGCTGCTATCCTTGAAAATAACCCGCGCGCTCGTCGCGCCCGTAATCGTGTAACCATACCAGCCGCCCGTCTCCGCCGTCATCGCGGGCGAAGATGCCCAGACAGGCTCGGAGACCGCCGGACTCGTCTGGTAATAATACAGCTGCGGCGCGCTCCATCCGCTCGGCGGCTTGAAGTGTACCTTCAGATCGGTGCCCGCCGCCTCCGCCGGCCGGTCCGACGCGACCGGACTCAGGATCGACAGCACGAGCATGACCGCCGCCACGAGCCCCAGCCATTTTTGCCTGCTACCTCTTCTCATTCCTTCATTCCCCTCTCTATGATCATGCCGCTCAAAATAATGCGCTTACATTTGTTGTGAAGCCGGTTATTGTCTGCGCACCTCCATCTCTCATTTTCGTTTGCGAAAACGTTTGCACAAATAACAAAACGTCGACTTTGAAACGGTTAAGCTGGGCCCAATCGAATCGTAGCATCCCGCTTGCAAGCGCGTCAACAACTTTTTGAAACCGGTTTCCCTAAGGGGCGCGACAAGAACGAAAAAACGGGATAATGCGGCATCCAGCGCCGCTTCATCCCGCCTGACTCATCGTTCCCTTGCTTTTGAAAGCATCGGACGCATGCGCTCGGCCAGCCGCTCGCCGATGCGGATCATGCCGTGCGTACCCGGATGCAGCAGGTCGTGCGAAAGTCCGCGCCAGTCGTCCAGCAGCTCGCTGCCGTCCGCATAACCCAGATTCGCGAAGCCCCTGTCCTCTACGATCGACCGCAGCGCCTGCCTGTACGCCTCGCTCGTCGCGCGGACTTCGCGGCCCGGCCAGGTCCAGCCCAAGTCCGGAAATCCGGTAAACAATCCGATGCACAGCACCGGCTTGTCCGGATTCGCGGACACGATCGTCGAGACCATGGCCCCTGCGCGCGCGGCGAATTCATCCGCGGTCGCGCCTTGGTTGAGCATGTTTACGGACAGGCACAGCGTCGCGATATCCCAATCGCGGCGGCCCGCGATATGCGCGGCGATGGCCGGCTCGCAATGCGCGGCTCCGGGGACGCCGAGGTTCAGCGGATCGAGGCCGAGCCGCCAGGCGGCCTGCGCGACATAGGTGGCGTCCGGCGATGACACCGAGCCGCCGTAGGTAATCGAGGTGCCGTATGCGAGATAGCGCAGCGCCGGCTTTTCGTCCGCGCGCGGCGGCCGGAGCGACGCCCCCCTCAGCTCGAGGAGATGGACCTCGCCGCCGTGGACGAGGATTCGCCATACCGGGCCAAACGACGATCGCGGCACGCCTTCCCGCCAAGGCGAATCGAACTGGAAGCGCGGGTCGCGCGCCCCCAGCGTCAACGTCTCCGGCTGCTCGCCGATTCTTCGGTCCTCCACCCAGTAGTCGCCGTAATAGATTTGTACGGCGCTCGGCTCGCCGTAGCTGGCGAGCGTCACCTGCGCCTCGCCCCCTTCCGCGACGAACCGGATTTCGGTCAGCGCGGCCCTGCGGATTTGCTGCCGCCCCCCCTCGGTTAATCCCTCGCGCACGGCCTCCGGCACGCGCTGCAGCAGATAACCCGGCCTGCCCTGAATTTCGACCATCGCTTCCACGTTATGCAATTCTGCCTGCCATGCGATCATGCGCTTTCCTCCTCTTAGTTCGCTTTAAACCGCCTGCGCCGCTTAAGCTCCACCAGCGCACCCATTCGCCGAACAGGCAAAAGGACTGCCGTCTGGGACGGCAATCCTGGCTTCGCGCTTACTTGGACTTCTTCAAAAATTCATTGTGCCGGCTCACCATGGCGGCGATCGTCGCATCGAGGTTCTGCGAGCCGAGGAAATACTTCTCGTATTCCTGCGAGCGCAGGTCCATGACCTCCTGCGGCACGGAGCGGACGAAGGTCGGCGTCTTGTTGTCGAAAATGACGTACATGAGCGATTCCTTGTCGTACGTGTCGGCCTTGTCGCCAAGCATGCTGGTCAATGCGGCGTCCTGATCGGCGTCCTTGGAAGCCGGCAGACGTCCGCCTGCGGCCATCGGCGCCATGCCGCCGTCCGCGTACCACTTCAGGAACTCCCAGGCGGCCGCCTGGTTTTTGGACCTGGCGTTGATCGAGATGTAATCGCCGAGACCGCCGCGCGTCATGAAGCCTTCGGCCTCGTCCTGGAGACGGGGCACCGGCGCGAACGCGATCTTGAAGTCGCGCGGATAGTCGGTGAAATTGTTGGAGCTGCGGAGCAGCCATGCCCCGATGTTCAGCATCGGCACCTCGCCGCTCAGGAACATCTGCTCGACCGGCATCTTGCTCGTCAGCTGCTCGCCGAGCGGCGGCGTCGTCTTGTCGTCCTTCATCATGCCGTTGAGCGATTCAAGCCACTTGCGGACGAGCGGATGATCCAGGTTCGAGGTGCCGTCCGCCTTCGTGTAGCCGTCCTTGGACAGCACCGCGTCGAGCGGATCGACGTACGGCTCGGTATTTTGGATAAAGCCGTAGCCGTCGCCCTTCTTGAGCTTTTTGGCATACTCGCGCATCTCGTCCCAGGTCCAGTCCTTCGGGACGGGAAGGCCCGCCGCGTCCAGCGCGTCCTTGTTCAGCGCCACGAAGTACGAGCTCTTCGTCGTCGGCATGCCGTAATACTTGCCGTCGATCTTCCAGCCCGCTGCGGCGGCCCCCATCTTTTCGTCGATGTTGTAGTCCGAAAAGGGGCTCAGGTCCGCCGCGAATCCGGATTCGACCCGCTTGGCCGTCTGCGAGAGCGTGTAGTTAACGTAAAGATCGACGTCCTGCCCGGTCATCATCGCCGTGTCGAGCTTGAGGTTGCCTTCGTCGTCGTTGACGTAGCGCACGTATTCGACCTGGATGTCCGGATGCGTCTTGTTCCAGCTGTCCATGACCTCCTGCGGTCCCGACTCCGGCGGCACCCCGCCCCACATCTTCAGCTTCACCGTGCCCCCGCTTGCCTTCGATCCGGCCGCTGCCGATGAAGACGCTTCCGATTTGCCGCTTGCCGAGGGATTCGCATTCCCTCCGTTATTGTTGCCGCAGCCTGCCAATGCGCCCGTTACGAGCGCCAGCGAAGCGATGCCTGCCAGCCAGCCTTTTTTTCTCACCAGAGACGCCCTCCCCGAATGTACCGATGTTGTTGTGTGCAAATCAAGGATAACAGGACGGCAAGGCGGTCCATAAGTAACAGAATCATGATCTCGATGGAACAGATATACACAATGCGCCGGCCGCGCGGAGCGATCGATACGATCAAATCGTTCTATGGTTCCGGTACTGGCTCGGCGTCATTCCCGTCATGCGCTTGAAGATCTTGATGAAGTAGTTGTCGTTCATAAAGCCGACGCGCTGGCCGATCCGGTTGACCGGCTGGTCGGTGTTGAGCAGCAGCTCGATCGCCTTGTCCACGCGCGTGCGGTGCAGATAGTGGATCAGCGTCTCGCCCGTCTTCTTTTTGAAAAGCGCGCTGACATAGTTCTCCCCCATCATGACATACCGGGACAGCGTTCCGAGCGTGATGTCCTGATCGTAATGCTGCTCGATGTACTGAATGATCTTGTTCACTTCCGGATGCGTGATCCGCTCTTTGACCGCGACCGGCGGACGGGAAACGGAAGGCTGATGCGCAGCGCCGGGCCGGGCCGCGGCGGCAGCCGCAGATCCGCCGGACAGCTCCCGCCCCACCTTGGCCAGCGTTTCCCGCAGATCCTTTACGCTCATCGAGAGCTTGAGTATATAATTGGACGCGCCGTATTCCATCGCCTGGCGCATCGCCTCGAAATCGCCGATACAGGTCAGCATGACGAACTTGGAGCCGATGCCGGCGTTTCTCGTCTCTTTGAGCAGCGCCAGGCCGTCCATCTGCGGCATGACGATGTCGCACAGGACGAGATCGGGCGGATCGCGCTTGATGAGCGCCAGCGCTTCGACGCCGTTGCTCGCTTCGCCGGCCAGCGTGAAGCCCATCTCCTCCCAGCGGATGATCTCCTTGACCGACTCCCTGACGAACGTCTCGTCCTCGACCAGCAGCACCTTGTACATCGCTTACGCCTCTATTTCGTCTTGGCGAGTCAATTCGTGAAGTCCGCTCTCGTACGGCTGGGACAGCAGCAGCGGCAGACGCATCCGGCATAACGTGCCGCGCGGCAGCGGAACGATGTCGAGCGTTCCCTTGTCCTTGAAAAGCAGCCGCAGCCGCTCCCGCACGTTGTCCAGCCCGATGCCCGGCCGCTTGCGCCCTTCCTCGCGGATGCGTCTGGACTGCTCGAGCCCGACGCCGTTGTCCTCGACCTCCAGCGCCAGCCTGTCCGGGTATTGGGCGTCCCTGTCCATGCGAATGAGGATGCGCCCGCCCTCCTGCATGTCGGCGATGCCGTGCCGGATCGCATTGTCGACGAGCGGCTGAAGGCTCAGCTTGGGGACGAGCGCGTATACGAGCTCCTCGTCGTAGCTGAATTCGATCTCGAAGCGGTTGCCGTACCGTATCTGCTGAATGTACAGAAAGGCGCGCGTCAGCTCGATCTCGTCCTTTAAGTAGATGAGATCCACGTCGGAATTGAGGCTCGTCTCCAGCAGCTTGCCGAGGGACAGGCAGATCTCGACCGTCTCTTCGCTGCCGCCGCGCAGTCCGATCCACTTGAGCGTATTAAGCGTATTGAGCAGAAAATGCGGGTTCATCTGGGCGAGCAGCATCTGGAAATGCACGGCGTCCTTCTGCCGCTCCTCCGCCCGCAAGCGCTGAATCAGCCCGTTCATGTCGACCATCATCGTATTGAAGGTGCGGGTCAGCTCGAGAATTTCGCCCTTGTAGTTTTTTTCGGGCAGCCGGATCCGCAGATCCTTGCGCACGGCTTCTCTCATTTTCATCTGCATGCGGGAGAGGGGCCGCGTGAACGTGTAGGCAAGCATAAAGGCGACGGCGACGAAAACCGCGGTGATAATATAAAAAGTGACAAAGTATTGCTGCTTCAGGCTCTCGATCTCGTTAAACAGCACCCGCAGCGGAATCCGGTCCACCAGGTACCAGTCCAGCGAAGACAGATAGCTGTAGTTGACCAGCGCGTCCCCGCTTTTGTCGGTCCAAAATCCATTGTCCGGCGCGCGCGCGACGGCTTCGGCCGCCGCAGGCGACAGCTCCGAGCCCGGGATGGACCTCGCGATCGTATCTCCTTTTCTTGTCATGATGAAGTAGGCCTGGTCGCTTTCCGATTTTTGGAGCATGGACTGGAACCAGAAGGAGAAATCGATGCTGATTCTTGCAAGTCCGTACGTCCGGTTGCTGCGGTCCCGCAGTTCGGCGTAAAGCGACAGCAGCATCGGGCTCTTGGAAATGTCGCGCGACACATAGTTCTCGTCGTCGGGCACCCACAGATAAGACGCCTTCGTCTCCTTCATGGCGGCGAACGAAGCGTTCGAGGCGATCGCGTCGTAATCGAGCGGCCTTCTTGGCTGGTAGGACGTATACACATGGCCGTGATCGTCGAGCAGCGTGAAGTACACGGACGGATTGTACAGGAAAAAGCTGTTGTTCAAGCCTTTGAATTTGTCCTCCATCAGGTCCTTGTTGTCCAGGACGGAGTGCCGGCCCGGCTCCTGAAGAATCTGGCGCACCTCGGAGTCCTGCTCGAGGAAAATGAGCGTCTTGAACGCGATGCTCAGCTGATCCTCGAGGGAACGATGCAGATTGTCGAGCTGCTCATGGCTCTGTTCGCTCACTTTTTTCTGAACGAGCGACTCGATTTTCTGGTAATTGTATATGTTCAAAATGCTGAACGGGAGCAAGATGACGAGCACGAACGCCGCGAACAGCCGGTATTTGAGCTTGTGGGGAACGAGATGGGACAATATGCCACGCATGTTAAGCGACTCCTTTGCGCGAGTGGTGAACTCATTATAGCATTGGAGGTATGATCGCTTCGGCTCGCGCGCGCATAATCACCAAATCGTAGGATCGTTGCGCCAAAATCATCAAATCGTTCTATCCGGACATGCGAAAAACGCGAAAAAGCCCGCCTCGTCGAGGGAGGCGGACTTCGGGCGCGAAAAGCGGACTTCGGGCGTAGAGGCGAACTTCGGGCGTAGAGGCGAACTTCGGGCGTAGAGGCGGACTTCGGGCGTAGAGGCGGACTTCGGGCGTAGAGGCGAACTTCGGGCTTAGAGACAGGTTTCAGACGCTTAAGACGGACTTTAGGCGCGAAGGGCGGATTTAAAGCGCAGCAAGGCGGGCGCTTATTTGACCTTCACGCGAAGCTGCGGCGAAGATGACGTTCCGGCAGCGATCCGCGGCGGCGCCGTAGAGATGCCAGCGGCCTTTTTCACCGAGTCGGTCACCGTCTGGATGACTTCCCCGACGTCGTGCGCGGATTCGAACAGCGGATCGATCGTCTGCATCTTCCCTTTGACGTCGCGGGTCACCTGATTGGCGTTCCGGATGAGCTGGGAAGCTTCCTGCGTCAAGCCATGGACGGCGTTCCGCACCTCGGCGAGCGTCTTGTTCGTCTCCCCGAGCGTCGTCATACTCTTGCGGAGCGTTAAGATCAGATACACGGCTAGTCCGGCAAAAGCGATCGCGGCGACCGCGACGCTGATTTGAATGACCATATGCAGCACCCCCTCTCCTCCTTCACTGTATGTCCGAAGGGGGCGGGACATTCCTTCGACCTCGACTGGCGGCGCAGTCCCGGTCCCGCCATGTTGCGCCATATGGAGCTTCTTCGCCTCAGCTTATTAACCTGCGAGCAGAGTTACACGGAAAAACCGTGTAACTCCGCCGAAACCGCCGCCTGCGAGCAGAGTTACACGGAAAAACCGTGCAACTCTGCCGAAACCGCCGCCTGCGAGCAGAGTTACACGGAAAAACCGTGCAACTCCGCCGAAACCGCCGCCTGCGAGCAGAGTTACACGGAAAAACCGCGTAACTCCGCCGAAACCGCCACCGACGGAGCAGAGTTACACGGAAAAACCGTGTAACTCCGCCGAAACCGCCGCCTACGGAGCAGAGTTACACGGAAAAACCGTGCAACTCCGCCGAAACCGCCGCCTGCGAGCAGAGTTACACGGAAAAACCGCGTAACTCCGCCGAAACCGCCGCCTGCGAGCAGAGTTACACGGAAAAACCGCGTAACTTTATGCCGATAAGCGTCCGGAAGGGTTGCTCGTTTCCGCAGCCGATTCGCGCTCGATCGCGACCCTAATCCTGCCCCTGCGCCAAATACATCCGCGCCTCGTACGGACGCAGCGTTCCGCGCTGCGGTTCGTCCGCATAGTTGGCGATCAGCAGACGCATGTCGCGAGGCAAAGTCTCGGGCAGCTCGAACGTGACGTCCGCGCCGTAAAAGTTGCACAGCACGAGCAGCGTCTCGCCGTCCAGCTTGCGCGTATACGCGAATACGTCGCGATGCTCGGGCAGCAGCAGCTCGTAATCGCCGTAGACGAACACCTTGTGCGTCTTCCGAAGCGAGATCAGCTGCCGATAATGGTGGAAGATCGAGTCCGGATCGTCCCGCTGCGCGTCCGCGTTAATGTCCGCATAGTTCGGATTCACTCTGATCCAAGGTTCCCCCGCAGTAAAGCCCGCCTGCGGCGTCGCATCCCACTGCATCGGCGTTCGCGCGTTGTCCCGCCCTTTCGCGTGGATCGAAGCCATGACCTCGTCACGAGGGTAGCCTCGCTCGGTACGCTCCTTGTAAAGATTGAGCAGCTCGATGTCTCTGTAGTCTTCGATCGGATACCGCACGTTGGTCATGCCGAGCTCCTCGCCCTGGTACACGTACGGCGTCCCTTGCATGCCATGAAGCAGCGTGGCCAGCATCTTTGCAGACTGCACCCGATATGCCCCGTCGTTGCCCCATCGGGAGACGATGCGCGGCAGGTCGTGGTTGTTCCAGAACAGGCTGTTCCAGGCTTCGCCCTTCAGCTCCGTCTGCCACTTGGACAGCACCGCCTTGAGCCGCAGAAAATCGAGCGGCGCGAGGTCCCACTTGCTCCAGCCTTCCTTTTCGTCGAGACTAATATGCTCGAACTGGAACACCATCGACAGCTCGCTGCCGTCCGGATTGCTGTACAGCTTCGCGATGTCCGGCGTCGCTCCCCACGTCTCGCCGACGGTGAGCAGGTCCGCGCGCCTGAACGTCCGCTCGCTCAGCTCGCGGATGTAATCGTGCAGCTTGGGCCCGTTGCCGGTGATCATGCGATCCGGCTCCTTGGCGATGAGGTCGATGACGTCCAGGCGGAAGCCGCCGACGCCTTTGTCGATCCACCAATTGATCATGTCGTAGATTTCTTCTCGAACGCGGGGATTTTCCCAGTTCAGATCCGGCTGCTTGACGGAAAACAAGTGCAGGTAATATTGGCCGAGCTCCGGCACCCATTGCCAGGCCGAGCCCCCGAAGATGCTGCCCAGGCCGTTCGGCGGCGCCCCAGGCTCGCCGTCGCGCCATACGTAGTAGTCGTGATAGGGGTTGTCCCTGCCCTTCTTCGCTTCGACGAACCAGGGATGCTCGTCGGAGGAATGGTTGAGCACGAGGTCCATGACGATCTTGATCCCGCGCCGGCCGGCCTCCTCGATCAGCCGCTCCATGTCGTCGAGCGTACCGAACATCGGATCGATGTCCCGGTAGTCCGAGATGTCGTACCCGTTGTCGTCCTGCGGGGACTTGCACACCGGGGACAGCCAGATCGCGCCGATGCCGAGCTCCGCCAGATAATCGAGCCGCGAGATGATCCCCGGGAGATCTCCGATGCCGTCGCCGTCGCTGTCCTGGAAGCTTCTCGGATAAATCTGGTACACGACGGTTTCCTTCCACCACTTGTGCTGCTGCACGCCGAATCCCCTCGATTCCTATAAGCTGCATCGCTTCTCTTCGCAACCTATTTTACCCTTTTCCGTACGTCCCGTCTAAACCAGCCGCTCCCTGCGCTGCATCGATCGTTTTCCGAAATCGTTCGCGGAGGAGCTTGCTTAACCTTTCTCTGCGCCTTGCGTCAAGCCTTCGACAATGAAGCGCTGGGCAAAGGCAAACATAATAATCGTCGGGATTACGGAAATGACGGCGCCTGCCGACAGGGATCCCCAATCGATATCGAACTTCAATACGAATGAATTCATCCCGACGGGGAGCGTTTTAAGCGCGTTTGTGTCGATAAACATGACGGCCTGGAACAACTCGTTCCAGTTCTGAACGAAGGCGAAAATAAACGTTGAAGCGATCCCCGGCATCATGACCGGGATAATGATGCGGAACAGCGAGCTGATCCGCGAACAACCGTCGATCATCGCGGCTTCCTCGAGACTGGCCGGTACGCGCTGGAAGAAGCCTCTGAGCATAATGGTCGAGAAGGCGATAGAACCGGTCGTGTACAGCAGGATGAGCGACAAGCGGGTGTTCGTCAGCCCCATATTGGACATCATCAGGTACAGCGGCGCCAGCGACACGAAGCCCGGCAGCATCTGGGTGAGGAAAAATGCGAGCATGATCTGCTTGTGGCCGCGGAACGCGAACCGCGCCATGACGTACGCGCACAAAATCGAGATGATGATGACGGCGACTGCGGACACGATCGACACGTACAAGCTGTTCATGATATAGATATGAAACCTGGAAACCGTAAAGATGCGATCAAAGTTACCGAGAGAAAAGGTTTTCGGCCAATAGGAAATCGGCAGCTTGAAGATCTCGCCTTTCGGCTTGAAAGACGTGATTACGATCCAGTAAAGCGGAAACACCATCACGATCAGGTGAAGCGCCATATAGACCATTTTTAAGCCTTTGAGCGTCCCTTTGGCAGCCACTAGAAGTCACCTACTTTCTCGGACTTCGTCACGAACAGATAGAAGATCGTGTACAGCATCAGGATGACGAGCATGATGACCCCGATCGAGGAAGCCGCGCCATAATTGCCTGCGAGCAGCCGCTCCATCAGGAGAGAGGACAGGACGTGCGTGCTTCCGGCAGGACCGCCGTTGGTCATGCCATAGACGAGCGACGGATCGTTGAAAATCCAGATGACCCGCAGCAGCGTCGTCGCGATGATGGTCGGCATAACGTAGGGCAAGGTGACGTTGAAAAATTTGCGGAACGCATTCGCGCCATCGATATCGGCCGCTTCATACAATTCGCCGGGCACGGACTGAAGTGCGGCCAGCAGCATGATGGCGAAGAATGCGATGCCGTACCACACGTTTGCCACAATCACCGAAAACATCGCCCAGCCCGGATCGGACAGAAAGCCGATTCGATCGTGGATGAGACCTATTCTGAGCAACAAGTCGTTGATTACCCCGTATTGAGAGTTAAACAACCACTTCCAGATCAGACCGATCAGGAACCCCGACAGCGCCCAGGAGTAGAATACGAAGCCCTGATAAACGCCTCTTCCGCGAAACTGCTTTTTCAGCATGAGTGCGAGCGCAAGCCCGAATACAAATTGAAAAACCAGCGAGAAAAATACCCAATAAACGCTGTGCTCAAGCGCGGAAAGGAATTTGCCGTCCTTGAACGCAGCCTCGAAGTTATCCAAACCTACGAAATCGGTGTTATTGAGGTTGAACAATTCATAATGCTGGAAGGCCATGACCACACCGCGCAAAAACGGATAGAACGTGAAGACTGCGAGCAGCAGAAAAGCGGGGAACAGGCTAAACCATATAAATGTACGCTGTTTCAACGGAAGTCACCGCCTTTAGATGCAGGGAACATGGCAGACAGCCTGAGCTGTCCGCCATACTCGCTTATGATTAAGCTATTAGTTGCCGCGTATTACTTGGACGCATCAAGTTCGGCTTTGGCATCGACCCAAAACTGGGCCCACGCCGCAAGCGTTTCTTCGACAGTCGCCTGGCCCAGCAGCATTCGCTGGCCGGTCTCCATGGACAACGTGCCGAACTTGCTGTAAGCCGGGTAAATGAACGGAGGCTTGAAGTTGACGAACGTATTGGAATCGGCCGTCATATCCAGCAGCGTCTTGTACGGCCCTTCATTGAAGAACGGATCTTCGGTCGCTGTGCTGTGGATCGGAATCGTACCGTAGCTCTTGGACCATTCGACATTTTGTTCGTTGTCGCTCAGGAATTCAATCAGCTTCCAAGCCGCTTCCTTCTTAGCGGAGAAGGACGTAATGCCCCAGCCTGCGCCGCCGGCGCTGATCAGCGCTATGCCGCTCGGACCGGTCGGCATCGGTGCGGTTGCCCAGGTTCCTTCTTCCATGCCATCCTTCAGCGAGTTGATCACGTCGGGATCCTGGAGCAGGAAGGCCGTCACGCCGGAAGTGAACGCTTGTACTTGCTCGGAGAAGCCCCAGCCGACCGAATCGGCAGGCGAACCTTCCTTGAAGAGCTTCAGGTACAGATCGAGCGCTTGCTTGGCCTCGGGGGAAGCATAGATCGACTTGCCGTCCTTCAGGAACATCGAATCGTCCGTATTGACGTTCGCGCCGTTGTAAGTCAGCACCATCGATTCCGGTACGGAGTTTGAGCCGGAGCCGCCGCGGAACGAGAAGCCGTAGCGGTTCTTGGACTTGTCGGTCAGCTTGATCGAGGCATCGACCAGCTCTTCATAAGTCTTCGGAACTGCGATTCCCGCTTCTTGCAGCCAGTCGGCCCGGTAGAACAGTTGACGCTGATACAGACCGTTGGAGATGAAGTACAGTTTGTCGCCAAGGCTGCCGACGTCGAGGGCTGTTTTCGTTACGGTGGCGTATTCGCTCCAATTTTTGGCGTAATCGTTGAGCGGCTCCAGGTATCCGTTATTGACGAATTCCGATATGTTCACGTCGCGCGCCTCGACGATGTCGATATCTTCCTTGGCGGAAAGCATCGTACGGATTTTATTGTCTGCTTGGTCGAACGGAGGCGAGATCAATTCAACATCGACATTGGAATTGGCTTTCTCGAATGCGTCTATCATCTTTTGAAGCTCGGCCGTGCGGGTATCGGAGGTCAAGCTTTCGATCATTCTAAGTTTTACTTTTTTTTCGCCGCCTCCGCCGCCGTTGGAAGCGCCGGACGAATTCGCGTTTTCATTATCCCCGCAAGCAGCTAGAACCATGGCAAGTACGGCAGAAGAGATCGTCAGTTTAGAAACCGTTTTCATTCCTTTTTGCAAAAACATTTAAATCCCCCTTTAGAATGGTTTTCCTGTCGGCGATCCTATCAACCTGTATGATAGGTATCATCGTTTGTGTAAGGAATTTTGTATCTTCTTCATGAACTTTTTTATTGAGCCGCTTAATTGCATTTATGGCAGATCGCAAGAGAAATGAAGTTTTTCCCCGCCTTGATGAACATGTACGGATTGATCCGGAAGAACAACCTCCAGCTGCGCAACGGCGTTAGTGGATACGGTCATTTTGAACTGCTTTCCATCGCTCAATTCCCATGCGACATTTACGACTCCCTGCGGTGTCGCGACATCTCCGGACGCGTATGTCAGCTTGCCCGGCTGCGGTGCGACTTTAATCGTGGTATAGCCTGGAGTGGCAGGCGATACGCCCAATATTTTGGCGCTGAATTCATAGATAGGCACAGCGCCCCAGGCATGACAATCGCTGCGCTGACTGACGGGATCCTCCACCCACGACGTGAGTCCGAGCGCAGCCAGGTCTCTCCAGGTGTCCCAAAGTGAGAAGGATAGATCGTAGGAATCGATCTCCTCAAGCGCGCGGAATAAGAAAAATGACATGGCGTAGGACACTTTTGACAACTTTTGGTTGGCAAGCATACGCTCGATCAACTGCTTGGCAGCTTCTCCTTGGACGGCGCCGGCCAGTACGGCCCAGATCTGTGCATGCTGGCTGTACAGCTCCACCTGCGGGGCATCCTGATAAAGCCCGGCAGCTTCCGAATAGCTGGTTGTGTTGACGGCTTCAATTAGCGCCGCGGCCCGAGACCTGTAATCGTCGCCGGTTCCGGTTCTGCCTAACGAGTCCTGAAGCTCGGCGGCCAGCTTTAACGATGCGGCATACATCAGATTATAGATGACCATGCTGCCTTCCTTTGATGCCGTCGGTACGCCCCTTAGTTCGCTCCACTCGTCTACCCAATCCACGTAGGACCAATATTCCGGCGGCATTTGATCTAGCAGTCCATCGGAAGCTATTCGTTGATGGAACCATTCCAGAATCCCGTCAATCGTGGGCAGATAAGTTCTCACCAGCTTAAGGTCTCCAAAATAACGGTAATGATCGTGGACCATCATTATCCAATACAGTGAAAAGCCTGGAATCACTTGTTGCAGCATCGACGGATACCTGCTCTGGAGCATCCCGTTAGGCAGCCGAGAGCAATGAAAATCATAGATTGCCTTCCGGGCCAGACGGTCATCGCCGCTTAGCTGGTAAGTAAACAGAGCCTGCAACCGCGTATCCATCGCGTACTGCAGCTGCTCGAAATAAGGACAGTCTTCGTACGTCTCGTGCATGCAGCGCTTAAGCGTGTTGATGCTGATGTTCCAGAGCGGCTGCAAGCTGACGTCGGAGCTGGCGAAGCTCGCTTTGACCTCCAGCGGATAGCCTGTTTCTCTATAATGAAAAGATTCGATGGTCAGTGCTTCCCCGGCCGTCTCCACCTCAAGCGAAATATACCGGAATGTCCGAAATAAGAAAGGTTCGTAACATTCGGGTTGATCCGCGAAACCATATCCGCCGACTGTATAGAGATCAAAATTGCCGATCAGTACGCCGGTCCGATCGTCTCGGATTCCTTTAACGTATCCACCCGTTGCCGGATCGGTTTGTTGATAGCATTCCGCGTATAAAAGCTTTATGCTTGCGTTTTTTCCGCTGCTTAGCCAAAGTACGGGATAACCGGTTGTCATTTCGCCCGCATCAAGTTCGAGTTTAAAGTTTTGATTGGGGCCGATCGTGACGGGCTTCCCGATATCGTCCGGGCCGAAGGACGGAACGAACGCGCGATTCGTCTCATACAGCGGCGGAATCGGACGCGGAGCAAGATACCATGGCGAGAAATGGCCGATTACGGGATTTTCATGTTCGCTGATTTTGACGGCAAAATGCCAGGCGGAATCGTCGTATTCCACCGTATACCAGTTGTGCGCGAGATCGCGGCCGTCCACGCGTTCCGTACCGCCTACAAACGCCGTATCCTCATCCGAGGCATCATAGGCAATCGCCGTTTCCTGCAGACAGCGCCAACGCTCGTCCGTATGCAGCGTCAAAATGGAATTGCCCTTCTGGTCCAACACCTCGCCGGAAAGTAAAAAGCCTCCGCGATTCGCTCTCCAGACGGAGACCGGACCTTCTCGACCGTCATAGTGCACGACATGGGCGGCGATTACATTACGGCCTTCGCGCAAGAAGGAGGTGCAGTCGACTTCTTCGTAATAATAGGTTTGGTGGTCGCCTTTGGCGGGTCCGCGAGATACCGGGATGCCATTGACATACAGACGATATCTGCTGTCTGCAGAAACCTTCAACTGCAACGTTGCCTCTTCAATTCGGTCCAGAACAAAGCTTCTGCGGAAATAGATTTGCTCGTGCACCTGCTCGTTCCGGACGACCTGCCGTTCTTCCATCCAGATCCAAACCGCTTCGATCGATTCGTGATCGCTCAACGTTTACTGCCTCCCTCCGATTGCAAATTTCATTAATTACTATACACTAGAGGTTAATTGAAATATGAGGCTTAATCGGACGAAATATAAGGTGCAATCGGACGTTAGACACCAGGAAAAAGGGTGAGCGCATGAGCATCAAACCTTTCGTCTTTACGACGACCTCGGCCGAATTTCTGTCGCCGGAATATCCTGTTTTTATCAATCGGGTGCAAGAGTCGTTCGGAATGTGGCATCACGATCACGAGTTTGTAGAGATCAACTATGTGAGCGAAGGAACGGGATTTCAGTATATCGAGGAACAGTTCTTGCCTGTGGCGAAAGGAGATCTTTTCTTTTTGCCCATCGGGGTGTCGCACGTGTTCCGACCCTCGCATGCCGGGCCGGACTCCGGTCAGTTGATCGTGTACAATTGCTTGTTCGACGGCTCGCACAGTCAATCGCTAAAAAGTTTTTTTGCGAAAGATGCAGAGATGCTCCGGTTCATTTTCGCCCGTTATCCGGAGCAGGCTTGGCTGCATTGCAAGGATAAGGACGGTTCGTTTCAGCGGATTTTTAATACGCTGTTCGAAGAAAACAGGGTAAAACGTCCGGACTCGAATGATGTGATGCAGGCCGAGTTGGTGAAGCTGTTGCTTCTTATCCGGCGCTCCAAAGAAAATGACCTGGCCGTGGACGGAGGGACATCAAGGTTCGGTGAAGATGCGCTTGAATCGGTGCTGAACCTGCTTCGTCGTGAGCCGGTTAATTCGGTCCGCATGCGGGATTTGGCCGCGATGGCGGGGTTTAGCGAGAGGCAGTTCCGGCGACGGTTTGCAGCTCGTACAGGGATGAGCTATACCGATTATGTGAACAAATTGCGTGTCGAGATCTGCTGCGACCTGCTGCTCGCGACGAACGAGAAGATCGCAGCCATTGCAAGGCTGGCGGGTTACGAAGATATTAAGCATTTCAACCGGCTGTTCAAGCGTATAACCGGGCAAACGCCCAGGCAATTTCGGAGCATGCATGCAGCGAGAGACGGCGTGCGAGGGCAGAAGGAAACGAGGGGAAATAGCGTTCAAAAGGAGAACTAAAGCCGAGCAGCAGCCTGGCTTCGCCGAAACGCATGGCGGGGGCAAGGTTCGCAGCGTGTCTAGGTCTAGGTGTCATAAGATTGTTTTTTAAATCGGACGCTTTACAAATGAATGTCGGCGTGTTACCTTATTTCTATAATTTTAGAAATTACGATGAATAAGGCGGTGAGCGCCAGGTGATCCCGGACAACGAGGAAGTCAAGCAAGCGGTGAAGGTATACAAGGCACTCGGCGAACCGACCCGCATCAAGATCGCGATGCTGCTCACGGAAGAGCAAACGCTCTGCTGCTCCGATATCAACGCCAAGCTCGAATCGGTCGCAGGCTCCACGCTGTCCCATCATCTGAAGCAGTTGACGGAGAGCGGGCTGCTCCAGCTCCGCAAGGACGGCACCTACATCTACTACAGCGTCAACAAGGACATTGCGCGCAAATACGCGCCCTACCTGCTGGGTTAGCCGGCTTGCCGGCACATGCAGCAGGTCGTCTTTTGTCTTTTATTTCGATAAATTTAGAAATATAAAATTTAAGGGAGCTGGGAATTATGAGTAACGCCTGGAAAATCTATATGCTGGCCATCGTCAGTTTTCTCGTCGGCACGTCCGAATTCATCATCGCGGGTATTCTGGACCAGGTCGCCGCCGATATCGGCGTCTCGCTGGCGGCTGCGGGGCAATTAATCACCGTGTATTCGCTGGCTTACGCCTTCGGAACGCCCTTCTTGATGGCCGCGACGGCCAAGGTCGATCGCAAACGGCTCATGATCTACTCGCTCGCCGTCTTCGTCGTCGGCAACTTTGCAGCCCTCGCTTTTTCCGGCTACGGCTTCCTCATCGTGTCACGCGTCATTCTCGCGCTCAGCAGCGGCGTATTCGTCGTGACGTCGCTCACCGTCGCCGCCAAGCTCGCCCCGCCCGAAAAGCAGGGCAGCGCGATCGCCACGCTCGTCATGGGCTTCAGCACCGCGCTGATCGTCGGCGTGCCGCTGGGAAGGCTCATTTCCTCTCTGTATAATTGGCAGCTCGTATTCGGCGCCATCGGACTGCTCGGCGTGCTCGGCATCGCGCTTGTCGCCTATACGGTGCCGCGGACGGAAAACGAGCGCCCGATTCCGCTTCGCGAGCAGGTCCGGCTGCTGGCAAATCCGAAGATCGCCGTCGCGCTGCTCATTACGCTGTTCTGGATCGGCGGCTACTCGATCACGTATACGTACATCTCTCCGTTTCTGCTCGACATTACCGGCCTGAGCGAACGGGGCGTCAGCATCGGCCTGTTCGCGCTCGGCGTCGCGAGCCTCGTCGGCTCCAAGCTCGGCGGCTTCAGCACCGACAAGTGGGGCTACCGCCGCACGCTCGTAGGCGGCATGACGCTTCACGCGACCATCCTCGTCCTTATCTCGCTGCTGGCCCATTCGCCCGCTTTCGTCATCCCGCTGCTTATGCTTTGGGCGTTCGCAGCCTGGTCCTCGGGTCCGACGCAGCAGTATCATCTCATCACGCTCGCGCCTGAAGCCTCCAGCATCATGCTGAGCCTGAACAGCTCCGTGCTGCAATTGGCGATGGCAGCCGGCGCGGGCATCGGCGGCGTCATCGTCGAGCAGTCCTCGCTCGCCGCGGTCAGCTGGATCGGCGCGGCCGGCGTCGCCGTCGCGGCACTCGTCGCAGCAGCGGCGTTCGGATACTTCAGACCGGCATCGGCAGCCCTCCGCCGGAAAGAAGCGGAGCTGGCGGCGAAGCTGGGTGCGCAGGATCTGAGCTAAAATACGTAGAAGCCGCGGCCATGGCCGCGGCTTCTTGCTATTTCCATTCCGTTACCCTGAAGCGCGTCAGCAGTCCGACGGCCCGCTCGACAGCAAAGCCGATGCGCTCTCCCCCTGCAGTGTGCACGACCTTCGACGTCTCCGCCGGTTTGCCGTTCGCCCATACCTGCAGCTTGCTTTCCGCCTGCCGGACATAAACGGAGAGCGTGCGCCCCGCAGTTCGGTCGACCGAAATCTCCCGCCCAAGCCCCGGAATCGCGACATCCAGCCTGCCGCCCGCGCCGTCCTGTTCGAACGAGATGTCCAGCTCCGCTATATAGGCATCCGGAAGCTGTGCCGTATAGGTCGCTACCGCGCGGCCGCCGAGCGCGGCGAGGCGCAATCCGCGCGCAGGATCGACCGAACCGCCGCTGTCTGAACAAGCGAACCTGCCGACAAGCGAATCCGCCGAACGGAAGTCGGTCTCGTAATGCCGCGTGATTGCGAGACCAGCGAACTCCGCGCCTGTAAAATGAGTGATCATCGCGATTCGCCCGGCTTTTGCGTCCAGCACGCCATCGAATATCGGCAAATCGTCGAGCCTGACGGACCATTGGCCGCCGCTCTTCCTGACGTTCCAGCGGTGAAAGGCGGCCGGTTCGAATCCTGCGGCCAGTTTAACCTTCGCGCATACGCTCCGAATACCGTCACGCTCGGCGGACACCACCGCTTCCCTGCGACCTGCATCAACTAGCACATCCACCCCTGAACGCCCGTCCTGGACGCTCGCGAAACGAAATCCGAATCGGCCGCCAGGCATTTGATCGAGCCACCGCGCCGAGCCTTCGAACAAAAAATCATCCCAGCTGCCGCGAATCCTTGCCTCCGTCGTACCGCGCGCGTCCGTCTGTCTGCCGAATCCGGCATGGGATGTCCATTGCCCGCTCGTAACCTCCCATCCTCCGGTATCGGCCAATTCGCCTTCCCCGGCGAACAGCTCGCGGAAGGCAGGCATCCCCGGTGCGTCCTGTACGTCATCGGTCGGCCCCGGCACCCACAAGCGCTCGCCTTGCCAGAGCAGCGGGTCGATCCGCAGCTGCCGCCGCTCGCCTTCGCCCGCCTCGTTTTGAACAATGTCGCGCCCGTGGTACACGATCCAGCTGTCTGCGAGATTGGGCGCGGTCGCGACCGAGTGATGGCCCGTGCCCTCGACGGCGTCGCTTTTGCGCAGCAGCGGCTCATATATGTCGTTCGCCGGCCATTTGGACCAGGCGAGCGACCCGATCGATCCGTCGCCGCGCGAAGTGGCATAGCCAACGAAGTAATGCTCGCGCTCGAAGCTGTTGCCGCTGTACATCAAGTAGCGCGCGTCTCCGCGTCTAAGATAATAAGCGCCTTCGATCGTATGCCAGTCCCGTCCGTCGCCGAACCGGTCCGGTCCGGAGATCTCCTCGTTCAGCGTCGCGGCCACGACTAGCGCGGGCTGCCCGGCAGGCGTCGTCATATCGAGCAGCCGGTCGACCAGGATGACGGTTCCCGGGCGTTCGTCGTCGGCGCCCGCATAATCGTCTACCGAATAAAACAGGTACCATGAACCATCCTCGTCTTGCACGACATGCGCATCGATGGAGAAGCGCTCGAACAGCGTTCCGGCAGGCTCGAACGGGCCGAGGGGATGCTTGGAGACGGCGACCTTCATCCACTGAAAATGCGCAGGCGACATGCCGGACGAATAATACATGTAAAAGAGACCGTGGCGGTAGACGACGCACGGCGCCCAATATCCTTCTTCCGGCTGAGACAGCGCGAGACCTTTGCTCTCCCAACGGACAAGGTCCGTCGAGTAAAAGACGGGTACGCCGTCATGGCCGGTCGGATAACAATAATACGCGCCGTTATACTTCAGGACGTAAGGGTCCGGATTAGGCGGAACGGCTGATCCGACGGCAGCGTCCACGTGCGTAATCTGCAGCGGATTGCGATAAATTCTCGATCCTAGGGCGGACAAGTGATTCGAATGCACGGCGCTCATACCCCTTTGCGTTCAACTCCAGGCGCTAGCTATGCGCGTATATTTCCCTATCCGCTGCTCGTTTTCCTGCTTAACGATGATCGCCCTGCCGAGTTCGTTAGTTACAGCCACGCACTACGATCTTGCATCCCTGGTATTCTTACTATTCTTACGTTGGCAGAAAAGGAAGCTCGTGTTATCATGATACATATCGTATCATTTGTGAGGAGCGTCCGGCATGTCCGTGAAGATCAGCGTAGCCGTGCCTACGCATAAACGCGCGCATTATTTGAAAGAGACGCTGCTGTCCATCTGCGCGCAAACCCGCATGCCCGACGAAATCGTCGTCAGCGAGGACGGCAGGGACGTGCCCACCTTAGAGACCGTCAAGGAGATTCGGGCGATGTACCCGACGATCGCGATCAAGCATATCGCCAGCATTTCCGACGACGTGCGGATCGGCCAGCTCCAAAACCGGCAGCAGGCGTTCCGAGCTACTACCGGCGACTTCGTCGCAATGCTCGACGACGATGACGTGTGGGAGCCGGCGTTTCTTGAACTCGCCGAGGCGGCGCTGCTCTCGCATCCGGAATGCGGGTTCGTGTCGAGCAATCATTACTTCATGGACGACTCGGGGAGCAGGCACGCCCAGCAGAGCCGCGACTTTGCCGCTTATTGCGGGAGAACCGCGATGAGCAGCCAGCCGTACGCTGATGTGCTCTCTCATACGCTTCGCAACAATGCTTGCGTATTTTCGCTGCAGTTCAGCCTGTTCAGAAAAGGCGCGCTCGAGCGGGTCGGATTTTTTCAGCCCAGCGGCGGTCTGGTACCTGACTATATGCTGATGCTCGCGCTTGGCGCACGAGGAATCAGCGGATATTTTCTGACCGAGTATTTGGGTTCGTGCCGGGTCCATCCGGGGCAGCAGACCGCGAAGCGGCTGGAAAACGTCAAGAGCAAGTTCGAAGGGCTCGCCTATATGATTCACGTATTCGGCGAGCGGCTGACGCGGGGGCAGCGGCGCTTGCTCGTAAAAAAGTATCAGCAGACCGTAATGGAATACGCGATCGCGCTGGCACATGCCAAGCAACGGTCGGAGGCCTTGCAGCTGATGGCCCGGCCGTTCAACCGCTTCGGCTCGGCGCTGCCGTCCCCGAAGCGGTTGGCCGTCCTCTTCGCGCTGCTGCTCGGCGTCCGAAGGCTTCGGCACTGAGCCTTTACTACGCAAAAAAGTCCGGGGAACCCAGTCCCCGGACTTTTTTGATGCATTCGCGATGTCGCGTCTGCTGGTCAACGACGAGAATTCGTCGAGCTGAACAAGTCTTCATTCTCTACGGCAGGATCGCCGGAGCGATCGAGCTCCGCTCTTTCCTTGCGAACGGTCTCGGATACGTGCTCGGTATCCTGGACGACCCGCTTGCCGATCGAGATCTCCTCGGTCGCAACCGGCCGCTTGGTCACTTCTACGCGCTCTTCGCTCACCGGAATACGAATCGTCTCGTCTTTTCCGATAACCGCGCCGTCCGTCGCTTCATCCTGAATCGCATGGCGTTCAATGACGACTTCTTCGCGCTGGACGGGAACCTCGATCGTCTGCCGTTCCTCGATGACGTCCTTATGGACGGACACCTCGCCGGTCCGGACGCGCTCCTTGTCCACGTTAAGCCGTTCCTCGTGCAGTCTGAGCGTATCGGCATCCTTCACATCTGCGGCAGACGAAGCCGATGCGCCCGAAGCGGCGCTGACCAGATCGTCGCGCGGCTCGCCTTCAAGATTGGCATAGGTATCCGCATTGAGCGAACCGTAGCGGCGGAAAATATCGTATACGCGACCTTGGCGAGGCGTGTCTGCGTCGACGATGACAAGCAGCTTGTGATCGTTGACATACTCGTTATAGCGCTCCGCTTCCTCCTTCGGAATGCCGAGGCCGATCAAGCCGCCCACGAGACCGCCCGCTCCGGCGCCGACCGCCGCGCCGGAGAGCGTCGCCGCGATCGGACCGGCCGCCAGCAGCGGGCCGATCCCCGGCACGGCCAGCAGGCCCAGCCCCGCGAGCAGACCCGTGACGCCGCCGATCACGCCCCCCGTTGCAGCGCCGGTCGCGATGCCTTGAGGCGCCTTGGTGCCCGTCTCCTCATGGATGTCTTTCAGTTCCTTCTTATTTTTACTGACGACCGAGATCTGATCCGAGCTGTAGCCGATCGTTTTCAAGTCCTCGATCGCAGAGATCACCGCTTGCTCCGAATCAAAAACGCCTACGACATGCCGATTTTCATTGTGGTTCAGATTGTGGTTCAGATGGTTAGCCATTATCCTCAGCCTCCTGATCGGTAAAGTTGTGTTTGATTCGTTCACAACCTCTATTTAACCGAATTGAGACGTTATAAAATTAAAAATGGCCTGTTTAAAATGAGAAAAAAATGAATGTTTCCTAACGCGAATTCGGTTTCAGACAGACATCCTTATTTCCGTCAATTAAACGTCACTTCGTCTTCCTCCCCTCATTTGACGCTATTAAGGAAGTCTTTAATCGTCCTCCTAATCTTCTTTCGACGCGGGACGGTCGTCCTGACTTTTAAAAAAGCGCATCGATCGGAGAATGCACGCTTTTAAAACTTCAAGATCCATGTCGGCCAATTTATTGACGTATACGCAGCCCTTCCCTGCCGTGTGCTTGCCCAACTGGTTTAACAGTATGACTCGATCGTTTTCGTTCATCGAAAGATATAGACTGATCTTCGCTTTTCTAGGCGAAAAACCGGCGAGCGGTGCGTCTCCTTCGTGTCCGGATGCATACTTATAATGATAGGAACCAAACCCGATTATGCTAGGTCCCCACATTTTCGCCTCATAACCGGTCGTTTCCGTATAAATATCCAGCAGCCTGTAGGCATCTTCCCGCTTTTTGGGATTATCTATGCTTTCAATGAACGCGCTGACGCTTGCATCTGTTTCTTTCGTTTTAAGTTCGTACATGGATAGGTACACCTCTACGTCGAAAATAGGATTAGCTTTTGAATCCTTTTATACATTCAACCCGGTTTCCAAAAGGATCCCTGAACTCAAAGCGCTCAAACCCTTCAATCGGCACCGACTCTAAAATCTTGATTCCGTTTTCCTTTAATATCACTTCGATGGCGCTTAAGTCCTCTACTTCATAGGCGAGATGCGCTTTGGTCAAAAGACGGTCAACGCCGTCCTCCGTACCGATGTGCAGCTGCTGATCGCCGACCTCGACCCAGAAACCGCCTCTGCCGAGCAGCGATTCGGGTTTTGGAGTTTCCTTCAGCTTTAACACGCCGCAATAAAATGCTTTGGCCTGGTCTTCTTGACCTTTAGGAATTGTGATTTGCGCATGGTGAAAACGTGTAATCATGAAGTTTTTCCCTCCTTTTCATTGCAGCGGTTTCCTCATATTGGTGTAATAAGATTTGAATCCGATCTTTTCCCAAAAGCGCCTACCTTCCGGATTTGTCTCTAGCACGTCGATAATCATCGTATTCGCTTTACCGAATCTGTCTTTCTTTAACAGGTTTATTCCTTCACGGCCGTAGCCTTTGCTTCTATCATCCCGGTTAATAAAGAACTGCCGGATGTACACTTCCGTTTCAGTTTCATCATAGGGTGCGGCCTGAAGCTTATATACCGCATATCCAATCTCTTTTTCTCCCCTAAAAAACAAATCAATGCTCCATCCGCTCTCTAGCCAATCCAGTACTCGCGCTCGCAGCTGAACGAGGTTCATCGGATTGCTGCTGCCTTCGTCCTGAATTAATTGAAGATTCATTGCAGCAATCACATCCGCGTCGCGTTCGGTAGCCGAGCCTAAAGATAAGACCATCAGGTTAATCCCCTAATCTTATGGTTTTGAACGTACGTAATGCCGAATAACATCATCATTACAAACTTGCACATTCATCTCAAGCCGCTTCTTATTTAACGATCCGCCCCTAATCCTCATCCTGAAGCGGGGATACCCGCCAAGGAAAACTTGAAATTATTTCGGTTTCTTTTTGATCAAATTCTGCATGATAATAATGCCTATGCTGAGTCGGCAAATAAATCGATTCAAATTGCTCTGAGAAATTCAATGAGTTCAACAACTGCTCGAATTTCTCTTCGGCCCCATACAGGTAAATGAGATTATCTCTGTCATAAACGATCGTTACGTTATCCTGAGGCGAGTGAAGCCAAATGTCATGTCTACTATCGTTCTGAATGTAGTCTCCGAACCGATCCAAAAAATTTAAAGTGTCGACGCGCTTCAGTTCCATGCTTTGATATCGCGCGGACTCCTGTTTTCTGCCGACATGAAGGACATACAAAATAAAAATGGGCTCCGTTATTGTCATAATTAATTGGGACAACGTTCTGATAATGCCGGTCGACCAAACTTCAATACGATCAAATTGGTCATCGCTGTACTTATAATAAACATCTGAAGACGAGAATTTCTCAAACCTGCCGTAACCTTCTACATCTTTGTTGAATGCTAACTTATTAAGCATCGCTATCCCCTTGTTCACTTTTTCTTTTTCCTCAAATAATTTCCAATGTCTTTCATTTCAATAAATAAGTCCCTGGTTGACCTCGATCCCCATTGCCTCACAAAAGTCCATATACAATTAACCAGCAGATGGCTCTTCCTTGTAGTGCTTAATGTCGCCGTGCAATATAATTTCTGCGATATTGTTTTCAATTACGATTTTGCATAGAGAAGCGGGATGAATGTAGGGCGGATTCCACAATTCCTTTAAAGGGAGTTTTTCAAAATAAGCCATAATTAACTTTACGACAACGGTATGCGTTACGATTAAGATCGAACGTCCTTCATTGCTTTGAACAATCTCATTTAATTTTTGAATCGCGCGGTGCTGAACATCTTCAAATCTTTCGCTTCCGGGAACATAAAATTGCGCAGGATCGTTCCAGAAATAATAGAGTTGTTCGGAATCGTTAGCTTCCAGTTCAGACTGAGTTTTACCCTCCCAATCTCCCAAACTGATTTCTTTGAAAACATCGCAATCGGTAATTTGCAACTCTCTTTTTCCCTTTATAATCTCAGCCGTTCTGCGAGCCCGCATGCTGGAGCTTGAATAGGCAACATCGATTGGTTCTTGTCGAAGAGCTTCCTCCAACCATTCAGCTTGGCTGATTCCTAATTTCGTTAAAGGGGAGTCCTGATGCCCCTGCAACCTCTGTTCCACATTCCACTCAGTCTGTCCGTGTCTCACTAGATAAATGATGGTTTTAGATGGCATCTGGATGCTCCTCCAAATCATGCAAATTACTTAACCACAGTACCAAATGAAATTTTCATATTCGGCGCATAGGTTAGCCAAGAGCTTATGCTGAACTCATTTGATAGCAGCAGCTCAGCTTCATATTGTCTCTTAGCTTCGTCAGCCGTTAAACCTCGTTGCATGAGCTGGTCTAATGTTTTCTCCCGATCTCCCGGCGGATGTCCGATTCCTTCAGCTCTTAAAGCGTTAAAAAGTTCTTCATTTATAGCCTGATCGGCCGTCGGGTCCAAAAAATTCACTTTGTCGCTCACTCTGCATTCAATGTTTTTTAATCCCAATTGGCTTAATAATGCCGGAACACGAATTCCGATATTCCCGTCCTTGCCATGCTGCTCACAGTCTTTCTCGTATAGCTTCTGCAATATTCCTAATGGAATCACGCTCGATTGTTCCAGCCCTTCAAATCGATAGTTAGCCATGTTGGCACTCCAATGGGGTTCAAAGCATATAACCTTTCCGTGGTGGACGACGCTTCTTATCATCTTCTTAAGCGTAGTCTCCGGGTTTTTCATATGTAATAGAAAAGCGTGGCAAATCGCGACGTCATACGCTTCCGCCAAATCGAGTTCCTCGACGTCTTCTCGTATAAATTCAGTTGGATAAGGAAGCTTGGCAAGAATCTGTCTTGCCTTTTCGATCAACGCTTCGCCTTTATCTACGCCCGTGTAACTCGAGCCCTTCGGGAGCATGGGTAGCAGTTTGAGGCCGAGATATCCGTATCCACATCCGTAATCAACCATTTTAACGGGCTCATGAATTTTCCAAACCTTTTGAATCAAAAATTCAAGGTAGTCATCGTTGTAATACAGCCCGCGCGTTTGTGTCAGATATTCGATCTGATTATCCCATTCATATTCGGACATGATCGCACTTCACTCCTTGATTCCTACGCGAGATAACCACCGGTGACATGTTGGCCGCCTTTCTGATCATTTGATTTTAAATTTCTAAATCTCCATTATGTAATATCCAAATGCATTCACGATCTTTGTATAATTATAGTGATGGATTCTTTCATTTCTCCCGTAGTTTAAGTGCTGGTGTCCATGCAATAGTAGCTTGGGACGATACGCATCCATAAATTCTCTAAAACAGGCGAAGCCTTTATGGCACAAGTCCTCCCCATCTCCAAGTTTGTACGCCGGGGCGTGCGTAATCAAAATATCGATGCCTTTATGAAGCCACAGCCGGGGTTTTAATTTGGAGAGTCTCCACTTCATTTGTCTTTCGGAATATTGATGGTCGCCGGCACTGTATCTATGACTTCCTCCGAGACCAAGGAATCGCAAACCTTTGTAAGTAACGATCTTATCTTCAATGCACTGACAGCCCTCAGGAGGATTCACTTTATAATCCGAATCGTGATTGCCATGAACGTAAAATAGTGGAGCATGGATCACACTCACAAGGAACGATAAATATTCCGCCTTCAAATCGCCGCATGAAATAACTAATTCAATATCTTTAAATTTTGTCGCATCGAAATAATCCCATAAATATTTCGATTCTTCGTCGGAGACAACTAATATTTTCATTAAATCTCCTCCAGAAGCTTTATCGCGCATAAAATAAATATACCACTGCACCTAAATATTGGTAGTGGTATTGTTGCTTCAAATATTATTTTCATCCGTAAATTCAATACAAAAGGGGTGGGCTGCAGGATTCAGACAAAGCTCAATTCTTTCCCTGAAATTTTTCCACGTCACCATTTCCAACGCATCCTCGACCGGAAAAAAGCCGGAATCCAGACTTTCAACCGTCCGAATCAGATCTCCGCCAACAGGTTTGGCTAGAAATAAAGTATTACAAATCGAGTTTCCTACATTCTGAAATATCCCGCAAAATTTTATAATCTCGATGTCTATTCCTGACTCTTCCTTCGTTTCCCGAATGGCAGCCTGACTTAACGATTCGCCAACTTCAACTTGTCCCCCAGGCATTTCCCAACCTCTTCTTGGTCCTTTGATGAGCAACAATTCGTTTTTATCATTGATTACAATGGAAGCTGCAGAAACGATATGCTTTGGCGGATTCATCATAGCACCCCCGCTTAATTAGCTCTAACCCTTAATTTCATTATCTTTAAAATGCGGTCTACCGGGTAAATATTCAAGGACAACGCTGTCATCTTCATTATAAAAAACGGTCACTTCATCCATGGCGTCGGTACTCGATGATAGCACATAAACGTTTCTTTTCTTTTTACTTCGATCAACGTATGAATAAACTAAATAGACTAAATTATTTTCATTGTATGTGATATACGATTTCTTCCATTCTTTATAGGTTCCTTTTGCCATATAGCCTGTCTGTATTAAAATCAATTTCTTGTTCGCTCGAACGATACTTATATAGACTAACGCTCCTCCGGTTAACAACAATGCCACCGCAGTTGTCAATGAGCTCAAGTCGTTATCTAAAGAAAGGAACAATACGACAACTCCTACCGCCACGATCAGCAAGCTCATTTTCGTAAATCTGGTTCCTAACCGTATTTTGAATTTGAGGGTAGTTGATAAGGGTCTCAATTTATCATCCTTCTAAGCTAAATACCATTCGGTATTATTTTGCGACAAATTCTCTTAGGATCTTAATTCTGGAAATATCAATTCGCCCGGTAACAGCTTGCAGCATATCTGTACCTTCCCAGGTTTCAAATTGTCTTAATTTTTCATATTCGAAAATTCTAGTCCAGCTTTGTTCCTTTGTTATTCTCGATTTTCCGGAATCGTATTGTTCATCCTCTGCTTCAGTAAAGGCGAGAAATTGATCATTGAGCACAACATGCCAAGCCATAAAGTCGGATATTAAAACTTCATCAGGCTCTAGTTCAACTTCGAGCAAGACTCCAGGGCGACCTCTTTCTAATTTGCCCCCTAATCTTAAATCAGGCCTTGCGGTCCATAACCAAACTGGAAGCTCATTTTTATACTCGGCAAGTTTAAGCCTCATTTGTCCCATCATCCAAGCATAGCTATCTTCAAATCCCAAAATAGCATGTTCAGGATTACCGGTTAAATATCCTAACGATTGAGCCATCCTCCACGCTTCAATATGCTGGATTGTCCAAAGCTTCATGAATCACTCCCTAAAGCAAGCATTCAAATCCAAAAAATCCCGTTCTCATCCACCGCTTTTAGTTGCGTTTCAAAGTTCGTATCGGGCTCAATGTCATCGATAAAATGCCATTTACCTCTACTGTCCTGCCAGTAAACTTTCCAAAGGCTATCCTCAAGTCTGAATTGAGCAATCGGAAATTCGACACGTTCGCCCGGCATATAAGAAGGTTTCTCTTGCGATAAGGTAACCGTATGTCCTCTGAATTTATATTTTATTTGAATTTCATGCTTCAAATGGTTAGGAATCTTCTTATCCATATAACTGATAAGAATTTTTTCGATCCGTTTTTTAGTAAATGAATCCAACATGTGCGTGCTCCTTATCTTCATATGCTAGCGTTGAAATCTCATATGTATTGTAATAAATTTATTTGCTCCGACGCTACATGAATTGCTTCATGATCCCCTTCGCTTCTTTCCGCGTCTTTACAATAATGATTTTCTTATTATCTTTAAAATGCATGATTTGGTCCAGTACGCTTGCCCTGCTTCGTTTCTTATAGTTCCAAACCCACTTGAAGAACACCCGGTCAAGCTTTTCGGGGCATCCTTCATTGAGATCGGGTCTCGTTTTTCCGTGAAATCTGATTCTTCGTTTGATAATTCGATATACACACAACCATGTGGGCATATCTAAAAAAATAACCGTATCGGCGCGTTTTAATCTCAAATTCAAAGTTCTCGAATAATTGCCGTCCATAATCCACTGCTCTTGGTTGGTCGCCTCTATAACGAACTGATCCCATTCTTCATTCGGAGTTGGAATCCAGCCAGGCTTCCAGTAGTGCCGGTCCAAATGAATGATGGGCAAATTTAATTGTTCGCCGAGTCGTTGAGCAAGGGTGGACTTACCCGAACCGGCGGACCCGATAATTAAGATTCTTTCCATAAGCTTCTCCTGTTTTAAATATTGACGAGGGCTACTGAGCGTCGTTAAGCCTATCGAACTCTTCCTTAACGCCTTGCATTTGAACGAGATTATGATCAGCTGTTATAAGCTGTTCTCTTGCCAGGAGTAGCCAAGAATGCACTAACTTCAATTTCGATCTTTGTTCCCAGATAGAATCCAGATATATAAGTACGCCTTTATCGAGTTTTTGATTATAAACCTCATCTCTAATTTCTAACAAGTACGCATGGTCACCTGGCAGCTCCCATGAAATTTTATCCGAAATAAATAACACCTTATCCAACAAAGCGGCATCGGGCTTTAACGTCGTATGACATTCGATTGCTGATAAGATATCTTCATCCGTAATATTAAAGATGGATTCTGCCATCGCTCTCGAAAGTTTCTGATGCAAAATTCGCTCGTACTTCAGCTCTTCCTCTAAAATGTCGATTGAAAGCTGCTTCGCGGCCTCGAGCATGTTACTTACCGGGATTACGTTGCTTATATCGTGCAATAAACCTGCTTGCTCAGCCTTTACAGGATCGACATCATAAAGTCCTGCAACATTTCGAGCTTCCGCTGCGACTTTTAATGTATGTTGAAGGGTCTCACTATCATTATTCAGCTTAAAAAACACTTCAATGTCCCTCATCAAATCTCCGGACAACGGGATCTCATAGGCTTTAAGCGCTTGATTCATTATTTTCACCTCTGCGATTAGCTTCAATCTCCATTAATTTAATTAACAACTCAGCCTAGCAACTGGCAGCCCCGCAAAGACTTTTAAAAAACTGATATAGCAAATAACCCCCGAATAACAATGCAAGAACGATGAAAAATAAAAATACGAAGATTATGATAACGAACGTTCTATTAATATATGAGCGCCCTCTCATCAGTTAACTTTAGCATTGAAGACAGACATGCACCTTCGGCTCCACGTTAATGCTAATGCCCTCTCATATCAAACCCGGCGTCGTAACCACCATCGTAGATCAAAACAAAATAATAATTTTCATAATGTTCGAGGTCTGATAATGACTTAAACTTCAGCGCAGTCCGTTCAACATGCTCTGTAGCTATGCGATCTCTTGTAACTGGTAAAACATCGACGAAGACCGGGAATGCCCCGCTTTTCTTAGCCGTTTTAAACGTTGCTGCTCCATAGTAACTTTCTAAATCAGACATGGACAAGCTTGAATGAACGAGTATGCTCGAAAAGAAGTCGATTCCGTTGCCGTTCCCGTTTAGCTTGCCTACAATGGACTTCGATTCCAGATATTCCGTCTTTTGAGGAAGTGGATAGGACACCAGCTGCTTCTCAAATTTATATAGATGAAAACTGTTGATGACCGGACTAATAAAAAACAGTGAAATGAAGCCCAGGAAGGCAATTATTGGCGTTAAGACAATAATAACTATGATTTTTTTAATCAGTATGGTTCACCGCCATCGTTTTCGCCTGTATATTTTCCAAACGTAGATCCCCGCCGCGGCGACGAGCACGATGGCTGATGCGTATAAGAAGAGATTCAAGGACGGATCTCCCTCGCCATTGCCGTCAGCCAGAGCTGCGCCTTCGATCTCCGCTTTGCCAAGCTGAGCGATCGCATCGTCCGCCTTGGTTAGCGGGATATTGCCGCTGCAAAGACTGGTCCGAAGCTGCTTGTGCTCATCCTGATAGGCGAATACGAGATAAGTATGATTTCTTTTAAAGCCGGTACCGCATGACGAAGCATCGCCGTCGATGCTCTGAATCGTGACTCTTTTGGTCGCTACGCCCTTCCACGCTCGCTCGACTTTAAAGGCGTATTGTCTCGTTTCCCTGGCGGTAAAAAAGCTCGAGAACCCTTTATGGGCCACTTTGCCCACAAAAACGGCAGAAGCGTCTTGAAGCTTCTGCGGAATGCTCGAATCTACGCAGCTGCATGCGAAGGCTCTGGATGGCGGAAAGGTAACGAGTCCTGCAAAAACGACTATCGCCAGCATGAAAACGGTAACGAAACGGTGCATCTTAAACCTCCATTCGCGGCAGCCCGCCCGAGTATCCGATACGTTCGTATCCAGCCGCCGTGTTGTGATGTTACCTCCGTTATATCATAAATAACAGATTCAGGAAAATTAAAAGAGACGGTCGGGCAGCCTCGCGTTCGATAGGTTGAAGAAAGGATATGCGCATGCCAAGAAATCGTCAGGGAAGATTGCCTTGACGGTCTTTTGAGGCTTGGCGGTCTTTTGAGGCTTGGCGGATATCCGAAACTCTAGTCGCGCAGAATGGCTAACAATCGCTCATCCGACAGCCGTTCCGATGGGCAAACGTATCGTCGCCCGCGTCGTTCTTTCGCAGAAATGCCTGCAAATATACAGGTATTTTCGCCGAGATCGCTCCTTTTGGTCAGAAAAGATGCATATGCGCAGGTATTTTCCTCCATTAGCCCGATTTCCGGCTTGTGTTTTGAATTTACCTGCACATTTGCAGGCATTTTATCGAGTGTGGCGTGTCGCTAGAAAATACATGTACATATGCAGGCTTTTTCGCCCCGCCAAACTTCCGAAAAACCTCCGACCGGTACGCCGATCGCGCGCTTACCAGTTCCGGTACGCCGATCGCGCGCTTACCAGTTCACGAATCGCCGCCCCCTGAATCAGGAAGGTGAGCAACGGCAAAAAGAGCGACCCGCACCAGGCGGATCGCTCATATTTAAAACATTAAGAGAATTCATCGGCGAACGCTTCGCCACCGGCGATAGAGCGCGGACATTCCAAAACAGAAGGCGAGGCTTATCGCGCCGCCTGCCAGATCGACGAGCACGTCTTGATAGGTGGGCGTGCGGGCCGAGGAATAGCGTTGGTTCCACTCATCCAGGATGGCCACCAGCCCGACGATTGCCAACGACATGGCGGCCGCGGCAGCCGGGCGCCATCGGAACAAGCGCAGTACAAGCGCGGTCACTGCCGCAAGCACGCCGTAGACGAACAGGTGAGCGCCCTTGCGAAACGCGAATTCGATCATGCCGTACGGATTGACGTCACGGCGGTACTCTTTGCCGTCGTAATGGATGTCCAGGCCCGGCAGCAATCTTTCTGCCTTGTCAAAAGACAACGTTCGAAATAGAAGCGGTTGAATCGTCTGCTTGCTGTATGGCTGCGAAGATAGCTTAAATATGACCACGACGACGCAGCACAAGAGGATAAGCGCCGCAATACGCCTCCAACTGATTTTGTAGGTCATGATGTTTTCCCCTTTCTGTCGCTAGAGCCGCCCCGCTTCCGCCAGCCTGCCGAGCAGCTCGCCGCGCGCTTCCAGATATTCGATCAGCGCAGCGACGGATTCGTCCGCGGATTCTAACTGCGTATCGATCGTGAGCTCAGGCCGCTCGGGGACGTCATATGGCGCGCCGATGCCCGTGAAGCTCGGAATTTGGCCGCTCCGCGCTTTTTTGTAAAGTCCTTTCGGATCTCTGCGCTCGCACTCTTCGAGCGAACAACGAACGTAGATTTCCGCAAAATCGCCTTCCTCGAACAAATCCCTGACCATCTGCCGGTCCTCGCCGCTTGGCGAGACGAGCGCCGCCAGTACGACGATTCCCGCATCGACGAACAGCTTGGATACCTCGCCGACTCTGCGCAGGTTCTCCCGCCGGTCGGCCTCGGAGAACCCCAGATCGCGGCACAGACCGTGACGGACGTTGTCGCCGTCCAATACATAGCAGACGATCCCTCGGGCATGCAGCTCCCGTTCCAACGAGAAGGCGAGCGTCGACTTGCCGGATCCCGGCAGTCCCGTGAACCAAAGCACGCGCCCGGGATATCCGCTTCTGCGCTCCCGCTCCGCGCGTGCGACGCCGGAGCTCTGCCAGGTGACTTGCCCCACTGGCGCCTCTCTTCGACCCGATGTCGTGTCGGCCGAACCGTTTTGTCCATCCGTCTCGTCTACCCGCACTCTAATCCCTCCCGTAGTTGCCCGCGCGGCTCTTTCGCGAGGCGTTTATCTGACGCCTGCCGGCCATTCGACGACGCCTTCGGCGTGGTGGCCGTCCTGTGTCCCTATCCGGCCGTCTTCCCGCACGATAGCTTCGCCCTGTTCCATGACAACAACCTGATCCGCGCCACGGATCGTCGACAGCCGGTGCGCGATGACGATGATCGTCATCTTTCCCTTGAGTCGATCGATCGCCTCCTGGATCCGCGCCTCATTGTCGGTATCCAGCGCGCTGGTCGCTTCGTCCAGCACGAGAATCGACGGCTTCCTGAGGATCGCCCGCGCCAGCACGAGCCGCTGTCGTTCGCCGCCCGACAGCCGGACGCCGCGGTCGCCGACGACCGTGCCCAGCCCTTCGGGCAAACGCCGCACAAAATCTTCCGAAGCCGAGAAGCGCAGCGCTTCCCACAGCTCCGGTTCGCTTGCGTCCGGCCGCACGGCCAGTAGATTATCCCTGATGCTCTCATGGAACAAAAACGGCTCCTGCGCGACATAGCTCACCGCATGGCGCAAGTCCAGCCGCCGCTCTCCCGCCACGGGGAGGCCGTCGATGAGCACCGAGCCGCGCTCGGGCTCGAGCAGGCCCATCAAAAGGTCGACGAGCGTGCTCTTGCCCGCACCCGACTTGCCGACGATCGCAGTCATCTTCCCGGCGGGTATGCTGAGGCACACGTCCTTCAGCGCATATTCGGCGTTCGGATCGCCGCCGTACTTGAAGTAGACATGGCGGCACTCGATCCCTGTCTTGACCTCCAGCCCTTCCGCGCGCTCGACGGTTCCGCCGCTGCCCGCCTCGCGGGCTTCGGCGCATTCGCGCTCGAGCTCGCGCAGACTGCGGAACGCGGGAATCGCGGAGCCGATCTGTTCCGCGTTCGATTGAATCTGGGCAAAGCGGGGCCACAGCCGCGCGAACAGCACGACGATGAGCAAGAGCTCGCCCGCGCCGACGTGCAGCGCCTCGACGGCCAGATACACGAACAAGGCGATCAGCGCTGCCGAAGAAATCTTGTACAAGCTCGACGTCGTCGCCTGCAGCCGCGCGAAGGCGATAAAGTTAGCCTCCATCCGCCCTGTCAGACCGCGGAACCAGCCGAGATAAGAGTCCTCCAGACGGTTGCTCTTAATGTCCTTGATGCCGTTGAAATGGTCGGTCAGTCCCGCGTAATATTGCTGCGAGAGCTCGCTTGTCCGGTTGCCGACTTCCTTGGCCCGCCGGATCTTGCGGCGCATGACGATCGCGATCGCGGCGCCGCTAACGAGCACGACCGCCGTCAGCTTGGCCGACAGCCAGAAGGCGATCCCGATCTGGATGACCGTAAACGCCATCGAGGAAGCGAGCTGCAAAAACAGGTAAGTCGCCTGGCTGACCCGCGCCAGCTCGGACGTGAGCAGGTGATGGAAGTCGGATCGCCGGCGACGCAGGAAAAAGATCCAGTCGGACCGCATCAGCGACGCATACAGCGTGAGGCGCAGATGCCTGATAAAGCCTTGCTGCAGCCGGGTGCCGCGAATGCTCTGCGCCCGTTGCAGCAGCGACTGCAGCGTCACGATAAGGACGTAAGCGGCCAGCAGGACGGGCAGCGCCAGGTTCGCTGGCAGTTCGCGCAGCGCGCTCAGCGCCTCGCCCGCAAAAGGAAGACTTCCGGTGCCGCCCGCGCCGGTGCCGAGCAAGCCGAGAAGTCCGAGCATCGGCGCGAGCATGTAAATGCCGATGCCGTCGAACAAGCCGAGCGCGACCATCGCGAGCAGTTGGGCGTACAGGCGCATTCCCGCGTAGCTGCGCAGCCGGCTCAAGTAAAACCGCAGTTCGTTCATCGCCTCACTCCGTCCTCAAGTCTGCTGGCGTACCTGCCTCCACAGCCAGACGAACGGCCGCAGCGGAAAATATAGAAAATACAAGGAACGCGGCAGCGGCAGCGCTTTGGTGTCCCGGAAGCTGGGATACAGCCGGCTGATCGCGTAACCCCATTTTTGGCGCGTCGTCTTCAGCTCGAATAAGTATCGCTTGTAAATCCGCGACACTTCGCCGGCGCTCGGGTCGGTCGTCAATACGACGGTATCGCGGATAAAGCCGAGCGCGCGATCCGCCAGCGCGGGACCGCGGCCGCCGGCGAGCACGCGGCTCATCTCGCGGGGAACCGGCGTGTGCAGAAGTCCCGAGGCCAGCACGAGCGCTTGCCCAGCCTGATCGAGCGCGCGGTAGCGCCGCAGCAGCGGGATAATCGCGCTCCAGTCCAGCTCGCGCCCGACCATGCGGTCGATGTCCGCAAGCCACCGCAGCCGGAACCAGCCATGGCGTGCGCCGTGCGTCACCAGGTACATGAACAGGTGCGCGTCGCCCGGCATATAGACCGCATCGGACAGCGCGCACGCTTGCCGATCCCGCCATAGCGCTTCGAACGACGGCTCCTTGCCGTTTTCGCCGTTCAGGCGCCAGTGCACCTCCACCTGGATCCCGGACTGCGGATTCGTGAAGGAGACGTGATGGATTTTCCACTTCCAGTCCCCGAGTCCGCGCGGTATCGGCTCGTCCGCCCGATAGCCGAGCTCCAGCAGCAGACGCTCCGCGTGCTCCAGGTCGCCGACGGGGATGAGAATATCCAGGTCTTTGGACGTACGCAGCGAGATGTCTCCGTACAGCTGCCGGGCGAGGGCAGGACCTTTAAGGGCCAGCGAACGCACGCCCCGTTCGCCCAGCGATCTGCACAGCCGGTCCAATTCGCCGCTCAGCCGGAGCATCCGCCATGTGTTCTGCCGGTAGTCGCCGCCCAGGGCTTGCAGGACATCGGACGGAATCAAGCCGGTGCCGTCCCGATCTCCTCGGATCTGCGGATAGACCCGGTGATGACGGACCAGCTTCACGAATTGATTCCAATCGATGTTCGGCAACGGAGGCGCCTGCTGCGCCTTTTCCTCCTGCGCTGCATCGCTGCGCATCGCCGCCAGCATCGCGGTCAGTTCCCTGGGAAAAGCGGTCGTATCAAGCTCGAATGTTTGATTCATGCCTCGCACCTTCTATCTTTTCAGTCGAATAGTCCGTGCCGAATACAGCCACCGTCGTGAACAATCGCCGCTCCCCGGCGCCCGTCAGATAGACCGGGCCGCTGCGGAGCCATGCATGCGCGATGAGGTTCCCTTGCTTGTCCTTGGCCGTGCCGAGATACAGCGTGCTGTCCATGCTCCGCCGTTCCAGCATTTTTTTGGCCGCAAGCGCCTGGACGAGACACTGGCTCTCCCAGAACGTGTGGCGGCTCATCGTCCGCACCGCTTCCGAGATGCTGCGCACGACGCGCTCGGCGCTCAGATCGTGCACGTGCGGCGTCTCCGTCATCGGCCGGCCCAGCTTCGGCGCGAGCCGGCTGAACGGCATCGCCTTCAGGATTCGCGCCCATGCCAGATAGACGAACGCCTCCAGCATGAGCCGCCGGCGCGCGGCGGGCCAAGCCATGAACTTTCTAAAGGCCCGCATCAGGACGAACGCACCTCGATCAGCGACTCCCGGTACATCTGGCGCAGAAAAGCGAATGCCTCACGTTCGCACGTCGCCCGCTCAACCTCGTATTCCGCGGCCAGCGTATCGATCAGCCGGCCGATATCGATGGGCTCTTCGATCAGATCCCAGATCCGTCCGCCGACGGCGCCGAGATTGTAATACTTGCCCGTGCGCGTGCTGAACATCACTTTTTCGCCGTTCATGTCGCTTGCCATATTGCCCTCTGCCCGCACGACGATCTGCTCGGTATCGTGCGTATCCTTCAAGCCTGCTTCGATCATACCGGTAGGCCTCCCTTGTCGAATCGAATCATGATCTCTGCGAGTTCTCTCGCCGTGAACCTGTCTGACGGTCTGGACAATCTGCCGACCGTGATGCCGGACGCAATGCCCGATGCCGCGCGGAAATGCCAGTCGACGAGACCGAGCCGGGGAATCAGCGCCTGTCGGTACGTATGCTGCAGCATGACGCGCAGCCGCTCGAGCACCGGTATTCGGGAGACGCCGATCCGCGTCCCCTCCGCCCGCCCCAGTTCGAACACGCCTGCCAGCGGCACGGGGTCCAAGCCGAAGCGCTCGGCGACCGGCACGGCGAACTTCTCGGTCTCCCTGTAAATGGTGCGGTACGGGGCGGCATGCATCCCGAGGCCGTCCAGGCTCTCCCGCCACAGCTTCTGCTGCGGATAGGCGGGCATCACGTACGGCTTGCCGTCCACGCCGGCCATGACAGCTACGACATCGTCGCTGAGCAGGCGATGTCCCATGCCGACGAGCGCCGCGGCGAGCGTCGACTTGCCCGCGCCCGAATCGCCGACGAAGGCGTACGCCTTGCCGCCGATGACGACCGCGCTGCCGTGCAGCGGCAGCAGCCCGCGGATCAGGAGCAGCGCGCCGAAGCAAGTGCCGAGCAGGTACACGCGCACCTTCTCCGGATCAGCGCCAGGCAGCGGCGCGACCGCGATATGGCGGCCTTCGTCGATACAATAGACGGCCGTATCGGGGATCAGGAAGAGAAAGCGGCTGCCTTCGCGCGTCAGCGAAAAGTTGCTGCCGCTCGCTTCAAGCTCCTCCCGGAGCGGAACCGGATCGGCCGTATCGATCGTCACGTCCGGAGATCCTGCCGTTCGCCCTGCGCCTGCCGGCGGCAATTCGGGCAGCGGGATCGTGCTCGCCATGTCGAGACCGAAGGCCCTGTAGACCGTCGTCGTCGCCGTTCGTTCGGCCAAAGCCGCATCGATCATCGTAATCGCTCCTTTTTTCGTAGAATGGGATGACTATTTCGACCGCTAACGCGGATATGGCCAAAGGTAAAGATTTGCCGGTTTCCTTGCGCCGTAGCCAGCGGGACAACCGCAAACCGAGGATTTCGTGCATCCTTTTCCATTAACAGCGGATGCGAATTTAAACCGTATATCTACATGCTTACTCGTGCCTCTATCTGCGATCAAGCCGTTGCGAACGGATAAAGAAGTAGAAGTCCTTATACAGCCCGCTTTCGGACTGTATAAGGACAATTTAGAATTTGAAGCAGAATCAGCTCGGCGTGTAGATGTCCATGTCTTCGACCGTGACGAAGTCGATGTTCGTCATGCCCTTGCCGTACATCGTCTCGCTGACGTTCAGCGTTTCGAGCTCGGGCGTTTGCCATTGTTGCTTTGCCATTGTGCGTTCACCTCCTTTCAAAGGCTGGGATCGCGCCCGCAGGCGCAGCTTGCTTTCCCGATCGTCAGGCGTGCTTTTTAATGAATCTGTACAAGATCACGCTGCGCAAGAGCAGCCTCATCTCCGGGTGAAAAGCGAGCTCGGGACGGGGCTCCCGCCCGATCCCGGCCGCGGCTGCGCGGATCCGGTCGACGTGCAGGTAGCCGGCGACGGCCGAGTCGCTGCAGAGCCGCCGCAGCTCGTCCTGCAAATGCGGCCACATCGGCGCCGCCCGGTGGATCCAATCCGCGCCCTGGACGCCCCGAATCCGCTGATTGAGCCGGACCTCGTCCGGCAGCACGGACTTCGTCGCGCGGCGGATCAGGGCGCGGTCCATGCCGTCCCGCACGTACTGCTCGACCGGCACCGAGAGGCAGAACCTTACGACCCGCAGGTCGCAGGTCGGATCCCGCTCCCATACGCCGTACCGCAGGGACAGCTTGGTCGCGGTCGCGCCGTTTTTGTTCGCGGCCGACAGGCTGGCGAGCTTGTCCCTGCGCAGCGCGAAGGGATCCGCCGCCGAGGAGCCGCCCCCTCCGCCGCGCAGCTTGGCGAATACGCCCGTGCGCTGCGCGAAGTCGGGGTGGATAAGCATCGCCGGCAGATCCGGCTCTTCGCCGCCGCGCCGCCCGCCCGAGAGCGCCGGAAAGGCCAGCTTCCCCAAGGTCGACAGCAGACGCCGCCGGCCGATGCCTTTGTTCGCGCCGAACATGCGCAGCTCGCGCGACAGCCGCATCCACTTCATGCGCTTCAACAGCTGCGCATAGTAGTCGAGCGCCGGCCCCCACGAGACGGTAAAGTTGCCCCGCGCGCCGGTGAGCAGGACGCCCGCGCCCCGGCTGCCCGCGCGCTCGTGAATGCCTTTGAGCCAATGCGAGTTTTCAAAAAACTTGTAGGGCGACTCCAGCAGGTCGATCCAATCGTCCACTTCGCTCAGCGGGCTGATCCCCTCGAAGTCCATGTACGACGAATCGATATTGCCGACATGCCTTACCGTTGCCGAGATGTGCGGACGCTCGTCGGCCGCCGCATGCCCCGGCGTCCAATCGGCGAAGCCGCTGGACGGCACGCTGCTGTAAGCCTGGAGCGTCTTGCCCTCCTGCAGCAGCGCTCTCGCCGCGAAGCCTGCGACCGCACCGGAGTCGAGGCCGCCGCTCAGCGTCGCCGCGACCTCGCGATGCGTGCGCAGCCTGGCGCGGACGGCTTCGCCGAAGACGTCGCGCATCGCTTCTTCGTACTCGCCGTCCGACCTGAGCAGCAGCGGCCCGGCCGGCTCGATCGAGCCGTAAGCTTCGAAACTTGCCCGGCCGTCCGCGAAGACGACCGAATGTCCCGGCGGCACCTGGCGAACGCCGATATACGGCGTTGCGCCGGCGTCGGTGGACTCGAACATCTCGGGAATCGCCATGAATTCGGCGAGCCACGTCTCGTCCAGCCTGCCGCCGATGTCCGGCAGCGCCAGCAGCGGCGCCATCGTCGTGGCGAAGGCGATACGCCCCGTGCCGATGTGGTAGTAGAGCGAGCGGCTGCCGAACAGATCGCGCGCGCCGAACAGCTCCTTGCGGGTCTCGTCCCAGATCATGAACGCGAAGTCGCCGATCAAGTGCGTTGGCGCGAGCCGTCCCCATCGGCGGTACGCGAGCAAGATCAACTCGCCGTCCGTCACGGAGGACCTGCGGACGGTCGGCACCTCGAGCCGCTCGAACAGGTCGGCTCGATTGTCGAGGATCGCGTCCGCGACGATCCGCAGCCGCCCGCCCCAGGCGCCGCCGGCATCGCCGTCCGGCATCCGTTCGCCGACCGATTCCGGCGTAATCCAGCGGATGCGGCAGCCGAGAAACGCCGGCCCGTCGCGCCAGGTGCGCACGTCGTCCGCGACGTAACGCGACATGGCGCTCATCATCGCCTCGCCGTCCGCTGCCTCCGCCTCCCGGCCGTCGAAGCGGATCAAACCTGCCAGCGCGCTCATTTCTTCCCTCCGCCGGCCATGTAGGCCGATGCGAACCGGGACAGGCGCCTGCCGAAGGGAATGGCCGACTTCAGCCAATCCGCCTTCCGCTTCATCGAACCGAGCTGCGCGCGGAGATGCCGCTGCTCGCGAATGCCGGCTTCGAGCCGCATTTCCAGCGCGCGGACGGTCATCTGCAGCTGTTGCACGCGCGCATCGGCCGCGCGGACCTCTTTCGCCTCGTCCGCCATCGCCGACAAAGCCGCATGCACGCCCGCCGAAGTTCGATCCGCGGCGCCCTCTGCTGCGCCATCCGCTGGCTTGATTCTGTCGGCGGCCCCGCTCCGCATCGCGTACGCCGGCTCCCACCGGTTCCCCGTCGCGTCGGCCAGCTGCTTCTCCCGCAGCGCGAGCAGCGCTTCCTCCGGCTCGCGTTCGAAGCGGACGCCGGTCCAGCGCTCCGCATCGGCCAGCTCTTCGCCGTAGCCGAGGGCCTCGAAGGTCCGCGCCCCGAGCAAGCGAACGTACAGCTCCGCTTCCTTCTTAGTGAGCGTCTCCCTCCAGGAGCCGACCGCTTTCGTGTGCGGCGCGGCATGGTCCGCGACGTTGGGATCGCCGACGCCCATGCTGAAGTACAGCTCGGACTTCGCCGTCCCCATCCGCTCGCCGTACCGCTCCATGCCGTCCTCGTACTTGATGCCGAGGAACTCGCTCACGCCCGCCAGCTGTCCGCGGGGATCGGCGACCAGCGCTTCGTAGCGCAGCCGGTAGGCGTACGGATCGGGGGCAGCGAAGTATTGCATGTATCGGAGCAGTCCGATCGTCAGATCCGCGGCCTTGATATCGAACGCGGAGCCCGTGAGCAGTTCCGCAAGGTCCGCGGCGCCTCCGCGCGACGCGCCGAGCTTCTTGTACGAAGCGAGCACGTCCAGCGGATTGCGCAGCAGCCAGATTCGCTTGGACCGGGGGAACAGCGCGTCGAGGAACTCAAGCAGATAATAGTATCTCGGCGATTTGTCGACGACGATGTCCGCGCCGTCGCCGCCGCGCAGGAGTCCGTTGTACGCCTCGACCGCAAACGACCGGCACGCGTCCGCGAACGCGTCTTCGGGCAGCACGCCGCCGAAAAACCGCTCGAGGATCGCTCCGCCGCCGTACGCCCGCCGCTGCGCCGCCTTCAGGTCGAGCAGGCTCATAAGGAACCACATCTCCTGCGCCGCATACACCCTGCTGTGATTTTGCAGCATGACCGTGGCCAGGGAGCTGCCGCTTCTCGGCGTGCACAGCAGGAATACGAGGTTGTTGCCGCTTGCGTCGACCATCCGGGGCGCCTCCTTCACTTCTTGTTGAATTCGTAAAAATACTTCGGCCGCTGGCCGAGCATGATCCGGTAGATGTCGTCGTTCGTCGCCTTCGCCGCCGTCGCATAGTCCTTGTACGGCCGGTCCGCGACGTTGACGAGACCCGAATTGTAATGCTCGCCCCACTCGCCCTGCCAGTGACGGCCAAGGCCCGCCTGGTCCACGTAGTTGAACACGTTGGCTCCGACGACGTACGGCAGCGATGCGACGCCCTCCACGTAGTTGCGGTACCGGATGCCGCGCTGCGCCTGGTTCGACGCCGCGTTTTGAATGAGCTGCGCGAGTCCCTGCTCCGACGTGCCGTAGCCGAACTCGCTCATCATGATCGGCTTGCCCGCCTTGGCGTACAGATCGGCCAGCAAATCGGTCTCGACGTTGTACGAGTAATAATTAAGGCTGATCACGTCCGCGTACTTGCCTTCGGCCGCTCCGATCATGCCGCGCAGCTTCGCGTCCCGGAAGGCCGTCACGGTCCACCGGTCGCCGAGCAGCAGATGATGCGGGTCGTACTTGCGGAACACCTTGGATACCGTGCCGTAGAAGCGGTCCAGATACTCCGCGAACAACCCGTTCATATCGCTCCAGGCGGCGGTCGTATCGACGGGCAGCTTCGCTTCCTTCAGGCTGTCGAACGAGGCGAAGTTCGTCTTCCAGGCCTTGTTGAACAAGGCGATCGTACCGTACTTGGACGCCAGGCGCTGCACGAGCCGGCCTTTGATCGCCGCCTTGCTTGCCTTGAGGCCCGGCACGACCTGATAAAATTTGTGATAATCGTACTCGTTGCCGATGAAGTAGCCGACCAGCATCGGGTCGTCCTTGTACGGCGCGACCGCCTGGGCGAACGCCTTGTCCAGCTTGGCCTCGGCGCCCGTCGCATAGATGTCGAAGATCGACAGGCCGTTGATCTTGGCCCAGCTCATGCTGTCGAGCGGCAGCATGCGCGTGTAGGGGAACAATCCCTCTTCGCCGTACTTCTCCGGCGAGAAGCCGCCGATGCCGTTGAAGCCCCACTTGGCCAGCCGCCCGATCGCTTCCATGTAGACGTCGTGCTCCGTCGGGAAAACGCCGGTCTTGCGGTACTTGTTGGCCGCATAATACGAGAAGCTGTCCGTCCCGAACCAGGCGGGCTTGTATTCCCCGGCGTAGGGCGGCACCGCTTCGTAGAGCGTCTCCCTGCCCTTCACGAGCGAATACGTCTCGTTAAGCGTCACGCCGTTGACCGCGAGGCTGAAATAAAGATTGCCCGACGGGGTCGTCATGACCGGGCGGCCGTTCAGGCGCTGTATAGAGAAGTAGCCGGTCGCCTTGAAGCCGTATTTTTCCTTGCTGCCGGCCAGTCCGCCGTAGGCGTCTCGCCCGGCCGGCGCCTGGAGGCTCGCATAGTAAGCCGCGTCGGCCTTCGCGTCCGCCGCCAGCTGCGACTCGGACGTCACCTTGCCCGAGAAGCTCGCGTCCTCCATCTGGCCGAACCGGTCGAGCTTCACCTCGTCGCTCGCATTGATGGTATAGCTGCGGATGGGACTCGGCTGCAGCCCTTCCTTGACGGCATACGCTTCCAGCCGGTAGTAACCGTTCAGCGGGATCGGCGCCGTATACGGCAGGAAGTCCGCCCCTTCGTTCAGCCGATAGTAGATGCGGGCCCCTTCGCTCGCCGCTGCGAGCGAAGCGAGCATGCCGCCCTTCGTCTTGGACGTCGTAAGCGCCACCGAAGCCGTATTCAGGTTAATCGCCACGCTCGACACCTGCGGGGTCCAGGATTTGTCCTTGCCCAGCAGCTCGATCTTCAGGTATCGCGTGCCTGCCGGCAGAGCCATGTTCTCGTATGCGTAAGGCTGCCAGTTTTTCACCGGAAGGCCGGCCGGGTAGGCCTCGGCGGCGACCTCGTTGTACGTCTCGTCGTCGGAGGAGGCGTAAAACTTCAGCTTATTGAGCGGAAGGCCTGCAAAATAATAGCTGCTGACCGAAAAGGAAGTCATGTCGTATTCGGTCTTGTAGAGGAGCACGCCGGCACCCAGCGTCGCCCGGACCGCTCGGCGGCCGTCTCCGCCGTAGTAGGCGGGATTGTCGGTCGCCGTATAGACGTTGGCGCGGACGGCCGTCAGATTGAAGTTGTCCAGCTTGTCGTCGATGCCCGGCGGCGGCGAGACGAGCGGATACGGCGTGTACGAATACGTGGATACGCCGTCCGTCGCCTTCGCCGGCCCGCTCGCCGGCTTCGCCGAAGTCGTCTTCAGCAGCGTCTCGCTCGCGATCGAGATCGGCGAGCCGTACAGCTTGCGCGTCGCGGACGTGCGGGGATCGCTGCCGTCCGTCGTATAGTAGACGGCTTCGCCCTCCTCCTTGGGAGACAGCATAATCATGCTGCCGTACAATACCGCGCCCGACGGCTTGCTGGCCTCGATGCCGGCGGCGTCGTTCAGCACGACCTCGCCGATCTCCGGCGCGGCGCCCGCGCTTTTGCCCTCGAAAGCGATCTTCAGATACTTCGTGCCGAGCGGAAATCCCCTGGACGCGTAGGTCACGGCCCTGGATTCGCCCGGATCCTCGTGTACGTCCGGCGTCACGCTCCGGTAAGACGAGCCGTCGGCCGAGATCAGGAATTGCAGCCCGCCGCTCGCGGCGCCCGCGCCCCCGTAAGCTTGAACCGTGAACGAGCGCAAATTGCCCTTCGTCTTGTAGACGAGCTCCTCGCCGGCCGCGCCGCTCGGCGCGACGCGGGTGGCGTCTTGCGCGCCGCCTGCGACCGCTCGCAGGGCGAGCGTGTCGGAATGCCCGTACGTCTGCCCCCAATCGGCAAGGTCGTCGACTTCGATCTCGTAGCTGCCCAGGCTGTCCCCGTGCGAATGCGCGGGGAGCACGACGACGAGCATGCCGTACGCCAGGAGCCAGATCGCTTTTCTTTTCATGATGACGAAGCTCCTTTGGACCGTGCCTTTAATACTGGAGGATCGGCATTTCCTCTCTGACGCCCTGATTCAGGCTCGGGCGGCCGATCGAATAATAGACGAATGCCGTACCGGCAAGATCCGTTTCCTTGAACACGTTGCGCCCGTCGATAAGGATGGGCCGGCGCATCTTCTCCTGCAGGCTGTGCAGGTCGGTTCTCGCGAACGCCTCCCATTCGGTGAGCAGGCACAAGGCGTCTGCGCCGCGCGCGGCCTCGAGCGCGCCGTCGCACCAGACGACGCCGCCGTCCCCGAACAATCCGCGGAAGCTCGGCGTAGCGATCGGGTCGTACGCCTTCACGATTACGCCGCTGTCGACCAGATGCCTTATGATTTCAAGCGCCGGCGATTCGCGCACGTCGTCCGTGTTGGGCTTGAACGACAGCCCCCACACCGCGACCGTCTTGCCGCGCAGCTCGCCGCCGAAGATCGTCTCGAGCTTGCGTACGATGCGCATGCGCTGGTCCTGATTGACCTCGACGACCGAGCGCAGCAGCTTGAATTCGTACTCCACGTGGCCGGCGATCTGGATGAGCGCCCGCGTATCCTTCGGAAAGCAGGAGCCGCCGTAGCCGATGCCCGCGTTGAGGAACGCGTTGCCGATCCGCCGGTCGAGCCCCATGCCCGCGGCGACCTCCGCCACGTCCGCGCCGACCTTCTCGCAGATGTTGGCGATCTCGTTAATGAAGGAGATCTTGGTCGCGAGAAACGCGTTAGAGGCGTACTTGAGCATCTCCGCGCTGCGGATGTCGGTCACCATGACCTGCTGGGTCAGCGGCCGGTGCAGCTCGGCGATCCGCTCGGCGGCGGCCGGCGAGTCGGCGCCGATGACGACCCGGTCCGGCTCGAGCGTGTCGCGCACGGCCGAGCCTTCGCGCAGGAACTCCGGCAGCGATACGCTGTCGAACGGCACCGCGGTCCTGGCGCGGATCAGATCGCGCACCCGCTCGTTCGTGCCGACGGGCACGGTGCTCTTGACGGCGACGATCGCGTAGCCGTCGAGCGCGTCCGCAATCTCGGCGGCCGCGGCGTCGATATAGGACAGGTCAGCCTGGCCGCTGGGCAGCGGCGGCGTGCCGACCGCGATGATGACGAGATCGGCGCCGCGCACGGCCTCCGCCAGATCGTGCGTGTAGCGCAGCTTGCCCGCCGCGACGCCTTTGCGCGACAGCTCCTCGAGACCCGGCTCGTAGATCGGGATGCCTCCGCTCTGCAGCGTGGCGATCTTGTACGGATCCTTGTCGACGCAGACGACCGCATGTCCGAGCTCGGCGTAGCAGATACCCGACACGAGTCCGACGTAGCCGGTTCCGATTACCGCGATTTTCAAATGGATCCCTCCTGTTGTGTCTCGCAAAGTTCCATGATCTCTCCCCAGACCATCTCGAGCCGGACGATATCCTCCTCGATCAGGAGCGTCCCGGTTTGAACCTCGATGATCTCGAGATCTTGCTCGGCGCGCACGCTGTGCATGCTTTCCTTGGGAATCCGGACGACGTCGCCGGCTGCCAGGGACGAGATGCGTCCGTTCAGGACGAAGGTGCCGCTGCCCGCCATGACGGTCCAAACCTCGTCCCGCAGGCTGTGGTACTGATAGCTGAGGTTGCGTCCCCCCGCAATGGTGATCCGCTTGGTCAGCACCTCGCGTCCGTCCGGATAGACCGCATAGTCCAGCACGCGGTATCTGCCCCAGCGCCGTTCCTCGTACATCGGCCGCTGATCGGCGGACTTAAGCAGGTCCTTCACCATAGGGCTCAGCGCCTTGTCCGCGACAAGGATCCCGTCCGGGCTCGCTGCCACGATGACGTCCGACAAGCCGAGCACCGCGATCGGGACGTCCAGCTCGTTGATGACGTGCGCGCCCCGCGTCTGCGACGAGATCGTGCCTTTGCCGGTAAGCGGCTCTGCGATCTCCTCGGTGAGCGTGTTCCACGTGCCCAGGTCCTTCCAGTCGCCCTTGTAGCGGACGGCCGCGATGCGGTTCGCCTTCTCGACGACCTCGTAGTCGAAGCTGATCTGCGGCAGCGAGTCGTACCGCCTCGCCATTTCCTCATGCTGGATCGGGAGCTCGTGGGCGATCAGAATGTTGATCAGAAAATCTAGCTTGAACGCGAACACGCCGCAATTCCACAGCGCGCCGCTTGATATCATCGCCTCGGCCTCCGCTTTTGCCGGTTTCTCGCGGAAACCGCGTACGGTCATGAACGGCTTGTCTTCGCCTTCATGCGCGCCGGCAGCCGTGCCGACGCTCCCGTCCTCACCTGCGGCGCTCGATCCGGGCAGGATGTACCCGTACTTCTCGGATGGGTACGTCGGCTGCACGCCGACGAGCGCCAGATCCGCGCCGGAAGCGTCCAGCGCGCGTTCGAGCTTCGCGAGTTCCGCGAAAAACCGGCCGTCGACGTAAGGATCGACCGGCATGACGACGATCGTTTCGGAGAGGCTTACGCCTTCCATCGCATACAGGTGCGTCGCCGCAAGCGCGATCGCCGGGAACGTGTCCCTGCGCGAAGGCTCGGCGATCAGCCTGACGTCGCTGCCGAGCTGGCCGTACAGAATCTCGACCTGGGACTTGCCCGTCGCCACGTAGGCATGGTCTTGCAGCCCGGCGTCTCCGAGCTGCCGCCATACCCGCTGGATCATCGATTCGGGCCGGCCGGACGGATCCTTGAGCACCTTCAGAAACTGCTTGGAGCGGGAATCGTTGGACAGCGGCCAGAGCCGCTTGCCCGATCCGCCGGATAAGAGCACGATTTTCATGCCATCCCTCCGCTCTGCTTGTTATTCGGCTCGGCAGCCAGCTTGGCCGATGCGATGCTCTGCGTCCAGCAACGATAGTAGCGGCCGTTTTTGCCGTACGCGTTGTCGTACAGGACGTTCGGCTTGTCCATCAGGCAGGACAGGATATGGCCGTGAAGCCTGGACGTTTGCACGGTACGGTACTGCGCGAACCGCTCGACCGCCTTGCTCACGAGCCGGTCCGAGTACCTGATCCAGAATTTCCCGACAGGCAGCTTGCCCTTGGAAATGCGCAGCGCCTTGCCGATCGCGCGGATCGACCGATGCTCCGTACGGCTGTACAGCGTCGACCAATCGAGATCGTCGCCCTTGCCTTCGAGCGTCAGCCCGTCCTGCCCGGCCGTCTTCTCGATATCGGTGCGCATGAAGCGAAGGATATCGCGCGCCGGCTCGCTACCTCCGCGAATCGGCCACAGCTGATGCGCCATGTCCGGGGACAGGTAGACGCCGCAGTTCTTGAACTTGTCCTTCGCCATATCCAGCGACAGCGTGTCGCGCACGAACAGGTGCACGTCCTTGTGGCGGTTCAGGATGTCGGCGGTCCGGTCGAACTCCCGCACGTCCTTGTAGTGAATCGTCTGCGGCAGGATGACGACCCGGTTCTTCGGGTAGCCGGCGACGACGCGCTCGCGCAGCTTCTGGTGCACGGGGTACAGATCGCCGAAGTTGCCGCCGCCCTGCAGCACGAGAATATGGTCCTTCGGCACGCTCAGCCCGTCGGGGAAGTCGAACGCGCTGTATCGCGCCCGTACCCGGATTCCATTTTCCCTGAAGAAGGCTTCCGTCCCTTTCATGATGAGCAGGTCTCCGCCGTTGGAATAAACGGGATAGTCGATATAATAAATGTTCGAGCCGGGCGGAATGACGTTCAGTATGATCCTCAGCCGGTTTTTGAGCTCATCCATCGGGTGAGCCGATAAGGTCGCGATCTCCATCCGCTTGTCTCCTTCGCGCTTAGCTGCGCGTTTATATCGTTGCTTGCATGATCGTTATCTTGCATGATCGTTGCTTGCCTTGCCGCTGTCCGTCCCTCTAAAGGGACCAGTTCACGTTCTCCCGTATGACTCTCGCCGGGACGCCGGCCACGAGCGCGCGGGGCGGCACGTCTTTCGAGACGACGGCGCCCGCCGCGATGACGGCGCCTTCGCCGATCGTGACGCCCTTGAGGATGGTCGCCCGGCTGCCGATCCACACGCGATCCCCGATATGTACCGGCCGCGTCGCCTCCGAGCCTTCCAGCGCGTGATAGTCGGTATCCGAGATCGTGACGTCCCACGAGATGGCGCAGTGGCTGCCGATCTTGACATGCCGCTTGCACATGACCTCGCTCCGCCGGTTGAGGAACGTATGGTCGCCGATCTCGACGACGGCCTCCTCCGAATCCAGGAACAATCCGATGTCTCTGTAAAGGAGGACATAGCTGCCGAGGACGAGCCTCGACCGCCTCGTCTTGGACACTCTCACGCCGCCGGCAACCCGCAGCCAGCGCCCGCACAAGGCCGTCTTGCGGCGGAACAGCGCGCCGCGCAGCACTCTGCAGCCTTGCTTCCAAACGTTTTTTACCGTAATGCCCCGAAGCTGCATGTCTGTGATGTCGTCCTTCCGTGCCTGGTCAAGACTGCGCAGCCCTCGACAGGCGGCCCGCCAGGAAGCGCCAGTCCTCTTTATCGAACAGCACGCCCGAGACGGGCGCTTTGAATACGATCTTCATCGCCGCTACCGAGATGACGATCCGGCTGAAGGCGCCGATCAGCATGGCCAGCGCGATGCCGTTCAGCCCGTAGGCCGGGGCTAGCAAGAAGCAGAGCCCGACGGTCAGCGCCAGCGCGATCGCCTGTCTGGTGACGACCAGGCCCGGCCGCCCCATCGCGTTGAAGGAGGAGGCTAGGATCCAGGAGCCGCCGCCGACGACGCATTCCAGGGACAGCAGATAGAAGGCCGTGTCCGCCGCCAGGAATTGCTCGCCGTAAAGCAGGCCCAGCAGCCAGCGGCCGACGATCACGCCCGGCACGAGCGCCGCGAGCATGAGCGGGAAGGACAGCCGGAACGCCCGGCTGACCTTGGCGACGACCTCCTCCTGCGAGAGTCCCGTCACCTTCGGGAACACGACGCCCGAGATGGCCGTCTGGACGATGTTGAACACGCGGGAAAGCGTGTATACGACCGTGTACAGGCCGAATTCCCGTGGCGCGAGCAGCGACAGGATGATCAGCTTGTCGCACTGCGTGTAGAGCGTGCCGAGCAGCTCGACGCCGTAAACTCTGGTGCCGTAGCCGAACAGCGACTTGATCGGGCCGCGCTCGCCGGATTTGGCGCCGTCCGCGGCCGTACCGTCCTTTTTCCCGAACCAGCCCACCGCCAGCTCCCGTCTAAGCCGGTACAACGCCCAGCAGACGACGCACAGGCTCGTGACGAGGAACATGAGCGCGGAGGAAAACTGGCTCAAATACCCGCAAGCCCACAGCGCGAGGAGTCCGATCAGATTGCTGAGCGGCACGTACAGCCGGATGCCGTTGTACAATCCGAAATTCTCCATGCTCTGCGCGAGCGCCGACAGCAGGTTGACCGCGAGCAGCAGCGGCAGCGTAAGCACGGTGTACCACCGCGCGATGGCCACGATGTGGTCGCCGTAATTGCCGAGCCAGGCCGGCATGCAGAACCAGGCGACCGTGCCTGCGATCACGCATACGGGCAGTTGGAACAGGAATCCGGCTCGCACGTATGCCGGTCCGTGCGCGGGATGCGTCCGCCGGTTGAAAATCAGCGACGTCGGCAGCCCGAAGCTCAAGACGCCGGCCAGCAAGGTCGCCCAGAAAAGGATCGCCGAGAACTCGCCCTTGCCTGCCACGCCGAACATCCGCGCCGTCACGATCGAAGTGACGGTGCCGAGCAGCACGATGATCAGGTTGGCTGCGCTCGTCTTCATAATCGCCGTGAGCGCGCCGCCGCCGCTCCACAGGCGGCTGAGCCTCCTCATTCGTACGTGCCCAGCACGCCGCTGATCTGCCCGTTGTTATAGGCGATCCGGCTGACGTTGCGGAACACGCGCCGCCTGTCGTACAGAACCGGCAGAGAGAGCAGCACGATGATGGGCAGCTTGACGATCGACCGCGCGAACACGCGCATTTTGCGCTCCGAGCTGACCGCGCTGCTGACGCCCTGCCAGTAAATTCGTCTTAGCAGCCACTTGCGGCTGATGCGGCTGCGCGGAATCTTGTGCAGCACCGAGGCGTACGGGGTGTAGTAGACCGAATACCGGGTGCGGATGCGGTCGATCAGCTCCCCCTCCTCGCTCGAGAGCAGGTTGCTCCCGACGCGTCCCAGGTCCTCGCGGAACAACGCCGCCATATCGAGCGCCGAGCGCCTGAACGCCACGTTGGCGCCGAACGGAATATGCGGCCGTTTCATCTCCACAACGTCTTCCGCATAATCGAGAATCGTATAGAGCGTGCGGTTCTCGGGCGCAAGCCAGGCGGGCGCTTCCCCTTCCCAGGCCGGCTCGATCTTGCCGCCCACGACGCCGATGCGGGCATCCCGCTCGAACAGGTCGACGATGCCGGCGATCCAGTCCTCCGACGCGACCGCGTCGTCGTCCAGGAACAGCACGTACTCGCCCTGCGACTCGCGGATCGCCCGGTTACGGGCGACGGAGAGGCCAAGCCGCGCCTCGTAGATATAGCGGACCGGGAAGCTGACCATCCGCTCGATTTCCTGCACGGTCTGCGCCGTGGAATCGGTCGAGCCGTTGTCGACGACGATCGCCTCGAAGGAGTCGAACCGCTGCTTCAGCAGGCTGAGCAGCGCCTCCCGCAGATCCGCGGCCCGGTTGTGCGTGCATATCGCTACCGTTGCTTTCATGCGTTCACCTCTTGCGGTATCCGGCCGGCGTAGACGGCGAGCATCCGGTCCGCGATCCGGTCCCAGTCGAGCTCCCTGAGCTTGTCCGCGATCCGTCGCTCCGTCTTCTGCCGGTCCATGTTCATCACGTCGCGCAGCGCCTTGCGCAGTCCGTCCTTGTCGTCGGGATCGTACAGTACGCCGCAGCCTTCGGACACGTACTCGCCGAGCGAGCCGAGCCGCGGCGCGACGACTGGCTTGCCGAAGGTCAGCGCGAGAATGGCGCTCCCGCTTGTCGTGATCTGCCGGTAAGGCAGCACGACCGCGTCGGCCGCGAGCAGATAGTCGGCCAGCTCCCCGTCGTCCACGAACGACGAGTGAAGCTTGATCGCTCCCGCTTCGTCTCCCGTCTTGCCCTCGCCGATGAAGCCGAGGTCGTAGCCCGTGTCCGCTTGTCCCGCGATCAGCAGGGCGGCGTCCGAATCATCGAGCGACCGGTAAGCCGACACGAGCTGCTCCACGCCTTTATACCGGTTGATCCTGCCGACGAACAGGTACAGGAACCGTTCCTTCGGGATGCCGAATCTGGCCCGGATGTCGATGCCGCGGCTCGGATAAGCGTCGTCGTAATGGCCGTGCGGCGTTACGACGATCTTGTCCTCCGGGGCGCCGAACACCTCGGCGGCCTCGCGCTTCGACGATTCGCTGAGGACGAACGCGGCGTCGCACAGGCCGAGCAGCCGCTTGCGGACGAAAAAGTCCCAACGCGACTTGCCCTTGTGCGGCCAAATGTTGTGGATCGTCCAGAACAACCGTACCCCGAGAAACTTGTACCAGTAGAGCAGGAAAATAAAAAACAGCGACTTGACGACGGTCAGCGGAAAAATGGATGCCTGGTACGTATAGCTCGGCCAGTGAATATGGACGATATCGCCCCGGCGCGGCTTGAACTGCGAGCCCTTGGCATAATGCTCGACGCGCAAGCCCCGACGTTCGAGCGACCTGGCGAGCAGGTCGGTATACTTGTTGTGCGGATTCGTCTTGGGCCACATGTAGACCGTTGGTTCGCTCATTTAATGCACCTGCCCGACGGCGGTCTTGACCGGGGTATATTCGCCGCCGGCCAGCGTCTGATCGTAAAGGTCCAGATGCCTGTCGAGCAGCGCGGCCTGCGTGAAGCCGCGGCAGTGCTTGAGGCAAGCCGCCTGAATGCGCCGCTTCTCCTCGCCCGGAAGCGAGTGATACGACAGGATCTTGGCCCGGATCGCCGCGGCGCTGCCCGGAGGGAACAGAAATTCCTCGGGATCGTACACCGCGTCCGGAATGCCGCCCACGTCGGTCGCGTACACCGGCGTACCGACCTGGTACGACTCGATGATGACCCGGCCGAACGGCTCCTCCCACACCGAGGGTACGAAGCTGACGTCGGCTTCGCCCATCAGGCGGCGCGCCTCGGCAGGCTTCACCTTGCCGGGGAACACGAAGCGCGCATCCTCGCGGCAGTCGTCGGCGAGCTTCGCGCGAAGGCTCCCTTCGCCGCATACGACGATGCGCTCGACGACGTCCGGCGGCAGCGACATCGCCGCTTCGATTAGCTCGCGCACGCCCTTCTCCGGTTCGATCCGTCCGAAGTAGCCGATGCGAAGCGGACGTCTGTCGAAGTCCTTTTCGCTGGCGGCGATGCCGCCCTCCACCGCGTTCGGGATGACCTTCGGCGCGGCGGCAGGGAACAGTCCCGCGCCTGTATGGCGCTTTAGGATGTGCGACGAGATCCCGACGACCGCGGACACATGCCGGCTGTAGCCGCTCGTCGTCATCGCGTACAACCGCGCCAGCAGCGCATTTTTGATCGGCGAGCTGACCGGCGACAGCAGCGAATAGTCGCGAAGCGTGTGCACGATCGGCACGTTCAGGCCGGCGGCCGCCGTCCATATGCCGGCGCCGAAGCCCGACAGGTTTTGCGTGTGGATCAGATCCGGCTTAATCGCGGCGAGCCGCTCCCGCACCGCTTCGTTCATCCGCGGGTTGTATAGGTCGGTCAGCCTGCGGGCGGTCCGCATCAGGACGCCCCGACGTTTGGAATCGCCGATCCAGTACAGGCTGCCGTGCGGCATCCGGTGTACGGTGACGCCGCCGATCCGCTCTTCCCGGACGCCTTCCGCGCGTCCGTGCCCGCCGAGCGTCAGCACGTGAACGTCGGCGACGGACGCGAGCGTCTCCGCCAGAATTTGCGTCGATATCTCCGCCCCTCCGATGATATGAGGCGTGTACAAGCTGTTTACAATGACGATTTTCATGCGGTACGTCTCAACTCCCTATCGTTCTGCGTATCCCATCCTGCCGCCCGGGCGTCCGGCCGTCCTTCAAAAAATCCGCCCCGGATCCATCCGATCAGCAGCCAGAAGTTCACGAAGGAATAGGAATCGAAATTCATAACGAGCGAAACGCATAACGCGAACGCGAACTGTGCGTAAGGATGGCGGCGCGAGCTGCGGAGGGCGGCCGTCATGAATCCGAGGAACAGCAGCGCGCCGAGCAGTCCTTCCTCGGCGAACAGCTTGGACCACATGTTGCGCGAGGTGGCCATCTCCGGATGGTCGTTCACCAGGTTCGCGACCTCGGTGAACTTCATGCCGTAATCGAAGTGTCCGCGCAGCAGGTCCGCGAACTCGCGGTAATAATATCCGCCGCCGACGCCGAAGATCGGGTGATGCCAGAACTCCATAAAGCCGATCGCCGGGAAAATGACGCGGATAAAAAATGAATTGTCCGACCGCAGCAGGTGCGGAAAATCGAACTGGAACCGGTCCGTGAAATAACCGCTGACCTTAAGCGTCTCGAGCAGAAACGGAACCCCGACGACGACGACGAGTCCGATCGCGCCGAGCGCGAGCAGCATGCGGAAGCGGTACTTGTTCGCGATGAGCACGTAGACGAGCAGCGCGATCAGCAGGACGCTGTAGGCGTAGGCCGAAAACGAAAGCACCAGCAGCACGGCGCAGCCGATCAGCGGCCCAAGCGTAATTTTCCGGTAGCCTTCCTTGAACAGATAAAGCAGCAGCAAACCGCCTGTCAGCAGATGGATGCCGCCCCAGGACGGCTCGCCCGACAACAGCTGAATGCGGCCCTTGTACACCTTTTCCGAAAACAAGCCTGTCAGCACGCCGGAAAAACCGCTGCGGATCAAGTAAGCGTCCGCGAGCTGCAGCAATCCCGCCGCGAGCGGCGGCACGAAGCCGACGAGGAGATATATCGCGATCTGCCTGCGAAGCGCGGGATCGTTTCTTGCCTGCTCGGCGATATACATGGACACTCTGTACATCGAAATGCCGAACAGCAGCGTCACGGCGTGCTTGAGGCTCGCGCCCATGTCCCCGCCGACCGACGCGATCAGCGAATGCCCGATGCTGTAAGCGGCGAAGATCAGAAGCGGTACGTCTCCGGGACGGAACCTAAAATCGGTGAACAAAAGCAGGAGCGAGGCGGCGAACATCGGAAACATCGCCAGCGGGCGATAGACCGAGAAAGCGAAGTATGGCAAGCTGTCATACGTGATGACCGCCAGCGAGAACAAAAACAGCGCGACGACCGAAGCGCGGACGAGATCGATCGGCTCGCCGCGATCCCGCGCTAGGATAGGATCAGCTCCATGTTTTTGCGGGTCGCCGACCCGCTGAACCGGCGGCTCACGTAACGGATCGAATTGCCCGATATGCTGTCGTTGATCTCGCTGTCGCCCATCAGCAGCAGTACGCTGCGCACCATCTCGTCTTCCGATTCGCATACGAACAGGTCCTCGCCGTTGTTCGCGTCCAAGCCTTCGCTGCCGATCGCATTGGTCACGACCGGTACGCCCCAGGACATCGCCTCGAGAATCTTGGTCTTGATCCCGGTGCCGAACAATAGCGGCGCGATCATAAGAGCGGAGTCGCCGACGATCCGCTTGACGTCGTCCACCTCGCCGGTGACGATGACGCCGGGATGGTCGCGCTGCAGGCGCAGCACCTCTGCCGTCGGATTTTTGCCGACGATGTAGAAGACCGCCGCCGGGTTGCTCTGCTTGATTCGGGCCCAGACGCGCTCGCAAAAGTACACGGCTGCCGAGCTGTTGTGGGGAATGTCCATTTTTCCGACGAATACGACCTTGTTTTTGTCGTAGAGCCGAGAGCCTCTCGCCTGCATCCGAAAGTCGGGCTCGACCTTCATCGGGACGCCGTGGCAGGACTCGTGACGCGTCGTTTTCCTGAAGTTTTGCGCTTCGGCCGGGGAGGTGAAGATCAGATGGTCGAAACGCGAGGCCACTTGCTTTTCATACTTGCCCAGCATTTTGCTCTCGAAAGCGATGAGCCATTTCTGGACGAACTTCAGGTCCGCGAACTTCTTCAGGCCGCTCGGCAGCTTGTCCGAGAACCCGCCGAGCACGGACGGGATGTACTGGAACCAGTCGAGCTGGCGGCGGTAGCGCAGCGACAGGAGATCGTCGTAGCTCAACACCTTGCGGCCTTGGCCCGGCGCCAGGTATTCCGCCACGCGCACCATGTCGTAGAGCACGAAATCCGGCTCCTCCTCGCGGACGAAGTCCCGGATCTTGCGGTGCGTCTTGCGGCTGTAGTACACCGATACCTGCAGCGGCCACTTGCGCCGGATCAGCGAATGGACGACGATGTTGTACAGCTTTTCAAGCTTGCCCGGCGGCTCTAGCGTCGCCAGCCTGCCGATTTCCGGCGGGCGTTGGGATAAGTATTTCGGGTCGTCCACGAACGAGAGGTTGACGATCTCGCTGCCTGGGTAAATCTCTTTCATGTGTCGAACGTATTGCAGCAGCATGTTTTTGCGGCCGTCCGTGCCGGGAAAAGGCAGCCGATTCGTAATAAACAAAATCTTGTTCATCTGTCGCCACCCTTAAAAAGCGTCTTTGGCCCCAAGCAGCAGCTTGAAGGTCCGGAAAATGATCTTCAGATCCCCCCGAATGCTCCGTTTGCGAATGTATTCCAGGTCAAGCTCCACCATCTGCTCGAAGCTGAGGTTGCTGCGTCCGGTCACTTGCCACAGTCCCGTGCAGCCTCCGCTTACGGAGAGCCGGAGCTTATCGTAGTCCGAGTACTCTTCCACCTCTCTTTGCAGCGGCGGCCGCGGGCCGACGAGCGACATCTCGCCTTTAAGCACGTTCACGAGCTGAGGGAGCTCGTCGATGCTCGTCTTGCGGATAAAACGTCCGATCCGCGTAATGCGCGGGTCGTCCTTGAGCTTGAACATCGCGCCTTTGATCTCGTTTTTGGCCAGCAGCGCCGCGAGCTTCTGCTCCGCGTCCGGCACCATCGAGCGGAACTTGTACATTTTGAACTTGCGTCCGTTTTTGCCGATGCGCGTCTGTTGGAAAAAGACCGGCGCCTTCGGACTCTCGAGCTTGATCATCGCCGCCGTTACCGCGAAAATCGGGCTGAACAGCGCGAGCGCAAACAGCGAACCCGCGACGTCCATGCCACGCTTGACCGACGCATACATCGCCAGCTTGCCGTCGTTCTGCGCCGCGATCCGCTTGCGTTCGAAGTCCGTCAGGCGTGCGACCAGCTCCATATCATACCGCAGAGCCATGGCTTTCCCCCACTTTCTCGCGCAAGATAAGCGACTCGAGCCCGTCCATCAGACGATACCTGAGCTCCTCGTCGCGCAACGCAAAATCGATTGTCGTCATAATAAAGCCGAGCTTTTCGCCGACGTCGTAACGCATGCCTTCGAAGTCGTAGGCGTGAACGCCTTGCGCTTCGTTCAATCGCTGGATGGCGTCGGTCAATTGAATCTCGCCGCCTGCGCCCACCTCGTGCTTGCCGAGAAATTCAAAGATCTCCGGCGACAGGACGTAGCGGCCCATGATGGCCAGATTGGACGGCGCTTGTCCAAGCGGCGGCTTCTCCACAAAACGACGCACCTGGTACAGACGCCCGCGCCGCTCGATCGGATCGAGGATGCCGTAACGGTTCGTCTGGTCGGTACCGACCGCCTGTACGCCGATGACCGACTTGCCGGTCTGCTCGTACTGCTCGATCAGCTGCCGCGTGCACGGCGTATCCGACTGCACGATATCGTCGCCCAGCAGCACCGCGAACGGTTCGTTGCCGATAAAGTTGCGTGCGCACCATACGGCATGGCCAAGGCCTTTTGCTTCTTTTTGCCGGATGTAGTGGATCTCGACGTTGGACGACTTGCGAACCTTGCTCAAAATGTCGAGCTTGCCCTTTTCCTCCAGCGTGTGCTCCAGCTCGAAGGCGATGTCGAAGTGATCCTCGATCGCCCGTTTTCCTTTGCCCGTCACGACGATAATATCTTCGATTCCGGATTCGATCGCTTCTTCTACGATGTACTGTATGGTCGGCTTGTCGACGATCGGCAGCATTTCCTTGGGCATTGCCTTCGTGGCAGGCAGGAAGCGCGTGCCGAGGCCTGCCGCAGGAATAATCGCTTTTCTCACTTTTTTCATACGCTCTCACCCCATCCGTCATTCTCTTTAGACTTGCCTGTACAATTCTTGCATTGTGAATAAGTGTTAAAAGGCATTTAATTCGGATTCGTATGGAATCCAATATGAAATAGTGTTCAGAAGGCAGTTAATTTCAGCGTTATGGCTCATTTGACCGAGCAATTGGCTTGAACAAATGCCTTTTAACATCTATTTGGATCGGACCCGGCTTCCAGCCAGTAATTAGCTGCCTTTTGGCAACTAAATGCTCAGCAGAAGTCGAGTTGCTCCGCACCAAAATCAAACTTGAAAGGGCATTGAACCCCTCCTCACGCCACACCCCTGACGATTAACGTCTAAGGTCCGCTGACCCACAGCATGGCCGAGTGCCTCCAGTGATAAAGGAGCAGGAGACATTTCCTTGAAACGCGCGTCGATTGATCGAAGCTTCCCTGCATATCTCTTGCTACAATGCCTTCAGTGGCTTCAGTACCTTCAGTACCATCAAGCCTTCAGTGCCATCAAGCCTTCTTAGCGCCCCCGGCGGTTAAATACCGCGCCTACGACCCGGACACGTCCGGACGAGAGCGTCTCCTTCGCTTTTAGAACCGCGTCCATCTTCGTCTTGCCCTTGCGGATGACGAGGACGGCGCCGTCGCACTTGTCTGCGACGATCATGGCGTCCGATGCCGCGGCCATCGACGTCGTATCGACGATGACGATATCGAAGCGAGCCTTGGCAGCCTCGAGCATCGCTGTCATCGCCTCCGAGTCCAGCAGCTCGGAAGGATTCGGAGGCATCGGTCCGGCGCATACCACTTGGAGATTGGTATACGAAGTCCGGCGGGCGACCTGATCGAGTTCGCCCTTACCGGCCAGTGCCGTGCTCAGTCCCGTATCGTTCGGCAGATCGAAGATTTGATGCTGTACCGGCGACCTGAGGTCCGTATCCAGCAGCAGTACGCGTCGGCCGGTCTTGGCATAAGCGACCGCGATGTTGGAGGACGTGGTGCTCTTGCCTTCCCCCGGTTCGGCTGATGCAATCGCGATCGTCTTCATGCCCTCGTCCCGGACCGACCATTCGATGCCGGTCTTTAACCTGCGATACGTATCTGCGGCCGCCGACTTCGGATTCTGCGCCGCGATCAATCCACGTTTACGCATCCAGCGTGACATTCGGCTTCCCCCTCGCTCCCATCGTCGTTCGTTCCGAATCGTCCGGTCCGATCAAGTCCCGGTTGCGAATCCGCGGCACGTCGGCCAGCAGCGGCAGTCCCAGCTTGGCCCGTACCTCTTGCTCCGTCTTGACCGAGCTGTCCATATGCTCCAGCAGAAAGGCGAGCGCGATGCCGATCAGGATCGAAAGGACAAACATGATCGCGACGTTTTTGGCGGGATTAGGGGAGATCGGACCGTGCCTTGCTTCCGGGTCGGCCCAGTTGAGAACGGATACGTTGTCCAGATTCATGAGCGTGTGAATCTCGGACTGGAATACCTTCGACACGGCGTTCGCCATGTTGGCTGCCCTGGCGTACGAGTTGTCCGTGGCGATGACGGTCATGATCTGCGTCTCGCTTACGGACGAGATTCCGATCTTTCCGGCCAGCTCTCCGGCCGAAGTATGAAGATCGGGATAAGCGGCGACGACCTTGTCCAAAATTCGGGGTGTGAGGATCAGCTGCTTGAAGGTTTTGATCAGCAATATGTTGGAGTTGATCGCGCCTGTGTCGGGCGCTGAGGTCGTACTGTCGGGGACATCGCTCTTATACACCATCAGCTTTGCGGCTGCCTGATAAGTCGGTCTCACCTGTTGCGTATAATAACCGACCGCTGTACACATGACGATCGTAATCAAGGCAATCAACCAGAGCCTTTTCCTAACGATGCTCCAATACCGTTGAATTTCCAAGACGCTTCCTCCGATGCTGAATTCTTTTTGAAAAAGGAATAAATATCAGAATAATCTGACTCATTTTTCCGATATTCGCTTCCGTTTTTGCCTCCCCTGCCCCGTCCTGCTTTTATTGTAAATCGCTCGCGACTTTCAAAACTATTACGCGGCAGGATGATTTTGCTTCTTCATCGGAAGCCCCCATCGTGCCGCGTCGGTAGGTATGGATATTATACTTTAGTACCATTCGGGAGGGCGAAGCCGCCCTCGGTGCGGATATCAGGCGGTTCGAAGTCCCCGATGCCCTGCGACTGCGCGAACAAAGCCGCCTGAGTGCGGTCGGTCAGGTTCAGCTTTTGGAAAATCCGGCTCACATGCTTCTTGACGGTGAACTCGCTGATGACCAGTTTTTTGGCCACGGCGCCATTGGACAAGCCCTCCCCGAGCGCGACCAATACCTCCCGCTCCTTCGGGGTCAGCTTTTCGAGCGGATCGTCGGATTCTTTGCGCAGCAGCGTGCCGAGCAGGCTTTGATCGAAGTACTTGCGCCCGCGGCCAATCATCTTGATGGCGAGCAGCAGCTCGTCCGGCGCCGCGTCCTTGAGCACATAGCCGTCCGCTCCGCACTCCTTGGCTCTGCGGATGTCGGCCTCGGAAGCCGAGGAGGTCAGCATCATAAACCGGCAGTGCAGCCCCCGCAGCGACCGGACCAGGTCATAGCCGGAGTCCGCCCCGAGCCGGATATCCAATATGACAAGATCGGGATTCGTCGTCTCTACGACCGAGAGTGCGCCCAGTACGGTTTCGGCCTCGCCCGCGATCTCGATGCCCTCTTCGCCCGACAGGACGGCTCTCAGTCCTTTGCGGACGAGAGGATGATCGTCAACGATTACGATTTTCATGTCATCACTTCCTTAAAACTTGTTTTCGTTAAAACTTGTTTTCGTTCTTTTCTTCGCGTACGTCGGACAGCGGCAGGCGCACGACGATACGCGTGCCGCCCCCCTCTTCGCTGTCGATCTGCAGGCTGCCGCCAAGTGCGGCGGCGAGCGTCTTCATATTGCTCAAGCCGAAGCCCGAAGTTTCTTCCCGCTGCAGCGTACCGCCGACGTCGAACCCCTTGCCGTTGTCCGCGATCCGGAGCGTGGCCGAGCAGGGCCGAAGCGTCAGCTTGATGTCGACCGCGCTGCACTCGCCGTGACGAATCGCATTGGCGCTGGCCTCGGCGATGATCCGGTACAATGCCTTCTGGTGGTGCACGCTTAGCCGCCGGTCGGGCGCAGGCGGCCGGAACCGGATCCGGACGCCGCTCAGCTTCGCCTGGCTCGCGAGCAGCGACTCCACGCCGCCAAGCCACGAAACGTCCCCGTGGTCGGATACGCTCAGATCGTATATCGTCTTGCGCAGCTCCCGCGTCGCTTCCGCCGCCGCCTCCTGAATGTCGCGCAGCAGCGCCAGATGCTGCGTGCTCGTCATGCCTTCCCAATCGTGCTCCGCGGAGTGCACCGCATAGGTGATGCCGAATAAATGCGGGCAAATGCGATCGTGGAGTTCTTCTGCGATCCGGTTGCGTTCCTCGAACAGTAAGTACGGTTCCACCTTGCTCTGCATGGCCATCCCATCATCGCCTTCCCGTCATGTATTATAATGAGAAATTTCAAATCTTTTCGTCAGGGTCCCTCACTTCTAAGCATCGACGTTCATTTTCAACATACCTTGCCGAAATTGACATGCCCATGCTACGGGAGTACCGATTATTGACTGGGTAGTTAGATAAGGTTTGATGTGCCTTCGGTCATGACCGAGAATCGTTCGAATGCTATTCGATCCAGAATTACCCAATATTTTAGGGGCAGACGTATGCCATAGTGCGGAGTCCAAGTCGAATTTGCGAATGACATTATTTGCAAGGCTATATGTCTTGATATCAAGACTTTAGTTCTTTAGACCTATTTTTCCGCTTCATTAGGATTAAGTGAATTTATTAATCTGCATCCATATTTTGCATTAATTCTATGATAAAGCGTTTTTACGGCTTTAGCTTCTTGGAACACCGCTGCGTGAAATTGAAGCTGGGCGCGGATTTGTATGAGAATCATGAGAGAAAGTAAGCGGATTCATGCGTCAGTTCGTACCATTAAAGAAAGCCCTCATCCAAGGAGGATAAGAGCTTTGGTTTGACAAAATATAATTGAATTCGTCAGTCGAGCCTCGCATGAACGTTATTCATCCTCCCACGCCAGGCTCCACCGGTTGCGATATTGAACGAGCTTTGGCGCCGGATGGGCAGGTACGGCCGACAGCACAAGCCGCAGCTTCGCTATCCAACCGTCAAACACGTCGTAGGAAGCGAAAAGATTCGCAGTAGCCGGCGTCATATAAACGAAATGCGGCCCTGGCAGCGTTTCCGTCAAATGGCGCAGCGCAGCCTCTATGGGCGTATACTTCTTTCTTTTGCCTTCCCAACGGTCGATCTCCGGTGCGGGCTCGCCTGATTCCCGCTCTCTGACCCATTCGGTCAACCGCTTTTCTCTCTTATAATAGGCGCTCACAGGTTCCTTGGACATTCGCTTCGCCGTCTCCTCGTGGATCGGATAGAGCACGAACCGCGCAAACGAACGCGCCTTGGCGGTTTCGGCGGCAATACCGAGCGCATCGTCCGTCGTATCTTCGAACGTGTCATAATAAATGAGCGTTCCTTTTTCACTCTTGACCGGCGGCTCGTATCCGAAAGGCACCTGTCCTGCTATCGGCTTCATCCTCGATCCCTCCTTGCTGTATTATTGGCTAGCATGGCCTAACGGATCGCCATATATCGGTCGCGCGCACAACGATGTTGCCGCTGCATGGACTTAGCGATTCAGATTCCCTATAATGATAAAAATTCAAATGCGAAATGGCAAGGAGACGAACGAGCGATGAACTATACGCATGTGTTTCAGGGAACGGCGTTTACCGCCCGATCTCCGAAAGAAATCGATATTTTACAGGAAAATTTGTTTTGCGTAAAAGCGGATGGCTTGATCGCGAGGACGATCGCGCCGGGAGCTCCGGATTACGAGGCTGTTCGAAGCGAATACGCGGATACGGATCGCTATCGGCAACTGGCGCCTGGACAATATTTGCTGCCCGGCTTCGTCGATCTGCACGTGCACGCGCCGCAGTGGGCGCAGTCCGGTACGGCGCTCGACGTGCCGCTTTACGACTGGCTGCATACGCACACGTTTCCGCTGGAGTCGAAGTTCGCGGATCTGAGCTTCGCGGCCGAGGTATACGACGACCTTGTCGCCTCTCTGCTCGCGAACGGCACGACGACCGCTCTTTATTTTGCCACGATCCACAAGGAAGCCAGTCTGCTGCTGGCCGAGATCTGCGCGAAAAAGGGACAGCGCGGCCTGGTCGGCAAAGTCGTCATGGACGATCCGGCGCAAAATCCCGCGTACTACCGCGATGCCGATGCCGCAGCGGCGCTGGCGGACACCGAAGCGTTCATCATTGCGGTCAAGGAGCTGGCGAAAAACGTCAAGCAAGGCGTATATCCAGTGGTGACGCCACGGTTCATCCCGAGCTGTACGGACGAGGCGTTAGAAGGACTGGGCGCGCTCGCCGCGAAGCACGATACGCACGTCCAGTCCCACTGCAGCGAGAGCGACTGGGCGCACGGGTACGTGCAGGACCGGCTGGGCAAGCGCGACGCCGTCGCGCTCCGCGACTTCGGCTTGCTCGGCGACAAGTCCGTCATGGCGCACTGCAACTTTCTCGACGATGGCGATGCGGCGCTTTTCGCCGAGACGGGAACGGCGATCGGCCATTGCCCGATCTCTAACGCCTACTTCGCGAACAGCGTCATCCCGATCGCCCGCTGGATGGATAAAGGCGTCGAGATCGGTCTTGGCTCCGACGTCTCGGGCGGCTATTCGCCGAGCTTGTACGACAATGCCCGGCAGGCGGTCATCTCGTCCAGAATGCTGGAGGACGGCGTGAATCCCGCGCTCCCCGCGGACGCGCGCGGCGTACCGGCCTCCCGCATTACGATCGACGAAGCCTTCTACCTGGCGACCGCCGGCGGCGGCGAAGCGCTGAGCCTGCCGATCGGCCGGCTGGCTGAGGGCTACGCCTGGGACGCGCAGATCGTCGACATCGCGCTTGCCGGCGCGAAGCTGCCCGTATTCAGCGAGGACGAGCCGCTGCACGAGATTTTCCAGAAGATCATGTACCTCGCGCGTCCGGAGAACATCCGGGAGGTATGGGTGCAGGGCGAAAACGTTTATACGAGGGCATAAAAGAAGCCATCGCCTTCCATAATGGAGGCGATGGCTTCTTTTGTTTGGCGCGTTGGCTCGGCCGATCGGCGCCATCCCCTTCTGTGAAGAAGGCGATGGGACGTTTGCGCGGCAAATTCGTGCCATCCCCTTCTGTTGAGAAGGCGATGGGACGTTTGTGCGGCAAATTCGCGCCATCCCCTTCTGTGGAGAAGGCGATGGGACGTTTGCGCGATGATTTCACGCCATCCCCTTCCGTAGAGAAGGCGATAGGACGTTCCCGTGACGAATTCGCGCCATCCCCTTCTGTGGAGAAGGCGATGGGACGTTCCCGCGACGAATTCGTGCCATCCCCCTCTGTGGAGAAGGCGATGGGACGTTTGTGTGGTAAAGTGGCGCTATCCCCTACTGTAGAGAAGTCGAGCGAACAACCGCTTAGGGCTCGTTATGGCTAGCAGCCTCGTTTTTCATGGAATAGGGCAAGGCATCGCCGGACACGACACGCTCGGCCGGCGCATCCGCCATATGGAACCTTAGATCGGCGCCCGAAGCGAGCAGCTCGTGGGAGATCGACAATGCTTCCCACGGCTTCCCGTTTACTAGCAGCTTGTCCCAATAGACCCGGTCCGCTCTATATGACTCAGCTCCGATGTCCAGCGTCCTGCCGTTTTCCAACTGTATCGTCGCCTTCCTGAACAGCGGGCTGCCGAGCACGTACGAGGGAACGCCAGGCGTAAACGGATAAAGGCCAATCGCCCCCCAGATGTACCAGGCACCGAGACTCCCGTTGTCTTCGTCGCCGGGAAGGCCGTCCGGGCCGCTGCCGAACAGCTCCTTCATCGTCTTCCGCACCCAATATTGCGTGCTCGCCGGCTTGCCGATCGCCGCGTACATGTACGGAATGTGGAAGCTCGGCTGGTTACTGATCGCGAACTGGCCAAAGTCGACCGCCGCCATCTCCGACATCTCGTGAATCTCCGCGCGATACGATCCGACGCGGAAGGCGGGCGCCATCGTCATGAGCTCGTCCAGCTTGCGAATCATGGCTTCGCTGCCGCCGATCAGCTCCGTCAGTCCGGCGATATCGTGGGGCACGGCCCAGCTGCACTGCCAGGCGCCGCCTTCGCAGTACGGATCCCCCCATTGCAGCGGATCGAACGGCTCCTGCCATTTCCCCTGATCGTCAACGCCCCGCATGAAGCCCGTGTTCGTATCGAACAGACGTTTATAATTCGCCGCCCGGTCCATAAAGACGCGATAGTCCTCTTCGCGTCCGAGTCCTTTGGCCATCTGCGCGATGCAGAAGTCGCCATAGTGATAATCCAGCGCATTGTTGACGCTCTCATGGTATAAATTCGCGGGCAAATATCCGAAATGCAAGTAATCCTTCAGGCCGGTGCGGCCATGAACCCCGTCGGCAGCAGCCGTGAGCGCATGCTTGCGAAGTCCCTCGTAGGCAGCCTGCACGTCGAAGCCGCTTATCCCTTTCACATAAGCGTCCGCGATCGCCGCGTCGATCAACGTGCCCGGCATCGCGCTGCGCTCCGCAGGCGACATCCACTTGGGCATCCAGCCGCTTTCCTTGTATACGTTGGTCCAGGCCTCGATCATCTCTCCGAGCAGCGATGGGAACAGAAGGCTGTATAGCGGAAGACTCGTCCGGTAAATATCCCAGAAGCCGATATCCGTATACATCGGACCCGCATGGACGGTCCCGTCGTACGGACTGAAGTGAACCTGCTCGCCGGTCGGCTTGTACTCGTGCCAGGTGCGCGGGAACAAGCAGGTCCGATAGAGACAGGTGTAAAACGTTCGCAGCGCCTCCGTATCGTCGCCCTCGACGCGGATGGTGCCGAGGCGCCGCTCCCACTCCGCCGATGTCTGCTCGCGAAGCTGCTCCAGGCTGAAGCCGCCGATCTCAGACTCCATGTTCCACACCGCCTGCTCCAGGCTGATGAACGAGGTGCCGATCCTGGCATTGACGATGCCCGATGCGGGGAGGTCCAGCCCGACGTAACCGCCGATTCGCTCCCCTGCGCCTTCAGTCAGCCCTGTTGGCGCATAGTCGTCGCCGGCGAACGTCCCGCTCTTGTCCGGGACGATGCCGCAATCGAAGTCCATCGCGAAGTACATCGCAAAGTCCGGATGCGCCTCACCGTGATGCGCCCGGGTATAGCCGGTGATTCTGCGGCCGTCCGCCTCGATCCGGATAGAAGAATTCCCTTCAAATGGCGAAAGGACGATGCGCGCGTCCTGCCCGTCTTCGAAAGTGAAGCGCAGCCTTGCGCTCCTCATGCCGGGTACCAGCTCCATCGACGCCTGATAGCGCGGCAGCCGGATACGGAAGTAGTCCGGACGTACGATCATCTCCTGGGACCGATAGAAGGCCGCCCGGGCGTCTGGCTTCAGGTAAAGCGGACCGCTCTGCGGCATGACGATCAGATGCCCGTAATCCCGGATCCACGGACTCGGCTGGTGCGTGAGCCGAAGGCCCTGGAATCGGCGGTGCGACGGGTGAAAAAACCAGCCGGCGCCCGCTTCGTCGGATTGGGGGCTCCAGGACGCCATGCCCCAGGGCCTTGCGATAAGCGGCAGCGTATTGCCGTTCGAGTAAGTAAAGACGGAATCCGTGCCTTGCAGCGGGTTTACGTAAGATAATAAGTTCATCAGCGGGGACCTCCGGTTCATCGCTATGCGAGCTTGCATGCGAAGAGTTGACACCTTATAGTATAACTTTTTTGCGCCGGCTTCCATATGCGGAAATGCTGCGAAAGCGGTAGCTTAGCAATGAAATGGATAGGCTGGAAGTTGTCTCTCCAGAAAAAAAGCAGGACCGCCGGAGGTCGTCAGACCTCTCTGTGCAATCCCGCTTTAACGTGTTTCTTCTATTAATATAGTACGATCTGCCCGAGCTGCGTCCCGTATGCCGAGGTCGTATCCGAGCACTAGACCTTCGCCCCTGCAACCGAAAGGACAAATATGCGCTACGATAAACGGTACACTTGGAAATCGTCGGCTTCCAGTCGAACGCGCAGACGCTTCGCGTCTAGGACGCTCGCCGTCTCGAGCGCGGCCGCTCCATCCTCGAACCAGGGGACGACGCTGCCGACGGCTCCCGGCAGGATAACCTCCGTCTCGGATGTCCCCTCTCCCCAATTGTGAACGAACAGCAGGCTTTGCTCGCCCCCGTTTTCCGTCCACGAGGAAATGTCCGCGCGGATCGTGCCGCCGCGCACGTCGACGTGCGGCTGAAGACCCAACTCGTCGGTCAACAAGCCTCGAATCATGCACAGCGTGCCTTCCAGTCCGTCCTGCCGGTAAGCCGCGGCAAGCAGCGTGCCGATCCAGACGGCTTTCCCTTTACCGAAGGACGCGACGGTGATTGCGGGCGCTCCGTCCTCCGCAAATTCGGCCAATACCTTTACGCCTTCTTTTAACGCGATATCCGTCTTGTAATAGGAACCGTGACCTTGAGCGGAATCGCCCTCGCGCCCCGCCGCCGACCTGCTCGCGAGCGGGATGGATGCGGACGACTCGATCGTTACGTTATGGTAGCTGTGGTCCAGATGCTCCACGGAGTGAATCCACGTCTCTCGCACGCCGAACACTTCGTCGAAGCCATAGCCCGGCACCTGGTAGCTGTGGCTGCCGTTCTCCGCCATCAGCGCGCCGAAGGAGCACTCGGAGATCAACAGCCCGCCGGCCTTCACCCACTCGCGGATGACGCCGGTTACCCGATCGTTCAGGTAAAGGGGATACGGCATCCAGAGACAGCGGTACGCCGCAAGCCCTTCGCTCGTCAGGTCGTGCTCGTGGACGAACTCGACTTTGTAGTTCAAATCGTGCAGCAAGCGGTGCGCGCCCTGGACCGAATCGTTGTACGTATCCAGGTGCGCGTGCGCGGCGAAGTTCGCGATCTGGTTGTCCGGGCTGAACAGGATCGCGATCCCGTCCGACGGCCGCGACGCTTGCTCGATCGCCTCCCGGTTGTCCTGCAAAATCCGGTTCAATTCGGACATGTCTCTCAGCCAAGGCGTCTTACTTCCGTCCAGGTACGTGCTGCCCCAAGCCGGCGCTTCGTGTCCCAGGACTTCGGGCCGGTACTGCCAGAACAGGAAGCCCGTTATGCCCCGCGCGAGCGGAATGAAAATGTGCCGCTTCAGCTCGCGGAATTCGAGCTTTTTGGGCTTCATCGCCGTATGGCCGGGCAGCGCGTGGATCTCGGAGTTGATCACTTTTTTGCCCTTGGCTGCCGACAGCAGCAGATCCGCCGACCAGGCCGAAGAGCCCAGGCTGTTGCCGAAAAGGTCGCATGGCTCGGCCAGCTTGAAGTCGTCGGAGCCCGCCGTGACGAGATTGAAGATCGGCGCCGGCACCGTATGGGCCATGACGGGATGCGCCAGGTCGTACTGCTTCACGACGGCGGCCCGCCGCTTCAGATCGTCGGTCAGCGCATCGGACATGAACAGGCGCCAGTCGACGAAATCGTTGAATACGGCCTGGCCTCTCGGCGGCTCGATCACGGACCAGTCGGCGTAATTGCGCTGCCAAGCGGCGTTCAGTCCTTGGATATCGCCGTATTTGCGCGCCAGCCATGCCTCGAATTCGTTGAGCGAGGCGTCGCAATAGCAGACCATGTTGTCGAAGCTAAGCTGACGTTTGATGCCCGTGGTCAGCTCGGGTTCGTTCCACAGATCCCATACCCATAGCGCCGGATGATGCTGCAGCGCCTGCACGGCCGCGGCCAGGAAGCGGTCCTTCTCGACCTGCGCGGGCTCGTGATGGTAACAAGGTCCCGGCGCGCCGCCGATCTGCCGGTAGCTGAGCGCGCGCGGCTCCACGAAGGAGCCGTCCGCCGCGATCATTATCGATTCGGGATACAGCTTGTAAAACCAGGCCGGAGCTACATCGAAAATAACGTTCAGCACGACTTTTAACCCATGCTTATGCGCCAGGTCCATGAGCTCGAGGATATCGTCGAATACGAAAGCGCCTGGCGCCGGCGAGCTTGCCCGCCATTGTACCCAATACTTGACGCAGTTGAAGCCCATCCCGGCGATCTGCCGGAGATCCGGCTCCCATTGGTCGCGATAAGGCGTCGGAGACCGGTAATATTGAAAGCCGAACGGAAGGAATGTCTGCTCCTGCAATGAAAACGCACCTCGCTGCTTGTCGATTCGGACTTGCCGCCCGCCGCCGTAAAGCGTTTGCAGGCAGGCCCTTGGTTCATGATAGCACCGCGCCGCTTCGCGCCGAAAGACGGCAAGCCTGCGAAATCGTTTGTTAACCTGTCAAGATCCCGATGATCGGAGTCCCGGAAGCCGTTATGCGACGGCCTGCGAATTTCCCCGCTTATGCAACCGAGGCATAAAATGCTATGATGAGATGGACAAGGCTGCCATTCGCTCACGATACTCTTAATTCCGGAAGGAGCAACATCGATGAACGCGGAACAACTGGAACGGATTCGCACGGGGAAGGGCTTCGTCGCGGCCCTGGATCAGAGCGGCGGGAGTACGCCCAAGGCGCTGCTGCAGTACGGGGTAGCGGAGAGCAGCTATTCGGGCGAGGAAGAAATGTATGCGGTCGTTCACGAAATGAGGACGCGCATCATCAAGAGCCCGGCGTTCGATTCGCAGCACATTCTCGGGGCCATTCTGTTCGAGAATACGATGGACCGGGAGATCGACGGGCTGCTGACCGCGGACTACTTGTGGGAAAAGAAAGGCATCGTACCTTTTCTCAAGGTAGACAAGGGTCTTGCCGAGCAGTCGGACGGCGTTCAATTGCTCAAGCCAATCGACGGACTCGACGCGCTGCTGGAGCGTGCCGTCGAGCGGCGCATCTTCGGAACCAAGATGCGCTCTCTCATCAAAGAGGCGAATCCGGAGGGAATCCGGCAGGTCGTGGAGCAGCAGTTCGCCATCGGCAAACAAATCGCGGCGGCTGGCCTCGTGCCGATCATCGAGCCCGAAGTGGATATCGCCAGCGCGGACAAAGCGGAGTCGGAGAAGCTGCTCAAGGCCGAAATCCTCTCGCAGCTTGCCGCGCTCGGGCCTGACGTTAAGGTCATGCTCAAGCTGTCCATTCCGACCGAGGACAACTTCTATGCCGAGCTGATCGAGGAGCCGCATGTGGTGCGCGTCGTCGCCCTGTCCGGCGGCTACGCTCAGACCGAAGCCAACGAGCGTCTCGCGCGCAACAACGGCCTGATCGCAAGCTTCTCTCGCGCGCTGTCCGAGGGCCTCAGCGCCGGACAATCGGACGAGGCGTTTGACGCGCTGCTGTCCGAATCGGTCCGCAACATTTACGAAGCTTCTATTAAGTAACAAAGCTTATGCGATGCGACAAGACCCCGAGCCTGTGAGCGCTCGGGGTCTTTGATGTGCGGAGCTGCGGATATTGGAGGAGTTGGCGTTCGCGGACCGCCCCGCGCGCCTCACTCCCTCCTACGTACGCCGCATGTAAGCCCGTACCGTGATCGGCGCGAAGATCGCGACGATGACGGCCGCGCCGATCAGCGAGATGCCGAGGTCCCAGCCGACGGTGCCCGAGTTCGCAAGATCGCGGACGGCCGTCACCAGATGCGAGATCGGATTGATGTCTGCGAACCATTGCAGCCATTTTGGCATCGTCTTCGTCGGCACGAAAGCGTTGGAGAGGAAGGTGAGCGGGAACAGCACGATCATGGAGATGCCCTGAACGCTCGAAGCCGTCCTGGCGATGACGCCGAAGAAAGCGAAAATCCAGCTGATCGCCCACGAGCAGAAGATGACGAGCAGCGCGGCGATCGCGACATGGCCGAGGCCGCCGTCGGGGCGATAGCCCATAATATAGCCCATGCCGAAGGTCAGTACGGTGGCGATCGTGTACCGGATCGTATCCGCGAGCAGCGCCCCGGCGAGCGGCGCGATACGCGCGATAGGCAGCGACTTGAAGCGGTCGAACACGCCTTTGTCCATGTCCTCGCGCAGCTGCACGCCGGTTACGATCGAGGTCGTGATGACGGTCTGTACGAGAATGCCCGGAATGATGACGGGCAGGTAGCTGATAACGTCGCCGGAGATCGCCCCGCCGAAAATATAGGTGAACATGAGCGTAAAAATGATCGGCTGCAGCGTGACGTCGAACAGCTGCTCGGGCGTGCGCCTAATCTTGAGCAGGCCGCGATACGCCATCGTCAGCGAGTGGCGGACGGATTGGCCGAAGCTCGTGCGGTTTTTAAGCCGGGCGGCCGGATGGACGGCAGTCGTGCTTTTCATAGCGTGACCTCCTGTTTGCGGCGGGATGCTGGCGCATCCGGGGCAGGCGCTTCCTGCGCCCCATGGCCGGTAATCGTCAAGAACACTTCGTCAAGCGTCGGCTTCTGCACGCTGATCTCGGAGAGCCGGATGCCCGACTCGCGCAGCGCGACGAGCAGATCGGTCACCCGATCGGCGTCCGCCATCGGCGCCGTAATCTTGCCGGCCTCCGACGTCACGCTGGACGTCACCTGGAGCACCCGCTCGACGATCCGCCTCGCTTCCGCGATCGCGGGTTGATCTTGCACCCTCAAGTGAAGCGATGAAGTGCCGACCGATGCCTTCAGTTCGTCGACGGTGCCTTCGGCGACGACGATGCCGCGGTCGATGACCGCGATCCGGTCGGCCAGCTGATCCGCTTCGTCAAGGTACTGCGTCGTGAGCAGGACGGTCGAGCCCGTCTTCACCAGCCTGCGGATCGTCTCCCACATCTGGGCCCGCGTCCTGGGATCGAGTCCCGTCGTCGGCTCATCCAGGAAGATGAGCGGCGGCTGAGCAATCAGGCTCGCGGCAAGGTCCAGCCGCCGCCGCATGCCGCCCGAGAAGTTTTTGAGCGGCCGCTTGGCCGCCTCCGTCAAGCCGAATTCCTCCAGCAGCTCCGCGGCCTTCCGCCTCGACTCTGCACGGCCAAGCCCGAGCAGCCGGGAAAAAATAATGAGATTTTCCGTGGCGCTAAGCGACTCGTCGACCGAGGCGTACTGGCCGGTCACCCCGATCAATTGCCTGACGATCTGGGATTCCTTGGTCACGTCATGTCCGAAAATTCGCGCCGAGCCCCCATCGGGCTTAAGCAGCGTCGCCAGCATCCGGATCGTCGTCGTCTTGCCCGCGCCGTTGGGACCGAGCACGCCGTAGATCGAACCTGCGCGCACGTTCAGGCTTACGCCGTCCACTGCGCGATTGCTGCCGAACGCTTTGACGAGCCCCGACGCCTCGACAGCCCATTCGCCGCCGTACGCCGCCTTATCCTTTACGTGTATCGCGTTCATCTTCATTCTCCTCCTGTTGAACTGATTAATACGGATACTAAGGCGCGAATGTGAATTGAATATGAACCGTTGCCGCGATGCTGAAAAGCTCATAAGCGCAAGCGGGTTCGACCATAATAAGGAGCGCGGGCAATAAAAGCGAGGGCAATAAAAGCGAGGAGGCATGGCGATGGACGATTCCCGGTATGCGTTTGCGGCACTCGAGGATGAGCAGCTCGACGAACTGAAGCGGCTGGAGCAGGAACTGACGACTGCCAGCGGGCATGCGGTCACGCTGATCGCCTATGAAAAAAAGGAAGCGGAATAACGAAAAAGAGGCCTCTGCGGCCTCTTTCGTTACAACGTAAGCTGTCTGGCGACATCGATGATCTTTTTGTCGCTCAAGTACTGCTCCATCTGTTGCTCGGCAGCCATGACGACCCTCTGAATCATGCAATCTTCCCCGTGACTCAGGCCGCATTCGAAAATCGATGCCGTCCCTTCGATCGCATGGATGACGTCCAAAAAAGAAATTCGTTCGTAATGCGCCTTAAGCCGGTAGCCGCCGTTGGCACCTGACACGGAGCCGATCAGCCCCGCTTTGACCAGCTTGCTCAGCATTTTGGACAGATACGTCTGGGAAACGCCGAGTCTGTCGGCTAGTATCTGCACCCCTACGGGCTTGTCCGGCGCTTGGCTCATCAGAAACATCATGGCATGGAGCGCGTAATCCGTCGCCTGCGAAAACTTCATTGGCACACCTCTATGATGGACTTTGTATGCCCATGATAGCTTCGGCGGAGCGTTAAAGCAAGTCCGAATCCCAAGCCGGATTCCATACGATCTCCCACAAGTGGCCGTCCGGGTCCATGAAGTGTCCGGAATATCCGCCCCAGAACGTATCGTGCGCGGGATCGGTGACGACGGCCCCCGCCTGTCGCGCTTGATCGATGACCCGGTCGACCTCTTCTTTGCTTGTCACGTTATGTCCGATCGTCATTTCCGTCGAACTGGAAGGCGTCTGGACGACCTTCGCCTCGTGCGCGAGATCCCGGCGGCGCCAGATAGCCAGCTTCATGCCCGCTTGCAGGTCAAAAAAAGCGACCGCGCCGTGCTCGAACTCCGTTCCGACGATGCCTTCGGTAGGCAAGCCCAATCCGTCCCTGTAAAAGGCCAGCGATCTCTCCAAGTCTTCGACGCCTAACGTCAACACTGTAATGCGTGGCTTCATCGTTCATCCTCCCGAAATGGATGGGTCGCTTCAGGCTTCATACTCCGCAACTAGTGCCTTCCGCCTCGTTTCTTATTACCCGCGAGCAGTTCAAACAACGTTGGAGTTGTCGACCGCATCCGTATCGACCGTGTTGGTCTTGCTCAGCTGGTTGTTGCTGACGCTGCCGAAAGCATCCCCTGGCGAAAAGGAAGCGGCACCGCCGTAATTTTTAGAGGTGCTGGTCAAAGATATGAAGCCCGTATCGCCGAATTGGACGTTCGAGCCCTGGTTGACGTTGAGAATTTTTACTTTTCCAATTATAGATGGCATGGCAGTTACCTCATCGGTAAGTTTTTAACGCTTTTGATAAGGTATGAAAAGCAGGCGTTCGCCGTGCCCATCTCTCAATCAAATTTATCCTTTATTAACGCGTCGCGCCGAGCTTTTCGATCGCTTGCGATTCCGTCGGCAAGAAAAAAAGATCCTTGCCTTGATTGCATTCGTAAATAAAATCCCGCAAGCTCTTGCTTGTATACCCGGAGAAGTCTCCGACAATCGCGAGCTTAACCTGATAGTTGACGAACTTCTGCGCGATCTCCCCGGCCAATCTCGTCTTCAAGTCGTAAAATGCGGCGTCGAGCATCGTGCCGTCGATTACAATGCGATCAAGACTCGTCTCGTACCGCACATTCGCCATCATATCCAGGGCGTCGCGGACGTCCCTGATGACATCCCCGCTCACGACGGCCACCGGCTCGCCCCCGTTCGTCTCGGCCTTCGTTATTTTCCACATCTATCTTCGCCTCCCCGCATCCGCGTTCATCGCGGCTTCACTGTCTTTTTTGCGTAATGCTCGCCGCCGTACCGGAATAGACCGGCCCGGCGCCTCGGCTCTACTCCGACCTTAGACGATGAACCCAGTTGTTGTCAATTCCTTGATCTTCCGGCCACAAACGCCACGCAATGCGCAAAATCGTTCACCGATGCCCGGATTGTTCACCGTTCAATCCCGCTTTCGTTCATAACTGGGGAATTCAGCCACTGTAACCGTTCACATCCCGAATATATAATGATACAAACACCTTCGATCCGCTCAATGCCCAGAAACCCGAAGGGAGCCCATCGATGCGCCTAAACCGGATCCGCCGCAATGGCAAGCTGTACGTGAGACTCTTGCTGGGACTTACCCTGAGCATCGTCCTCGTCCTGATCGCGAGCAACTTTATTTTTTATTTAATCTTCACGGGCGTGCTGCAGGACGAAGCCGTCGAAAACGATCTCGCCAGCCTGCGGCAGACGGGCAAGGCCGTCGCCAACACGACCGAAAGCGCGCAGACCGTAGCCTTCCAGATTTATCGCAACAGCGCGATTACCAAGATGCTGTATTACAGCAAGCCCGACGCCTTCGATACGCAAGCGGCGATGCTGGACCTGCGCAATTATTTGTCTACGATGCCCTTTATCCAATCGATCTACGTCTACAATCCCGCTTCGGGCTACTACTATATCGCTGCGCAAAACGGGCAGGAAGGCATATGGCGCGAGTCCGAGCTGCAGGACGCGGGTATCCTCGATATTCTGAGCCGATACAGGGATTACAAGCCTTTTACGCCGATCCCGCGAACGATCAAGTCGGCATCGGCAAGCGCGCCTGATCTCGGCGTTTATACGTACTTGTGCTACGATGCCATCAATTTCAACCGGGAGATCAACTCCGCCGTCATCGTCAATCTGTCGGCCTCCTGGATCAACAGGGAGCTTGGCAAAGCCGAGACCGCGAGCGCAGGACGCACATACCTGCTTGACGATCACGATGTCGTGCGGTCCGTCGATAATCTGATGAGCGTGAAGCTCGGCCAGCCGGATCTTGCGCTGCTGCAGAGCTTCGTTTCCAAGCCGGAATCCGGCTTTGCCGTCGCCGAGTTCGAGGGCGCGAAGTCGCTCGTCACATACACTGCGCCTACGCCGTACGAATGGCACTATGTCCGGATCACGCCGTACGCTGAGATTACGCATAAGACGAAGGACATTCGCGGCAAGACGCTGCAGGTCGCCGGCGCGATCCTTGCCGTCGGGCTGCTGCTCTCTTGGCTCATGTCCCGCTATTTGTACGTGCCGATTAACCGGATCGAGAAACGCATGTCCGACCTGGAATCCGAAAAGCGCAACAGCAGCTACACGCTGCGCCAGAACACGCTGCGCAAGCTCATTCAAATTCAAGACTTCGATCCGGCCTTTCAGCTGGAAAAGCTGCGCAGCGCCGGCATCGCCTTCGACTTCACGGAGCCGTATCAGCTGGCGCTCCTGCGCATCGACGGCTTCGACCGGATGCGCAGCCAGAGCGCCAAGGATCTGCTTACCTACAAGTTCGCGATCATGAACATCGCCGCCGAGATCTCGTCCAAGCTATACGGCGCGGATACGGTGGATCTCGAGGACGACGGCATCCTCATGATGATTAATACAGGCGGACAGGAGCAGGATGCGGAGGCGCTGCTGGCGATGCTCAAGGAGATTCAGGACGCGTGCGCGGAGTTTCTGCGCATCGGGCTCACGGTCTCGCTGACGCCGGCCACAAAGAGTCCGCACGAGCTGCACGCCATGTACAAGCTGGCCCGGGAAGCCACCGACCTGCGCTTCTTCCGCGGTTGCGGCGCGCTCATCCAGGCAACGCCCGGCTCCGGCGACCGCTATTCCTTTTCCGCAGGCAAGGAAAAAAAGATGTTGGACGCTCTCGTCGCGGGCAAAGCGGAGGAAGCGGCCGTCCTGTATCGGGATATCCTGCTCGAGACGGCGGACGCTCCGTTCAGGGTCACCCAATCCGCGGCAAACCACGTAGCCGTCACGCTCGGCAACATGCTGGCGGAGATCGAGCGGAACGGCTCGCTGCAGCTCGGCATCGGCGCGGATCTCAGCATTCCCGGCATCGATCAATACGAGACGCTCGACGGGCTGACAGAAGCGATGGGCCGTTTTTTCAGCCAACTAAGTGCCAAGGTGTTCGAAAAGCGAAGCAACAAGCAAGAGGACCTGATCCGCAAAATCAACGTCCTCATCGAAACCCGGTACGACGACTCGAACCTGAGCCTGAATTCGATATCCGAGGAGCTGAAGATGTCGACCTACCATGTGAGCCGCGTCTATCGCCAGCATACGTTTACGACGATCGTTGACATGATCAACAACGTCCGGATCGAAAAAGCCAAAGCCATCCTCATGACGTCGGACGATCCCGTCGCCGAGGTCGCGGAGCGGACCGGCTTTACGAACAGCTCCTATTTTCATCGCATGTTCAAGAAGCTCACGGGCGTGACGCCGGTGGAATTCCGCAAGGCGCAGGGCGCAAGCGTGCAGGCGGATTCATAGTTGGCGGACGAACCGGGCTCAAGTGGTGAAAGTGCGAACGTAGATCAACAATTGGCACGCTCCTTACGCAATCGCGCAAAAACCTGCAGGAGACCGCCCTCTAGCGGTGCCCTGCAGGTTTTCTTCCGTCATCTTCCCAATTCGGCCGGTCTTACTGAATACCCGATTCGCTCAAATACGCAAGCCATTGCTTCTTGTACGACTCCTGGATTTTGTCGAGCCCCGCCTTTTTCGCCTTGTCCATGAACGTCTGCAGGCCGCCTTCGACGTCTTTGACCTGGCCGGCCAGCAGCGGGAACAGATACTGCTTCTCGACCTGCTCAAGCGCCGACCGCTCCGCCTGATAATCCGTATAGTCTTCGGCGAAGCCTGTATAGATGTCAGGCTTTTGAACCTTGTCGAGCTGGTCGAAGATCGCTTTGACGCCGTCGTAGCTAGGCTCGAACAGCATGAACTCGGGATTGCGCCACGCCCAGCCCTGCATGCCCTCGCGAGGGAAGCCGTTCGTGTTGGCGTCGCCGACCATTTTGTAGTACCCGCCGTCGACCGTGTAGTTCGTACCCTCGAACCCGTACTGGGTCAACAGGTTGTAACGTTTGTCCAGCACCATCTTCTCGTAGAAGGCCAAGGCCCGCTCCGCGTTTTTGCTGCTGGCCGGGATGGCGAAGCCGTTGTGGATCGGATGTACCGGCGTCGCATAGCCCGTCGCTACGGCGAACGGCGTGTAGCCGAGCTCCCAGTCCGGATGCAGCGATTTCATATTGCCGTTGGTCTGATTGTAGCGCGTCGGATTGTCGCCGAGCATCGCCGCCGCCGTGCCGTTCACGAGCTTCTCCTGGTTGGTCGCTTTTTCGTTGAGCTCGTTTTTGGAGAAATAGCCTTTGTCCGCCCAGCCCTTGAACCGCTTCAGATCCTCGAGCTGCTCCGACGAGCCCCAGTAGGACGCGATCTCGGCCGGCTTGTCGTACGTGGCGAACATGCCGTACTGCAAGGCGCCTACCTTTTCGCGGAAGACGTCGAGGTACGTGTCGCTCAAAGACCCCCGAACGTCCGATCCGATCGCGAGCGGCTGCAGGCTCGGTTCGTTTTTCTTGATGCCGTCCATGTAGGCCTCGAAGGTCGGGATGTCGACCGGCGTGGGCAAATTATACTTTTTGCGAAGATCCTCGCGCCAGACGAACCCGTTGGTTACGTACTCCTGATAGGTCGCCGGCACCGTGTAGATTTTGCCGTTGATTTTGACCGCGTCCCACATGTTCTTCGGCACGAAATCGTTCAGCCCCGGCGCCGCCGTCGGCAGCAGATCGTCCAGCGGCAGGAAGGCGCCCTTCTTGGCATATTGCTGATACTGCGTCCAGTCGGCCGTGAAGATGAGGTCGACGTCCTGACCCGTCGACAGCAGCAGCTTGTACTTCTGGTCCCAATCCGTCCAGGTCGTGAAGTTAAACGTGACGGTCGCGTTCAAGTCTTGCATCGCCATTTTGTTGATCTCGGCCTCGACCTTCGGCAGCTCCTTCGGCGCGTTGCCGAGCATGTAGAACTGGAGATGAACCTTCTTGGAGGTGTCGATGCCGGCCGGCGACGCGGAAGCGGAGGATGAGGCGGTTGACGAAGCCGAAGCGGACGACGACGGCGACGCGGACTCGGACGCCTTGGCAGGCGCCGACGAAGCGCCGGCTTCCCCTTTGTCGCTGCCGCTGCAGCCCGCGATTACCGACGCCATAAGCGCCATCGACAGCGCGGCCGCCGCTTTTTTCTTTGCGTTTGTTGGCATATGAATCCTCCCTGTTCATTGGATAATCTATGTTAGCCGGACATGCGCGCATGCCGGTTCTAACCGGAGCTGAACGCAGCTAGCCTTTGACCGCGCCGATCGTGAGCCCTTTGACGAAGTATCGCTGCACGAACGGGTACAGGAGCAGGATCGGTCCCGTGACGACGACCGCCATCGACATCTTCATCGTCTCCGAAGGGATGCCCTCCGAGAGAACGATGCCTGCGCCCGCGCCGATGCTCGTCAGGAACGACGACGTATTGATGATGTTGTACAGGTAAAATTGCAGCTGGTACTTGGCGGCATCGTTGATGAAAAGAGCGGACGAGAACCAGTCGTTCCAATAGTGAAGCGCGAGAAACAGCCCGATGGTCGCGAGGCCCGGCACCGCCAGCGGCATCACGATGCGCCAGTAAATCAGGAAGTCGCCGGCGCCGTCGATCTTGGCCGACTCGACGACCTCGTCCGGCACGGCCGAGCCGATGAAGCTTCGCATCAAAATGATGAGAAACGGCGTCATCAGCGAAGGCCAGACGAGCGCGTAATACGAGTCGGTAAGCTTCAAGTAGTTGGTGACCAGCATGTAATAAGGCACGAGTCCGCCGCCGAACAGCGTCGTGAAGTAGATAAAGAAGGAGAAAAAGTTGCGGTACTTGAAGTCCTTGCGCTGCAGCACGTAGCCCGCCATCGTCATGAGCAGCAGGCCGATCGCCGTGCCGGCGACGGTGACCGTCGACGTTACCCCGTAGGCCCGCAGCACCTCGTCCGGCACCTGGAAGATGACCTTGTAGCCTTCCCAGGAAAAATCCTTCGGCCACAGGTTATAGCCGTCGCGGATGATTGAAGCGTTGCTTGTAAATGAGGCCGACACGATCAGGAGAAACGGCAGGATGCATACGATGCTGCCTGCGACGACGACGGCGTGCGCGATGAGCTGGAACCAGACGGACGAGCGGTCTTCCTTGATTTTCATGCGATATCCCTCCTAGAACAGCGCGTATTCCTTGTTGATTTTACGGATGATGCCGTTGACGACCATAATCAGCGTAAAGCCGAACAGCGATTGATAAACGCCCGCCGCCGTCGCCATGCCCATGTCGAACGTCACCTTGAGCGAGCGGTATACGTACGTATCCAGGATGTCCGTCGTGCTGTACAGCAGGCCGTTGTTGCCCACCATCTGATAGAACAGGTCGAATTGTCCCTTCATGATCGTGCCGAGCGAGAAGAGCAGCAGTATCACGAACGAATTTTTCAGCATCGGAAGCGTGATGTGCCAGGCCCGCTGGAAAGTGTTCGCTCCGTCGATCTTGGCTGCCTCGTAGTAGTCCTCGCCGATGCCCGTGATCGCTGCCAGATAGATGACCATGCTGTAGCCGAAGCTTTTCCATAGATAAAACACGACGATAAGCAGAATCCAGACCTTCGGCTTGCTGTACACGTCGACCGGATCCGCGCCGAGCGCCTTGAGGACGGTGTTGAGCACGCCGTGCTCGAAGTTGAAGATGTTAAACACGATGACGCTTAAGATAACGAAGGAGACGAAGTACGGCAGGAACAGCACGGATTGCGTAATTTTTTTGAACCACTTGCTCTTCACCTCGCTGACGAGGATAGCCACGGTCACGGATAGCGCGTTGCCGAGTCCGATGAAGATCAGGTTGTAGCCGATCGTATTGTACGTCAGCTCCGTCAGCTTGCCGGACTTCCATAGGAACTCGAAGTTTTTGAGCCCGATGAAGTCCATTCGGAAGAGCGGGGTGTTGAAATCGAACCGGACGAATGCGTAATAGATGCCGATCATCGGTACATAATTGTTCACGAGAAAGTATGCGAGGACCGGCAGCAGCATCAGAAACAAGGTTCGATTTTTGACCAGCTCTTGCAAGAAGCCATATTTTTTCGGCACGTCGCTCAGCCCCTCCATTTACGCCTTATAGCGTCCGTATCGTTCGTGAGCTCCGGGGAGGGCGATGCCTTCCGGATTGATACCAACTATAGGGGACTTGCGGCCGCCGCCATAGTGACAATCCGGTTCACTTCTGAAGGATCGTGCGGTTTGTTCAGTGAACGATTGTGACTTTTCTGCACAAATGCAGGATTTCGCGCGCAAAAAAACCATCAGGGGAGATCGCAGAGCGCCCTGACGGCGGTTTGGCGGTTTGGCGGTTTGGCGGTTTGGCGGTTTGGCGGTTTGGCAGATAGCCGAAACCGGATTTGCGGTTTGCGGTTTGCGGCTTGTGATTTGCGATTTGCGTGGGAACGCCGGCCGCTGGCTCGTCCGACCGCATTTCCGATAGGCTGACCAATCGTCGCCTGCGTCGTTCTTTCACCGCAACGCCTGCAAATATACATCTAATTTCATCGAGAACGACCCTTTCGGGCAGAAAGGGGCTGTCCCAAAAGCCCTTTGAAGTTGAAGCAAAAAGCTGAAATGAAGCCGAAATAGCCAAACGGGACGAAGCAGGGGAGTTTCCTGCTTCGTCCCGTTTGCGTTTTTGGTCGATGGCGACTTTTTTGAGCAGATTATGGGCAAGGCAAAGCCATCCGACT